>CAIYPD010000122.1 GCA_903928075.1 Candidatus Firestoneibacteriota bacterium
ACGATCCTGGAAAAAGAAACCGAATGCCTCTTAAAAAAGAGGCAATATGCTCTTTTTTAGCAAAAAACATTAACATTTTGATGTAGTAGTTAATTAACATCTTGACTTGGTAATAACACACAATACCAACAATTATTACAATTATTTTTGGGAAGCGACACAGATATTATAACTGAAAAAAATAAATGGCAAATCATTTTTTAACTATTCGTACCTAAGCGCTACAATGGGGTCAGTCCTTGATGCCTTTAGAGCCGGGTAGGTGCCAAAGAAAATACCTATCAGACTTGAGAAGGTGAAAGATATCACAATGGAAGCCGTTGAGGCTTTAAGTGGAAAAGGTACGAAAGGAGCAATCCCTGAGAGTATCATTATTGACACAAGGATGCCTATTAGACCGCCTAAAATGGCAACTATGACAGCTTCCACTAAGAATTGGAAGAGTATGTTCCTGGAAGAGGCGCCGACAGCTTTTCTGATTCCAATCTCCCGCGTTCTTTCTGTGACTGTGACCAGCATGATATTCATAATGCCTATACCGCCGACTATAAGCGAGATACTGGCAATGACATAGGTAATAAGCTCCATAGCAGTCATAATGCTTTTAAACAGCTCAAGAGACTCCCCCTGAGTGGTAACGCTAAAGTCGGTCTTTTCCAGGTCCAATAAAAGTGTTCTTTTTGTTTCGGCTACAGCTTTATCAATATTTTTTGCATCAGGAATTCTAATAGTTATCTGATGTATTTCGTTTGACCCCGTCATATTCTGCGCGGTTGTAATAGGCATGTAAACAGAATTGTCCATATCCATACCAAACATCTTACCTTTTGGTTCTATTATTCCGAGTACTCTTAACTTCAACCCTCTCACAATTAGATCTTTTCCTATTGGATTTTGACCCTGAAAAATCGTCCTGACAATCGTCTCTCCGACAATGCAAACCTTGCGCGCGGCTTTCACATCATCCTGGCGAAAAAATGCTCCGGTTTTAACCTTCCAGGCGTAAACTCTTTCAAAATTACCGCCGACTCCGCCCACAAATGAAATAGTTTTACTTTCATTTTTATACTTCCCAATAACTCCCATAAGATCATATTCCGGACAGGTCTCCGCATTGTAACTACTTCTTGCTTCAATCAGGTCCAGATGTCTCATCCTTAATTTATTTACCGTAAAAGAACCCGGGGGGCCCATAGAAGCTTCACTATTTCCAGGCGTTACCATGAGCATGTTTGAACCCATAGACAGTATTTCATTTTCAATCTGTATTTTTGAACCGTTGATTACCGAAACCAAAAGAACTATTGCCATAACGCCTATTATAATACCCAGCAAAGTAAGGAATGTCCTCATCTTGGAAGACCACATGCTGGAAACAGATATCTTTAAACTTTCCGAAATGTTCATAAAACACCCTTTGAAAATAAACTAATAACTAAATTCTAAATACTAAACAAGATCGTCGTAATATATTTAATACTACCTTAATGTTTAGAATTTAGTACTTTGATCTTAGTGCTTGTTTTAAACTTGGTGCTTTTATTACTTAACTTTACTCATACCTTAAAGCAATTATGGGGTCTGTCCTGGCGGCTTTAACCGCGGGATAGGTCCCAAAAAATATTCCGACAACACTGGAAAACACAAAAGCAAGGATTATAGAAGTCGGATTTGCCTTTAAAGGCACCACCACGGAATCCAAAAATACTTTTTGCAGCGGATTAGCCGCGCTTATAATACCGACCGCCAAAAGAATTCCAATTATACCTCCGGTAACTGCAAGAAATACAGCCTCAGTTATAAATTGTAAGAGGATATCTATTGACTTGGCACCTACAGCCTTCCTTATCCCTATCTCTCTGGTTCTTTCCTTTACGGTCACAAGCATAATATTCATAATGCCTATTCCTCCGACAAAAAGAGAGATACCGGCCACACACCCCATAACCACATTTAAAATAGCGGCAAAACTTCCGAAGGTCTTAAGTAACTCGCTCTGACTGTTTAAAGAAAAGTCTTCCTTATCCATTTGTGTAAGGACCTGCCTTCTTATCTCATTCATTGCTTTTACCGTGTTCTTGGGGTCAGGTACTTTTATAATTATCTGATTTATGGTTGAAGACCCCATTATCTCCTGGGCCGTCGTAATAGGCAGCGCTATCAGGTCATCCTGATCCTGCCCGAATGTTTTGCCTTTTTTTTCTGTAATCCCGGTAATCAATAGTTTCTTGCCGTTTACAAAAATATCTTTACCTATCGGATTGGAGCCGCCGTAAAGATCCCTGACAATGGTGTCTCCGACCACACAAACCTTTCTGGAAGCCCGGACATCTTCATCTTTTATAAAAACACCTTCAACAATATTCCAGTTCCTGATATAGGGGAAGCTTGGACTGGTCCCGGCTATCACCGTCGTATTCCGGGTTTTCCTTTTATATTTAACGGTCGCTCCCGCAGTAATAAAAACAGGGCAGGCTTTTATCGCATAACTGCTCTTGGCCTCCAGCATATCCACCAGGCTTAGTTTAAATTTGTTAACGGTAAAGCCCCCGCCCGGAGGCCCGTGCATCTCTTCCGAGTTTCCCGGCACCAGCTGTAAAACATTAGAGCCCATAGAATTAATCTCAGTCTCAATCTTGGACTGAGTCCCTGAGATTATAGAGATTAAAAGAACGATAGACATTACGCCGATAATAATTCCGAGCATAGTGAGAAAAGAACGGATTTTATTCGTTCTTAAGTTACTGAAGGAAATCGCTGCGCTTTCATAAAAATTCATTTTTCTACGACCTTAACCTTTTGCCCTTCTTTTATCTTAGAAATATTATTTTCAACCACCGCTTCGCCTTCATTAATTCCCGATAATATTTCGGTATTATCATAACTTTCCAGGCCGGTTTTTACGGTTTTCCTTACAATTTTCCCGTTTACCGGCAGAAAAACATACTTGCCGTCCTTGTCCTCCCCGATAGCGGTATAAGGTACCATCAGCACATTACTCTTATCCGCAACTTTAACATATATATCTCCGGTCATACCCAGCCTGAGAGTCAGGGCCGATTTATCAAGCCGGGATTTCACCTGATAGGTTATGCCTTTCTCCTTTACCTCAAGACTGCTTCTTGAAATAAAAGTTATCGTAGCCGGTATTTTAATTTCTTTGTACGCATCCAGAATTACCTCAGCTTTTTGGTCCACCTTTAGTTGCCCTATATCCGTCTCGTCAATATTAGATTCGAAGATCATCTGATTTAAATCGGCCAGCATTAGAGCCGGAGTTCCGCCGTAAAGCGTCTCACCGACTTCAATAAATTTCTTTACAACTGTTCCGGAAAAAGGCGCGGCGATAAAGGTATTCTTCCATAGTTCCTTCGCTTGTTCCGCCTGTTGGGGAGCCAGAAATCCTTTCTTTGAAAGAGACATCATCCTCTTATAATCCTTATCGGTTTGAGCCGTGGAATCAAGTTCAAGCAAAAGTTCTCCTTTGCCCACAGCCTGGTTTTCCGCCGCCAGAATTCTGCTTACCCGCCCGGAAGAAACAGTCGTAAGTTTCGCCTCATTATTTGACCTCACCGTACCTGTGGCTTGAACATTAACTACCAGTTCGCCCCGTACTGCTTTTGCTGTTTTAACTTCCCCGGCTCCATTCATACCGCACCCGCCAAGGAACGCTCCTGTTAAAAAAAGACCTATCACTACACGGATTTTCATTTATTTTCCTCCAATGGAATATTCAAGCTCATTTAATGCCGTATGATAAGCATAAAGCGCTTGATAATTCTCAAGTTCAGCGCTGCTTTTCTTTGTCTGCGCTTCTATTAAATCTGTTAAAGTAGCCAGGCCCTGATCATACCTGGCGGTTACCGCTTCAAGATTTTTTTTAAGATACTTAAGTTTTGCAACAGCCAGCTCAAAATTTTGTTTATTTTCATTTATTTTCAAATAATTACTTTTTATTTGAAGAATAATTGCTTGCTCCAGCAGTGTCCGGGTTGAGTTAATATTGTTAAGCGCAAATTGCGCCTGCTCGAGTTTGGCCAGTCTTGAAAAACCGATAAAAAGTGGCACAGAGATATTAAAACCGATATTCCAGGATTTATCTTTCAAAGCCAGATCACTTCCTGTATATTGATACCCGGCCTGTCCTGATATGGAAGGCCAAAATTCGGCGTAAGCCCCACCTGCCGATGCTTCGGCAATTTCCCTTTTAACCTCTAACTCTTTAAAGTCAATTTTTGAAGCAATTGACCTTGCCCTGGCTTCTTCAAAAGACTTTAAATCAAGGGGCATCTCTCCGGGGACATTTAATTGTTGTTCTGCAAGGATAAGCTCTTCCTCTTCATTTTTTACAAGGATGTTTTTTAAGGAAAGACTCGCAAGTTCAACCTGATTTAAGGCCTTTTTCGCTTCAAATTCAAATTTTAGTACCTCTACTTCGGCATTCATTATATCCACCTGCGTAGCCAAACCCTGCTCTTTTCTGGCTTTAACAGATTCTAATAGAAGTTTCATATCACGCACCGTCAGGAGTGACACTTTCTCCATTCCTTTTGCCTGGAGTAGAGAATAAAAACTTTTTTTTACATTGTAGGCCACTTCTATTTTCTTTTTCTCCAGTTCAAAAAAAGCAAGTTCCTCCCCTAATACCGCCTGATTTTCAAGCGTTAGAGATTTACCGAAATCCCAAATATTTTGCGAAGCATTCAGACCAAGGGAGTAGGAACTATTGTCAATTTCAGAACCTATACCCATAAGAAGCGCAGCGGGTCCGAATGTTGAAGAGGTCGGGGTCACCTGCCTGTTGGCTGAAAAAGCCGCAGAGATACGCGGTAAAAATACGGCTCTAACTTCTTTAAGCTTTGCCTTCCCTGACTCATAATCATTCACTAAATTCTTTATTTCCGGGCTTCTGCTTAGCGCAATTTCTATACATTGGTTAAGGGTCAAAGTTTCTGAATACAAGAAACTTGCCGATATAAATAGTATTGCTATAATAATTCTCATAAAACTTGCCTCCATAAATTCAATAACTAAGCTAAACATTCTAAATATTATCTCATTGTTTATAATTCGACTTACCTTATTTTATTAGATATTGTCGCCCGTAACTCTTTTAAGCACTACCCGCCTTAGGAGGCCAGTCTTTTTGCCTGCCCCCTCCAAACAGACTGGCGGGCAAAGCGCCGGTATTTTTGGAGGTAAGGATAGTGCTTGCCTTTCCGTTACTTCGTTATTATTTCACCGTCTTTAAAATGAATGGTTCTTTTCGCAAAAGCCGCAATATCAGGTTCATGCGTTATTAAAACTACCGTTTTGCCTTCCAGATTCATCTTCACAAAGATTTTCATAATCTCCTCGCCCGATTTAGTATCAAGATTACCAGTCGGTTCATCCGCCAGAATCAAAGAAGGATTTGTTACAAGCGCCCGGGCAATTGCGACCCTTTGCTGCTGGCCGCCGGACAACTCATTTTGCTTATTTTTATACTTATCGCTTAGCCCCACCATATCCAGGGCTTTTTTTGCCAGGTCCTTTCTATTTTTTGCGCCGCTGTAAATAAGCGGCAATTCAACATTATGTACGGCATCGGTCCTGGGTAGAAGGTTAAAAGTCTGGAAGACAAAGCCTATTTTTTTATTTCTTATTTCAGCCAGCTCACTGTCGCTGAGTTTAGAGACCTCTTTTTCATCAAGTAAATATCTACCTTTAGTAGGACGGTCAAGACAACCCAGGATATTCATACAGGTTGATTTTCCCGAACCGGAAGGTCCCATAATAGCGAGGAAATCCCCCTCAAGAACCGTAAGATTAACACTCTTTAGGGCACTAAACTCCATAGCCCCGGTAAAGTAGGTCTTATTTATGTCTATCAATTCAATTACTTTTTTCATTTACCGCTCCTATTCTTTAAAAGTATTTGATGAATTTTATCAAAAGCTGCTATCATTTCATTTCTATCTACTTCATTTAAAGAGTCAAAATATATCTTCAATGCATCCGCATGATGCGCTTTTAAACTTTCCATAAGCATTTCCGCTTTTTTGGTTATCGCGATTCTTACGGCCCGCCTGTCAGCCGGGTCTTTTTGTCTTTCAATAAATTTATACCCCTCCAGCTTGTCGACAAGATTTGTCATTGTGGCGTAGGAAACCCCGAGTTTGTCAGCTATTAAACTCAAAGTAAGTCCCTGTTTCTCCCGTTTTATAATGGCAAGTATGGCAACATGAAGCGGACCTAAATTGAGTTTTGCCACTTTCTCATGAATATCTATGCTTTTATTATTCATTCTCAGATTCATCTTAAAATTTAGCTCATAAGAAAGTTCTAACAGGTTATTCAGTATTTCATCAATGTTGTAATTCAATACTTTCTCCTCAAATATTACAATAATAATATATTACAACTATTGTAATATATAACAGATAATTTGTATTTTGTCAACGGATTTCAATAGCTATTTGGTTAAAAGAAATATAGCTTTTTCGGCAAGTAAATTGGGAAGGATTTTTTTTACACTTTGTCCGGTAAATCCGGTGAATCTTTCTATTTTTATTTTCTCGGCATTGCAAAATTCAATAAAGTCATTTATTGTAAAATAATGAAGGTTCGGCGATTCATCCCAACGGTAAGGAAGCGCTTCCGTTGAAGGGGTTTTTCCTATGAAGCCCAGATAGAAGCGCACCTTATAATAGGCGAAATTCGGGAAAGAAACAATTACATGTTTCCCGACTCTTAGGGCCTCGCGTATAACTTTGCTTGGTTTTTTTGTTTCTTGAAGAGTGAAATTTATTATAACATAGTCAAAAAAACTGTCAGGAAAATCCGGCAAACCCTGGTCTATATCAGCATGTTCAACCGTTACATCCTTCTTTACACAGGAATAGATCATCTGTTCATCATTTTCTATTCCCACCCCTTCGACGCCTTCTTTTTGTTCCAATAAACGGAGTAGTTCACCGTCTCCGCAGCCTAAATCAAGCACCTTGGAATTCTTTTCGACAAACTTTAATATTATAGAATAGTCAAGTCTTTGCAAATTATTTCTCCTGTCCGGCTCTCTTCTTGTTAATATATTTCTGGTAATTATTATCCAGAAAATGACTTATCAACACCCCCTGCTCCTCGTGCGGGATCAAGAAAGCATCGTGCCCGTAGCTTTTTGAAATATCGCAATAAGTGACATCTGCTTGCGCAAACTTCAGAACTCTCACAATTTCTTTAGCCTGATAAGGCGGGTAGATCCAGTCATGCGAATAAGATATAACCAGAAACTTAATATCGGTATTATAAAAATGATTGGTTAAATCCTTGGTGTTTCCGGCATCATAAAAATCAATGGCCTTGGTGACACAGATATAGGTATTTGCGTCAAACCTTTTCACAAACGCCTCGCCCTGATACCGGAGATAGCTTTCCACTTCAAAACCTGTATTAAGTTTTTTCCCGCCTTTAACTATCTTTTGAGTCCGCCGGCCAAACTTCTCTTTCATTGAATCATCGCTCATATAGGTTATGTGCCCTATCATTCTGGCAAGAGCAAGCCCGCTTTCAGGCGTTTTGCCGCCATAGTAGTTGCCGTTATTCCAGTTAGGGTCGGTCGTAATAGCAATTCTACCTACTTCATTAAAAGCTATCTGCTGTGCCGAATGATGAAAGGTAGTGGCTATGGGAATGGCCGTGACAACTTTCTCAGGATGAGAATATGCCCATTCTATAACCTGCATACCGCCCATAGAACCGCCGGCAATTGAAAATAATTTTTTAATTTTAAGCCCTTCAATTAATCTAACCTGCGCATTTACGATATCTTTGATAGTAATCTCAGGGAAATCCCCGCCATAAGGTTTGCCCTTTGCAGGATCTATTGAAGAAGGCCCTGTAGAACCTTTGCAACCGCCGAGAACATTAGAACAAATTACAAAATATTTATTTGTGTCAAAAGCACGCCCGGGACCGATCATGAACTCCCACCAGCCGAGTTTTTCTGTCTCCTTGCTTAACCCGGCAACATGCGCGTCACCGCTTAAAGCATGACAGAGTAAAATCGCATTATCCTTTTTTTCGTTTAATTTTCCGTAAGTTTCATAGGCAATAGTAACAGGAGAAAGCTCTTCACCGCTTTCAAGAGTAAGTGAATTAAATTCAAAATACTTTGTTTCTACTATCCCGTTTGGGCTGTCTTTAGGTACTTCTATTTTATCATCATTCATAAGTATTTCACCTTGAAATATTGAATTTTACTTTGTATTTCTCTTTACATGCCCGTAATCTGTCCCGACGGTACGACCCAGCCCGATTATTCTTGCTGTTACGCACCCAAAACATTTATCGGCGGTCTCATCCAGACAAATTTTGTTAGGATAAATCTCATACAAAGGCCTGACCCCGGTCGGAGTAATATTCGGCATTATCACATTAGCACCCGCTTCTAAAGCTTTTTCTCTGCCCAAGGGATCTATCGTACCCATTGCGGTTGTAGCAGGTATATGTGCATACGGAAATACGAGCCGCAACACAGAAACTAAGCGAAGAGCTTGATTTAAGGTGCCGCCTTTTTCCTCTCTCAATGGAGTTTCCTTATGCGGTAAAAAAGGGCCTATCCCCACCATCTCGACTCCCAGCTTATACATCCAGATAATATCCCCGGCCAGGTTTAAAGAAGTTTGCCCCGGAAGCCCTACCATAACACCGCTGCCTAATTGATAGCCAAGTTTTTTGAGTATATAGAGACAATTTTTTCTATATTCGAGATCACTATCAGGGTGAATTGCTTTAAAAATCACCGGGTCTGTAGTTTCAATTCTAAGTAAATACCTGTCCGCCCCCGCTTTTTTCCAGGCCGCATAAGTGGTTTCGTCTCTTTCACCCAGGCTCAAGGTAACCGCAAGTTTGGTTTTGTTCTTTAATTCTTTTATTATCCCGCACATCACATCTGAACTAAAATGAAGATCTTCGCCTGATTGCAGTACTATAGTTTTATACCCGAGCTTTTCCGCCTTTAAGGCTGTGTCGAGTATCTCAGTTTCCGACAAGCGATATCTTTTAATCTTTTGATTGACTGCTCTAAGACCGCAGTAATGACAGTTTTTCCTGCAAAAGTTGGAAAATTCTATAAGGCCTCTCAGATGAACCGAGTTGCCCATAGTTTTTGCCCTAAGTCGATCCGCACCGGTTAAAAGTGCCTTTTCGTCCGCACCGTTTGCGTCAAGCAGAGGAACCAGCCAGTTAAATGCCGGAACTGTACCTGCAATACCGGCACTTAAGGCTTCTGAAAAACTCAAAAATGTCTTACCATTAGAAATCTGCATTCTTTGTTTAACCTACTTTACCGCATTTTTTAGCGCTTGGTCAAGGTCTACTTTAATATCCGCTACATCTTCCAGCCCCACCGAGAATCTGATAAAATCAGCAGTCACGCCGGTTGCGACCTGTTCTTCCGGAGTCAACTGAGAATGGGTCGTAGAAGCAGGATGAATTACCAGGCTTTTGGCATCTCCGATGTTTGCAAGATGCGAAAGGAGTTTCACAGCTGAAATAAATTTCTTCCCTGCTTCCAATCCGCCCTTAATACCAAAACCAATAAGCCCGCCAAAGTTACCTTTAAGATATTTTTTTGCATTAGCATGACTTGTATGCTCCTCGAGGCCGGGGTAATTTACCCAGGATACTGAAGGATGATTTTTAAGCCATTTTGCCAATTCCAGAGCATTTTTTGAATGCTGCCTTACTCTTAGGCCGAGTGTTTCGGCCCCCTGGAGGAGCTGAAAGGAGTTAAACGGGCTGATGCAGGGCCCAAGATCACGGAGCAAACTCACTCTGGCTCTAATAATAAAGGCGATATTACCTGCTCCCGGGAAATTGCCGAATACTTTCCAGAAATTTAAACCGTGATAGGAAGGATCGTCTTCGGATAACTGAGGAAATTTCCCGTTACCCCAGGCAAATTTACCGGAGTCAACTATTACACCTCCGAGAGAAGTCCCATGCCCGCCCAGATATTTTGTCGCGGATATAACCACAATATCAGCTCCAAAATCAATAGGCTTAATGATACCCACGCCTACGGTATTATCGACAATCAACGGAATTCCTGCTTCGTGGGCTATCTTAGCCAGCGCCTCGAAGTCCGGCACATCCAGTTTAGGATTTCCGATTGTTTCCAGATAAATTGCTTTTGTTTTGGAAGTTATCGCTTTCTTAAAATCTTCCGGTTTTTTTGAATCAACAAAAACAACCCTTCTTCCAAGATTTGCAAAAGTATAATGAAAGAGAGTATAGGTGCCTCCGTATAAATTGTTTGCGGAGATTATCTCATCTCCGACTCCGGTTATACCGAGTAAAGCTAGCGTAATTGCCGATTGCCCTGAGGCTACGGCCAGCGCAGCCACCCCTCCTTCAATTGCAGCAACTCTCTTTTCCAGCACATCCGTAGTGGGGTTCATTAATCTCGTATAGATATTACCAAACTCTTTAAGTCCAAACAGGTTTGAGGCATGCTCGGCACTATTAAAAACATAGGAAGTCGTTTGATATATCGGTACGGCTCTTGAGCCCGTTGTCGGATCCGGCACCTGTCCTGCATGTAAACCTATAGTATCTAAACCCTGATTTGACATATTTTTCTCCTTTTAAAGTGGATTTCACTGATTCCGGTTCTTTTAGATTTCACTTACAAAATATTGGCTTCACATGGCCGATTTTTTGAAGTATACCTCCATGAATTTTTTGTTTGTCATTTTAAATATTCCTGAAAGATCCAGGTAGAAAGATACCTTTCCCCTGTATCCGGAAGCAAAGCGACAATGAGTTTATTTTTACTCTCCGGCCTTTTTGCTATCTCTAAGGCCGCCCAAAGTGCGGCTCCGGAAGATATTCCCGCAAGGATACCTTCTTCTTTTGCAAGTATTTTTGCAGCAGCTCCGGCATCCTCATTTTTTACTTTAATATACTCGTCTATAATATTTTTGTTAAATATTTTAGGAATAAAATTTGCCCCTATACCCTGTATCTTATGCGGCCCGGCTTTTCCTTCGGATAGAAGCGGGGAATCAAACGGTTCAACCCCTACAATTTTCACCAGCGGTTTTCTTTTCTTTAATACTTCTCCGACTCCCGTTACCGTCCCGCCCGTACCTATACCGGCTATAAAGACATCCACTTTGCCGTCCGTGTCTTTCCATATTTCTTCGGCGGTTGTCTTTCTATGCACACTGGGATTGGCTTCGTTCTCAAATTGCTGGGGGATAAAACTATTTTTTAGTTCTTTTGCCAGCTCTTTCGCTTTTTCAACGGCTCCGTTCATTCCCTTTGCGCCTTCGGTCATTACAATTTCGGCTCCAAATATTCTAAGAATGGCTCTTCTCTCAAGACTCATAGTTTCAGGCATGGTAAGGATAAGTTTATACCCTCGTTGCGCCGCGACAAAGGCCAGGCCTATTCCGGTGTTCCCGCTGGTTGGCTCTATGATAACCGTATCTTTTTTTATAAGGCCTTTTCCTTCCGCATCTTCGATCATGGCCAGGGCAATTCTGTCTTTTACACTATGCAAAGGGTTAAAACTTTCAAGTTTCACAGTTATGGAACCGTTTAGGCCTTTACTTATTTTATTCAACTTCACCAGCGGGGTGCTGCCTATCGTCTTTGTTATGTCTTCAAATATCTTTGCCATATCGGCTCCTTTTATATTTCATAATTTGCTGTTTTTGTTTTCTGCATGTCTTCTGAACTTACACACATATCTTCAAAATTTACCCGGTCAACTACTCCGTTAACCATATTGCGGATATCCTTCCAGATAGGACGGAAAGGACATCGCGTCTCATCATTACACCTGTCTTTAAGCTTACAGGATTTACTCACACAGCTTATGGGCGAGGTAAACCCTTCCATAAGCCTTATTATTTCTCCCAGAGTTATTTCCGAAGGCTTCTTCACCAGGTAATAGCCCCCTTCAGGTCCTCTTTTGCTGTTCACATAGCCTGCTCCTTTTAACTGAAGCAAAATCTGTTCAAGATACTTAAGTGGGATGTCCTTTCTCTTAGAAATATCAGATATTTTTATAAGACCTTTACCGTAACTTAAAGATAACTCTAGTATCGTCTTCAACGCATAATCACCTTTAAAAGATATTCTCATTTCGCCTCATTTTGCCTACTTTGTCTATCTACTTAGTAGTGATTATATCAAAATTTATAATTCTTGTCAAGTATTTTTTTGTTTTTTAGGATATTTTTTATTAGCAAACTGCCTATACCATGAATGTAATAACTTAAAAAAACCACCGGTCTTTCTTTGTAAATACCAACTTTCCAAAATTGTTGTTCAATTCACAGAATCTTTAAATCATCACACTCTTTCTTCACGGGGCTTTACTTCCAATGACCATACCCTTTTTCATTTCATAGTTCCATTTCCAAATCATATAAATCGCAGGGTATACCAGAAGCTCAAGAATAAAACTGGTTATAACTCCGCCTATCATAGGCGCGGCTATTCTTTTCATCAGATCAGAACCTGCCCCCATTGACCACATTATAGGAGTTAATCCCATCAGTATGGCCATTACAGTCATTGTCTTGGGTCTGATCCTCTTTACTGCTCCGTGTATGATTGCTTCTTTCAAATCCTCATAAGTCCGCATCTTTCCTTTCCGCACCCGGTCATTATAGGAAATGTCCAGAAAAAGCAGCATAAATACCCCTGTCTCCGCATCGAGACCCAAGAGCGCAATCATTCCGACCCAGACGGCAATGGAAGTGTTATATCCCAGAAGATAAAGTATCCAGACAGCTCCAACAAGTGAGAATGGTACAGCAGTCAGAACAATAAGTGTCTTTGTTATAGATTTTGTATTCATGAAAAGCAGGACCAATATAATAAATATTGTAAGCGGAATTACGAATTTTAATCTTTCCGCCACTCTTTGCATATTTTCATACTGTCCGCTCCACATAAGTGAATATCCCTGCGGCAGATCTATTTTTCCGGAAACTACCTTCTTAGCCTCAGCAACATAACTACCGACATCTCTTTCGGTAATATCCACATAAACATATCCCGCCAGCATTCCATTTTCATCCCTTATCATCGAAGGGCCGGAAACAAGATTTATATCCGCAAGTTCGCTTAAAGGAATATTGGCTCCATCCATAGTCGGCACAAGTACTCTTCGTAATTTTGGCAGATTATCCCTGAGTTCCCGGGCATAACGCACATTTATAGTATACCGCTCTCTTCCTTCAATCGTAGTTGATACAGGTTCCCCGCCTATAGCGGTCATTATAACCATCTCCGCTTCTTTCACGCTGAGCCCGTATCTTGCCAGCTGTTCTCTTTTTAAAACAAAGTCCACAAAATATCCGCCTGTTACCCTTTCCGCATAAACGCTTCTCGTTCCCTTAATATCCCGGAGTAAAGTTTCCAGGCTGGCCCCTATTTTTTCTATCTCCGTAAGATCGGCTCCGAAAACTTTTATTCCCACGGGCGTCCTTACCCCGGTTGTTAGCATATCGATTCGTGCCTTTATGGGCATCGTCCAGGCGTTCGAAACCCCCGGGAACTTCATTTTCGAGTCCATTTCGTTAATAATATCTTCCCAGGTTATTCTGTCACGCCATATATGCCTCAGAGGTTTTTGAAATAATTCCGGCATCCAGGAACTGTACCACCTCGTAACCTTTCTCCATTCGCTCTCAGGTTTTAATGTTATTGTTGTTTCCATCATTGAGAAAGGTGCAGGATCGGTCGAGGTGTCAGCCCGGCCTGCTTTGCCGAATACTCTTTCCACCTCAGGAATACTCATTAATATTCTGTCCTGGGTTTGAAGCAATTTTGCGGCTTCGGTTACCGAAATACCCGGCAGTGTGGTCGGCATATATAATATACTGCCTTCATTGAGAGGCGGCATAAACTCAGAACCGAGTTTAAAATATACGGGAATTGTAATAACAACTAAAACAAGGGCCCCGGCTATAATCCTTTTAGGATATTTCAGTGTAAAACTGCAAACAGGATTGTATAATTTAAACAGAATCTTGCTTATCGGATGTTTTTCTTCTTTGTAATATTTTCCAACTACAACCTGATTTAAGGTCCACGCAAGCCATTTCGGTTTGAAAATATAATAATCCATCCGCATAAACATCAACCTAATAGCCGGATCAAGTGTTAAAGCAAGAATTGCGGCTATGGCCATGGCCAGCGTCTTTGTATATGCCAGCGGCTTAAAAAGTCTTCCTTCCTGATCAAGCAGCGTAAAAATAGGTAGGAAAGCGACGGCAATAACAAGCAAAGAGAAAAATACCGCCGGGACCACCTCTTTAAGCGCCTGAAGTCTTACCTCATGGGGATCTCCTTTTCTTCCTTCTTCAATCCAGATTTCAAGTTTTTTGTAGGCATTTTCCACTTCAATAATGGCGCCGTCTACCAGAACTCCGATAGAAATAGCAATACCGGAAAGAGACATAATATTTGAAGTCAAGCCCATCATATACATTGGTATAAAAGACAGAAAACTTGCAACAGGTATTGTAATTATGGGAATAAGCGACGAAGGAATATGCCAGAGAAAAAACAGAATAATAAAACTGACAATTATCATTTCTTCGACAAGCTGGCTTTTAAGCGTGTTTATGGCCCGGTGTATCAGGTCCGAGCGGTCATAAGTGGTCACAATCTCCGCCCCTTTGGGTAAAGAGGTCTTAATATCCTCTAACTTCGCCTTTACTTTATTAATAACATTCAAAGCATTCTCGCCCTGCCTGATTATTACTATACCCCCCACCACATCTCCGCCGCCGTCAAGGTCAGAAACCCCTCTTTTTATATCAGGGCCTATGCTTACCTTACCGATATTTTTTATTAATACAGGTGTACCCTCAATGCTTTTTGTTACTGCAATGTTTTCTATATCTTTAACTGATTTTGCATAGCCACGGCCCCTCACCATATATTCCGCACCAGAGAACTCAACAAGCCGGCCGCCAACATCATTATTTCCATTCCTTACGGCTTCGACAACTTTCATCAAAGGTATTTTGTAATTCACAAGTGCATTAGGATTAATATTGACCTGATATTGTTTCTGGTAGCCCCCTATAGAAGCAACTTCAGCCACACCCGGAACCGTTTGCAAATAATATTTTAAATACCAGTCCTGAAAACTTCTTAACTGCGCCAGATCATTTTTCCCTGTCTTGTCAACAAGTGCGTATTGATAGACCCAGCCGACACCTGTAGCATCAGGACCCAGTTCGGTGGTAACACCTTCCGGAAGCTTTGAAGTTATTTTATTAAGGTATTCTAATGTCCTGCTCCTTGCCCAATAAATATCCGTACCGTCCTGAAAGATTACATAAACATATGAAAACCCGAAATCAGAGAAGGCCCTTACAGCTTTGACTTTGGGCGCGCTCAACAAACTGGAGACTATAGGGTAAGTTACCTGGTCCTCAATTATATCCGGGCTCCTGTCCCATTTAGAGTAGACTATCACCTGAGTATCGGAAAGATCCGGGATGGCATCCAGGGGTATATTTTTAACGCAATAATAGGCGACCACCATTGCAACAAAAGTAAATATGATAATCAAAAACTTGTTTCTTGCAGAAAAATCAACAATTTTCTCTAACATATTTTGCTCCCTTAAAAAAACCGGCATACATATAATTTCCTTGTTCAGTACTTAGTGCTTTGGCCTTAGCGCTTGTTATTTTACCTTTGATATTGCTGCTTTTATCTTCGATTCCGAGTCTATAAGGAAATTAGCGGAAGTTACAACCTCTTCACCTTCTTTTATTCCCCTAAGCACTTCATAATAATCATCAGTCTGCCTTCCTGTGCTAATCTCTTTGGGAGTGAATATTCCTTCCCCGTCCTTTACAAATACTATTTTTCTTATTCCGGTTTCCAGGACCGCAGATTCCGGAATAGCCAGTACTTTACCAAGCTCAGCATGAATAACAACATCGACATACATATCCGGTTTCAACAAACCTTCCGTATTTTCCACTACCGCTCTAACTTTCAAGGTTCGCGTCTCGCTGTCAAGCAGGGTATCAAGAGACTTTATTTTACCCCTGTACTTTTTTCCGGGAATAGCAACGGCAACCGCTTCCATCTGCTGGCCTTCTTTTATTAATCCAATTTCACCCGGAAATATCTGAGCATATACCCAGGCAGTTTTTATAGCCTTTGAAGTATATAGAATTGAAAGGTCATCCTTGCTTTTTGAAGATATCTCACTTACCTGCTTTTCTGAGATACCCATGTGATAAAGTTTGTCTCTACTCGAATTTAGCAGATCTTCCGTCTGCTTCATAATATCCGCCGAAGTATTCCTTGATTTTAAATCCTCATACACTTCGAGCGTTTTTTTATATTCTGCCATACCGTTAAATAGCTCCGGATCATGAGCCACCCTTCCGGCCGCGCGCACGGCTATTTGGAGCTCTCTATTTTTTATCTTCTCAGTTTTTATCCCGATCAACCTCTGTTGTTCAACTGGAATATTCACAACTGCTTGACCGGATACTGCCGTACGGCTATTTTCCTCAACTTCGAACGGCACCATTTCCATCCCCATGGAATCTTTTCCCGGAACATCCGATACTTCATTGGGATTCATAGTTGATTTATATCTTATTTTTTTCCCGGAGGAAGCATCTTTATTTGCTTCCGGGGCTGCCTCGATAGGGACCAGCTTCATACCGCAAATAGGACAGTCTCCCGGCCTGTCGGAGGTATAAGTAGGATGCATGGGGCAATGGTACTTTGCGTGTTTTTCATTTTCGAGGCTGCCATTATGCCCGAGGGACACAATCAATCCCGCTGAACCCAGTAACAAGACAATAACAGCCGTAATTATATACTTAGTTTTTCCTTTACTAAGCCATTTCATTTGTATTCTCCTCCGATAAGAGTTTCCATTTCAGAAATTCTCCTTTGATGTTCTGCTAATTCCTTGTAATACTCAACCTCGTATTTATACAAAGTCATCTGGCTGTCCAGTAAAGCTAAAAAATCCAATTTTCCTGACCTGTAACCTTCCAGAGAAACATCCATATTTTGCTTTGCCTGAGGCAAAATACCTGTCTCGTATAATTCTAAATTACTCCGGCTCTTAAATATCATAGAAAGAGTTTCTTTTATCATCGAAATAATATTATTTTCAGTATTTTCATATATGGACTTCTTAACTTCCTTCTCTGCTTCATTCTCTTGAACCCCAAACCCCGCGCCTCCCCAAAGAAAAGGCAGGCTCATATCAAGCATAAGGCTTACCAGTCCGGCTCTTTTCATACCTGTTGCCGGATTGTCCTGCCTCAAGCCGTAAGAGAGCGAAAGATTAAAATCAGGAGTCAGCCGGCTTGCTGCAAGGTTTCTTTCAATTTTATTTTTTTCTATTTGAAGAGAGGCCATCCTTAGTTCCGGATTGTTCTGCAAGGCTTTTAAAATTAAAATTTCCACACTTAATTCCACTCTATTTCTTTCCAGTAGCGTGCTTTCCAGTGTTAGCGCCTTCTTTTCAAAGAGCAAAGCGCTCAGCACCGCTAAAGAGGTCTGTTTTTCCTGTTTAAACATATTTATATCTAAGCCCATCTTTGAGACTTCTACCTGCGCTTTTAAGACATCTGTTTGCATGGCGGTTCCTGCTTTATACTTTTCATCGGCTACGGCCATAGCACTCTTCAACAATTGTTTTGTTCTTTCGGAAATCTCTAAAGCTTTGTTCAAATATAAGATATCATAATATTTTTTTGCGACTTTCTCTTTAATTTCATTTTTTTTCGCCCCTAACTCCTGCACGGCAATTTTCACATTAAAATCTGCCGACAAACCCATTAACCCAAGTTTCCCCGGAAACGGAAGCATTTGCATGAATTTAAATTCCACCATTGTCATATCTTCCTCAACAAAGGAAAAAGAACTTACCGGCAAGTTCACAATACCTATGCCAAACTTCGGTTCTTCTAGTGTTGACTCTTTACGGGAGGCTATTTCGAGAGTCTTGACCATTTCTTTTAGAGATCTTATCTCCAAATTATTATCCAGGGCCAAGCCTGTTAGTTTTTGCAGGTCAAGTTCTTCGGCATAAAAGCCGCTGCTTAGAAGCAAAAGCAGGGCAACAAGATTTTTAATTTTAAACATTTTTAACTCCTTAAAACTTCGGGCTTTTTGAAGCAAATATTACTGTAAGAACCAATATTGCTATAATTCCTAGACCTATTCCGGCATAGACAAAATATCTGAATCTGTCATCTGTATCTTTACTTTCATTAAGATATGCAAAGCCAAGGAATATGGCAATAACAGCTTTTTCAAGGCCAAAAAGATTAAAGAAAGATACTATCCCCAGCATAAGAACAGCAAGCGCAGTACTATTTTTCAGATTCATCGGCACACCCTCCACAAATACATTTACTTCCTTTTGTTACCCTGCAATATCGGCAGACCTGCCGGCAATGGTTATCACAATATGATGAGAATTCAATAAAAGATATTAAGCTCTTTTTGGTATTAATCGGCAAGACCCCGCTAGTCTCATTTTGTCCGGGCAAAGCATATAGGTACGGCGAAACCAGCGTAAATCCCATAAAAACGACCAAAACAACCGCGCAAAGAGCAGGCAAAGGAAGAATCCATCTGAAAAATACATCCGCCGGATGTTGTCTTTTAATATTAAATTGCTCAATTTTCTGAAACAATTTACTATTGAAACTATCAGAAGGGGTTATTTTCGTGATCTCTTTCAGTAATTCATTCTGCACTGAATATCTATCATACGCCATCCTGCACTTATTACAAGATTTAATGTGCTCTTTTACCGACTTACTTTCAATGTCACTAAGTTCTCCATCAATAAAAGCAGGTATTTTTAAACTAATCTGTTCGCAATTTCCCGTTGATATTCTCATTTTATCTCCTACTTAGTTAAACGCTAAATAATTGAAATACTTGCGGGTTTTTTAACGGAAATTTTCAATTTTAAGGTTCTGGCGGGCCCTAAATATCAGAGATTCTACGGCATTTTTTGAACAACCTATTATTTCAGCGATTTCAGAGTAACTTTTATCCTCGTAGACCTTGAGAACTAAGGCTAAGCGCTGTTTTTCAGGAAGGTTTTGAAGAGCGGTCTGAATAGAATTATCCATTTGACTTTTTTCAATGCCGTAATAAACAGGTTTATCTTTATTTTCAAAATCCGCCTCTTTACCTTGTAGAGATGTTGAATAAGTGATGGCATCTCCTTTTTCTTTCTTCTTAAAATCAAAGGCAAGATTTGTTGCAATCCGGTATAGCCAGGTTGAGAATTTTGCTGCAGGTTTGTATTTCATGCGCGCGCGATAAACTCTAAAGAATGTTTCTTGAGCTATTTCTTCGGCGATTTGACTGTTTCTAATAAATCTGAAAATAAAATTTAGCAGCGGCGCCTTATACTTATTTACAAGCGTTTCAAAAGACTTAAGATTTCCATCTTTTACACTTAGCATTAAGACAGCATCCGGGTCTGCCTGTTTATCCGAAATATTTAATAAATCAAGCTTCTTCATATCTCATAACATTATAGAACTAATTAAAAATATTTACAATTGGAAATCAAAGAAGCATAAAAAAAGGCAAATTCGGATGGCATTGACCAGTTGCTCCTAAAATGTGCACTTTAACAGGAACTAACCGACTAAGTGGCTTTTTGTCAAAGGAAGTCAGGAGATAAGTTCTTTAATGGCTGCCAGGCTAAGCTTTGCGGCTTTATCAAGGTTCGCCTCCGAGCCACCGCCCCGAAGAGGTGAACACATCTCATAAATTACATGACCCTTAAAACCACCTTCTTTAAGGCCGTCGAAAAAAGCTCTATTATCAATAAATCCCTGGCCAATAGGAACTGCCTTAATTATCTCAGGTAAAGGTTTATAATTCACTATACCCGGCATATAGGCGAACCGGCGGAGTTTAACATAATCCGCCAGCGTTGTCTGAATCATCCGGGAAGCAAGCTGCTTTGCTGCTTGATAGAGGTCATCTCCGTGTAAGGCAGGAGACCAGGGATCAAACATGGCTTTGCAGTTAGGGTGATTTACATCGTTTAAAAACTCGATATAGCTCTCCGTAGATACCGCTACATCGTGGTGATTCTGCAACCCTATCATAATTCCGTAATCTTCCGCAATTTCTGAACACTCCCGAACCGCCTCAACGCATTTTTTCCACTCTTCCATGTAATTGTCGAGGTCATAAAAGTAGCCGCTGAATATTCTAATCTGTTTAGCACCCAGTTTTTTAGCAATAACGCACAACGATTTAATATAGCCGACTTGAATGTCAACAAAAGGGTTACCTATAGAACCCTTGCCGCTTGTAAAATCGTTATAGCCTGCAATCGTATGTATCTCGACTTTATATTTTTTAGCCGTATCTTTAATTTCATTTAATTCTTTATCCGTAATATGATTAAAAGAAATATGAGGTTTCTTCCCTGCAATTTGAACCGCGCGATATCCGAGTTTAGCCGCCTTTACTATAAATTGTTTAGTATCTAGTTTATGCTGTCCCCAGAGGCCGGCGTAACTTACTGAAAACAAAGATGGAATCATCATATTTTTCTCCTTTTCATCAGCTTCTCCGCCACAAAGCGTTGGCGGATTTCGCTATGCTCAACTTCTCATAATTCATCCTGTTTTTCTTCTATCTATTTTCTATTGTTCCATTGCTCTACCCCGGGAGAAGGTATGGATGAGGGTATCTTTAGATGTTTACTACCTTTAAATTTTACTTTACTTCTTATAGGACATCTTCACTTGTCTAAACTTATGTCTCGTAATAACTTTTGTTTATTCAACTATTGTGTTTTTATTGGATTACTTTTTTGTATCAGCGTATCCCTGTTTTTCAAAGCACTCTTGTTCCCGGGATTTAGTATCACTGCCTGCTCAAAATCATTAAGCGCCCGTTTATAGTCCTTAAGACTGTAATAAGAAATTCCGCGGTTATTGTAGTAGTCAGACTTGCCGCTTTCTTTCTTTATCGCCCTCGTGTAATCCGCAACCGCTTCATTCTGCTCGCCTAACTTTCTAAAAATGTTCCCCCGGTTAAAATAATACTCGGGCAAAGCCTCGTTGTTCATGGCTTTAATTGCTGCATCGTAATCTTTTAAAGCACTCAAGTTATCATTTATTGCACTTGAAGCAACGCCCCGATTGTTTAAGTATTCCGGATTACCGGGACTTAAGGTCAAAGCCTTAGTATATTTAATTATGGCTTCTTTGTAATTACCGCGGGCAAGACAAGACCGGCCTTCTTCTACAACCAGTGCTTCCTCTCTGTTAATTCCGCGTTTTTCTTTGCTTTCCATCCTGTCGCATAGCTCATATAACTGCTGACAACTCTCCCCGGCCTTAGGATTATTACTGATTATTTGAGCTATATCCTTCCGAGCTTTAGTAAAATCACCCAGGGAGATATAAACTTGAGCTCTTTGACTATAAGCTAAATTAAAACCCGGATCAAGTTGTAACGCTCTGGTAAAGCCCAAAAGCGCCTTGTCGTAGTCGCCTTTTTGAAAAGACAGTACCGATAGGTTATGGATTGCTATTTTAGAGTTATTATCCTTCTTTAAAGCATCTGTCCATATTGCTTCACCATCATACCAGGCAAAACATCTCACAAAGGTAAGTACACCCAAAAGGACAAAGACTATTACCACCCCCGCTGACAGTAATTTATTTATTTTCTCATCATTTTTTTCGCGAAGTTTCTCTAATCCGTGTCCGGCAAGAAAGAACAATCCGATAGAGGGTAGATAGGTGTATCTGTCCGCAAAAACCCCTACACCAAATGGTAAAAGTTGCAGTACCGGTAAAATGCAAATCGCAAAAAACATGGCGCCGAATTTAATGACCTTGTTTTTTAAAACAATAACCGTAATACCCGCCAGGGCGGGAAAAAGCAGCAAAGGAAGCATTCCTGCCATGCCTGCGGGATAGGAATAAATATTTGAAAGATTCAGCGGTACTAATAATTTATAGAGATAAAAACCCAGGCTATATATGCCTTTCAGCATATTATCTGCCGGGGCGGATAAATTTTCCAGTTTAACGGCGCCGTGCGTTTTCTCCATAAGAAAACCAGCAATACCAAAAATCAACGCCAGAATAAAAAAAGGTATTTTTTCGGGAAAACTTTTTTTATCAAAGCTTTTATCCTGGTAATAGTCAATTAATAGCAGCACAAAAGGTAGAGTTACCGCCATTGCTTTTGAGAAGAAGGACAAAGCAAATCCTACCAGCGCCAGGTAATAGTATTTTACGCTTTTTGATTTCCGGTACTGCAGATAAGAAATCAGTGAAAGGAGAAAAAATGAGGCATAAAGGACATCCTTCCTTTCCGC
>CAIYPD010000123.1 GCA_903928075.1 Candidatus Firestoneibacteriota bacterium
ATTCTTGACATAATTTAACCTTTGATGTAAAATCTTTCAGAACTAAAATAATTGGTTAGGGATAAAATGGGAAAAGTTATAGCGATTGCAAATCAAAAGGGTGGCGTAGGTAAGACAACAACTGCTGTAAATCTTGCGTCATCCATTGGAGCCATGGAGAAGAAAACTCTCCTTATAGATATGGATCCTCAGGGCAACGCAACAAGTGGTCTTGGCGTAAACCCTTATACTGTTGAAGCAAGCGTTTATGATTGTTTAATAAACGGAAAGGCTATGGATGAGGTTTTGCTAAAAACCTCTATCAATTATATGGACATTGTCCCGTCAAATATTGATTTAACAGGCGCAGAAATAGAGCTTGTCCCACTAATGGCTCGAGAAAATCGCTTAAAGAATGCTATTGCCCCACTTAAAGATAAATATGAATACATATTTGTAGATTGTCCCCCATCATTAGGACTTCTGACTTTAAACACTCTGACTGCCGCAGATAGCATTCTAATTCCTATCCAATGTGAATATTATGCTTTAGAAGGAGTAAGCAAGCTTTTGAATACTATTGAATTGGTTAAGAAAAGTCTAAATTCTGTTCTTTCAATAGAGGGCGTTGTTCTAACTATGTACGATGGAAGAACTACTCTGGCTCAGCAGGTAAGAGATGAAATATTTAAGCATTTTAAAGACAAAGTTTATAAGACATTTATTCCAAGAAATATTCGTTTAAGTGAGGCGCCTTCTTACGGAAAGCCAATAATATTATATGATATTAGGAGTTCCGGAGCAGAGGCCTATATAAATTTAGCAAGAGAGGTGGTTGAAAATGCCGAAAGGACTGGGCAAGGGCTTGGGAGCGTTAATTCCGGGCAGTAATACTATAAGCACGGCTTCAGAAAACATGGCTGAAAAAGGTTTTGGAATAGATATAGTTATTAGTAAGATAAAGCCAAATAAATATCAGCCTAGAAAGGAGTTTGATCCAGTTGAGCTTTCAAATCTTATGGCTTCTATTCAGGAGAAAGGTATAATTCAGCCTGTTTCCGTCAGAAAAATTGGACCTGAGCAATATGAGCTGATATCCGGAGAAAGGCGTCTAAGGGCTTGTAGAGAGCTAAAAAAAGAAACCATCCCCGCGATTATTCGAGATGTGAAAGATGAAGATATGCTGGAATTAGCATTAATAGAAAATATTCAAAGAGATAATCTTAACCCTATTGACGAGGCTACGGCGTATAAACGGCTTCTAGATGAGTTTAGTTTAACTCAAGATGAAGTCGCAAAAAAGGTTGGAAAGGAAAGAAGCACCGTCGCTAATATGCTTCGTTTATTGAATTTGCCGTTTAAAATTCAAGAATATGTTTCACGTGGAACAATATCTGCCGGCCACGCCAGGGTTCTTCTTATGGTTGATGAATTTGATCTCCAGGAGAAGCTTTGTGCTTCAATAATAAGAAATGGAATGTCTGTTCGACAGATAGAAAAAATTGTGTCAGACCGGAATAAAGGTGAAATAATCAACATTAAAAAGGCGCAGAATAAAGATGTTCATATTGCTGATGCAGAAAAGCAAATGCAGTATACCCTTGGAAGTAAAGTAAGGATCGTTGGAAAAAAGAAAGGCAAGATAATAATTGAATTTTACAGTATGGAAGATTTAAATAGAATATTTGAATTGATTCAAGGAGTAGGTAAGACGCAATAAATATGGGACAATGTAGCATATATTTAGTTATTTGATGATATTTTTAGGATAATAATGATAAATAATCAATTTTCTTTAATTTTACATGATGTTTTATTCCACCCTGTAGATATATTCATCTCATCTTGTGATAAAACTCTAGCTATCTCAATTTTTTTGGGATATCGTATATTTTTATTAATTATTTAAGTAGTATTGTGGGCATATATAGTTATTTTGATAGGAGATTTGTATTTTATGGAATATAGACAACTTACCAAATCTAAGGTAAATGTTTCAGTGATATCCTTTGGTGGAATGCGCCTTCCGGATATTAGTGAAGAAGAGGCGTATAAAGTGGTCAATAGGGCAATAGACCTTGGTATTAACTATTTTGAAACAGCCTACCACTATGGCGACAGTGAGATAAAAATTGGCAAATCATTAGGCAAAAGAAGGGAAGATATTTATCTCTCGACAAAAATTGGCTACAACAAACCTATGACAGGCGATGAACTTAAAAAAAGTGTAGAAGAGCAGTTAACACGGCTTCAAACTGATTATTTTGATTTTTATCAGATGTGGGGTACCGATTCTATGGATATGCTCGAAAAAATCACAGCCCCCGGCAATAAATATGAAGCGGTAAAGCAGTTGATGAAAGAGGGTATAATTAAACATGTGGGTGTCACTACCCACGCAACACCTGAAGAGGCAGAAAAAATTATCCAAACAGGACTCTTTGAATGCGTGACTATATATTATAACGCTTATAGACAATCATTTGCTAAAGTTGCGGCCCTCGCAAATAAATTAGAAATAGGAGTAATTGCCATGGGTCCTTTAAATGGAGGTTTTCTCGGCTCGGAAACCGCAGAGATGTCTTTTTTGAAGAGAGGCAAGGCAAAAACAAACGCTCAGGGCGCGTTACGGTTTATTGTGGGGAATCCGAATATCACAACCTCAATAGTGGGTTTCAAGACGGTAAAAGAAGTGGAAGAAGGAGTTCTTGTAGGCGATTTTTATAATGATATGGCGAATACTAACGACATGGCCGAAATCACTGAAGGCTTTAAAGTTCTGGCAAAAAAAATGCCGGCGACCGTCTGCAGCAGTTGTAACTACTGTATGCCCTGCAAAGAAAAAATAAGAATCCCGCACATTTTTAACCAGATGAATAATGCTAAAATTTACGGGACTCTTGATTGGGCAAAAAAAGAATATAATCTTATCAAACAAAAAGCGACTGCGTGTACTAAATGCGGCGAGTGTATGAAGAAATGTCCGCAGAAAATAAATATTATTAAAGATCTTGCCGAAGCGCACCAAATGATGAAAAGTTAAAAAGCTTGGAGCGGATTGCTTGCGAGAAATGCGTAGAAAAGAAAAGTTAAGCTTCTGTTTAATGCGGGGGTTTTGTGAGTAAAATTAAAATAGGAATGGAAAAAGTTGTTATAAGTAAATGCGGGGCGCATAAAGGCAAAATAATTCATGATGACCTTTATGGCGGGATACTTTATACTTTTGACGGTAAAAATGAAACAGTCCTGATAACTCTTGATTCCTGCGGCTTTATTATGGATGCGATTGATACGGTTAAGGCGGAGATAAACAGAGCGACCGGCATAAGAAAAGAAAATATCTTTACCCAGAGCAGTCATACGCACGCTGATATAGTTTTCAATCCAAAAAAGCTGGGATTAGCCCTGAGTAAAGCCGTAATTTCTGCAAAAAAGAATGCAAAAGCTGCAGTTTTGGGCTTTAGCCGCGGGGCAGTCACCAAAAAATACTGTGTTAACCGGCGGGTAAAAATTAAAGGTGTCGGCGCACTTACCATGACTTATAATATGCGGACCAAACCCGATATTAAGACCGGAAAAGTTGATGTTTACGGCCAGGTTTATGATTTTATCAGGTACGGCATCAGTCTCTACTCTCCCAAATACAAACTGGCAGGGGCGTTTGCGGATGCGATGACAGTAGATATTTCTAAAAAACAGGCTACTCTGCTAAAAAACCTTCCAAAAAAGATATATCTTTCAAAAAATATTGATCCAAATATGGATATAATTTACTTTAAAGGCGGGGATAAAAAACCCATAGGCGCCATTGTCAGGATTGCCTGCCATCCGGTTATTTTTCACAAATCCGGCAGTACTCAGATTTCTGCAGATTATCCCGGTGTCCTTACACGGGAATTATCCAAATTAATCAAAGCGCCGGTGATTTTTGTTAATGGCCCCTGCGGGGATGTTAAACCGGTTTACTTTGAGTCCGGTCCAAAAGAGACGGAGAGATTCGGGAAAGACCTTGCCGGGGAAGCAAAAAAACTTCTCAAAAAAATGAGTTTCACGCCGCTCAAAAGAGTCACCTTTTTGCGCGAGACCCACAAATATAAACCCTGGCCGGAGTTTAAGAATCTTAAAGAAGCCGATGTAAATGAGGCCTTTGAGGCCGCGCATAAGGCCATTGCCGCCCCTTTTGATCCAAAAAAAGTAAGAGAACTCATTGATAAAGGCATGCGCCTCTGGGGCGGGGAAGCCTTTACCAATAAAAGTAAAAACTTTAAACTGCCTATTTGCCTTTTAGGCTTAAACGATATTGCCTTAATCAGTCTGCCCGGGGAGATTGTAACCAAAATACCTCTTTCTATATATAAAGCGTTTAAAGGAAAGAAGATAGTCATCGGCGCGCTCGGGGACGGTGTAGACACTGCTTTATATGTTCCGACGAAGGATGAGTTTAAATACGGCGGATATGAGGCCTCAACCTGCGGGCTGGTCAAAGGTTCCGGCGAAAAAATGATAGAAATCTCAAAAAAACTGCTCAAGCGGTTTTTTAATGAACAAAGGAGAAAAGTTGCAAGAATTTAATCCCAACCACCCTGAATTGAGAAAAAAGTTCGAAGAATATATCTGCGCCTCGTTAAATATCCCGGTAAGCCTTTTGATGGCCCTGCCGTTAAAAAGCCGGGGTAGGAGTAGTGCCTGGAAAATAGAGTTTGTTTCAGATGAAAAAAGGTCTTCGGTGGTTTTTAAAACCGCGAAACCTTCCCCGGCCGGTGAGATAAGCCCGGCGCAAACAAAAGAGCTCTCCCGCCAGTATCTGCTTCTAAAACAGCTGGAAACCACAAAATTAAAAGTACCCAAAGCTTATGGCCTGGATGAAGCCGGAACCGCGGTCGGCGTACCCTGTTTTCTGGAAGAAGGCCTCCGGGGGCAGGTTTTGTATAATTTTCTTAAGAAAAAAGAAAAATGGGCGGATGAGCTGTATCTTAAAAGCATTATTGATATACAGGAGATAAAAAAAGAAGAGCTCGGGGAATTTAAAGCGGAGCTTAACACGGAAAGAACGGCAAAAACCCTTTTAAAAGAGGTTGCAGAAGGTTTTGCGGCCTTTCCCAAAGGGCCGATGCTTACGCGGCTGCTGGAAAAACTTCCGGCCGAATTGCCCGCCCTACCCGCGCCCTGTTTTAGCAGCGGCGATCTTAATCCCAAGAACTTTCTCGTAAAAGATAAAACCTTAAGCGGAATACTTGATTTTGAACTCGCCGGCTTTATTGATCCGGTCTTTGAGTTTTTGGTGCCGCTATTTTGGTATCCCTTACTTTTAAAAAGAGGCCTTGAAGAAAGCTTTTTCCGGCGCAAAGGTCTGGACCCGAAACTGCTGGACTGGTACCGGGCGCTGGTCTTTACCACGGTGCTGCTTGAGGCGATGCGCGATGAAAAAGAAAACGGAACCCCGCCGCCGGCAGGAAGGAATATAAAGGAAGAATGCATCCTGGCGCTCTCTATTTGGGTAAAAAAAGGTACATTTTAGATGAAAGTAGAGGTAGAACTCAACCCGGAATTCCAGAAAGCCTTAACCCTGATGGAAGAAACGACCGAGAATGTTTTTGTTACGGGGAAAGCCGGTACGGGAAAATCCACCCTTCTGCAATATTTCAGGGAAAAAACAAAAAAACAGGTGGCGGTACTGGCTCCTACGGGAGTTGCCGCGCTGAATGTAAAAGGCGAGACCATCCATTCTTTCTTTCATTTTAAACCGGATATTACCCCCGAGAAGGCCGCTCTCCTTAAACCCAAAAAGACGGAAATCTATAAAAAAATTGACGCTATTATCATCGACGAGATTTCCATGGTAAGAGCCGATCTTTTGGACTGTATAAATGCTTTTTTGAAAAAACACGGGAAGAAAAAGAAAGCGCTTTTTGGCGGCATACAGCTTATTTTTATCGGGGACCTTTACCAGCTTCCCCCGGTGGTGACCTACAAAGAAAAGGATATCTTTAAGGAATATTACAAAAGCCCGTATTTTTTTGATGCAAAATGTTTTGAAAAGATGAGTTTTACCCTTCTGGAACTGGAAAAGGTCTACCGGCAAAAAGACAGCGGCTTTATCGAGCTTTTAAATGCCATCAGAAATAATTCTGTAGATGAAAAAAATATCAAGGACTTAAATTCAAGGGTCGGCGCGAAATTTGAAAAGAAAATAAAAGGTTATGAAATCTATCTTACCACGACAAATGACGCGGCATTTGGCATAAACAGCGCCAAAATGGCCGAATTACCCGGCGAGGAGAAGGTTTTTAATGCAACAATAACGGGAGAACTGCAAAGAAATCAATTCCCCACCGAGGAGCAGTTAACTCTAAAAAAAGGCGCCCGGGTTATGTTTTTAAATAATGACACCTACGGATACTGGGTCAACGGCACGCTCGGGGAAGTGGAAGACATTATTTACGATACGGAAGAGGGCGGC
>CAIYPD010000124.1 GCA_903928075.1 Candidatus Firestoneibacteriota bacterium
ACACTTGTCAGCGCTGCTGTTAATGTCGTCTTTCCATGATCAACATGACCGATGGTTCCTACATTTACATGCGGCTTTGTCCTTTCAAATTTTGCCTTACCCATATTGCTTTACCTCCCATGAAATATTTCTTTGTTTTTCTGATAATTATTCAAAGCCCACGATCGGGATTGAACCGATGACCTCATCCTTACCAAGGATGTGCTCTAGCCAACTGAGCTACATGGGCAAAATATTTTTTTATAAAATAATCTCATGGTTTTAATTCCATGGATTTCTTAAAATAGTCAAACCAAATAGTAACAAACACAAAAAAATAGAAATAATAAAATAATGTAAAATGTATTTACATGAAGAAGTATTCTATCATTTTTGCCTTCGCGTGTCAATATTTATATAGCTTTTTAAGGGATTATAGGGAAGGCTGAAAGCCGGACGGGAAGTCTAAATACCTTTAAAAACACCATTATTTAAAGCTTTTTACGGTTATATGCAGTTTTTACTGCATCAATCACAGTTTTAAGAGGAATATTCTTTTTAATAGAAATACTTTTACAGTCCTCATACTCCGGAGAAACACTCATTATCTTCCCAAAAGCCCGTCCGGTCTTAACTCTTACTTTGCCCCACAGGGTAAGGACGACGCTGATTTCCTTCTCAAGTTTTAACCTGTCCACAGGATACATTCTTAATCCAAAAGTTGCGGTTTCCGAAAAAATAAGCGCAGCAATTTTTTCTACAATACTTTTTTCGCAAATCACTTCCAGCTTGACCGCGGGGCGGTTCTTTTTCATCTGCATTTGAGTTAAAGAAGCATCCAGAGCCCCGGCATTAAATAATTTTTCCAGCAAAGTATCATAAACAAGCGGAAGCGTATCATCAATGTTGGTTTCTATTACAATAATATTTTCCCGGACTGAAGTATCCGGCTCTTCTCCCAAAATTATTCTTAAGACATTTGCTTTCCCCGGAAAATTCCGGTCTCCGGCTCCGTAGCCGATAGAGTTAATTTTCATATTGATGGCATTTTGACCGTGGTTAATATTATTTTTTTCAAGCACGCCCGAAAGTATAGCCGCGCCGGTCGGAGTCACCAGTTCACAGGAAATCTCCGAGATGTAGACCGTCACCGGGGAATTTTTAATTATTTCAATTGTGGCCGGAGCCGGATTTGAGAGTTCACCGTGTGAACTTTTAATTACGGCATTGCCGCCAAGATTTACCGGCGAAGAAAAGTATTTATTTACGCCGAGTTCTTTGAAACAAAGCAGAGCACCAATAACGTCAATAATGGTGTCAACATTTCCCAGCTCGTGAAAATGAATATCCTTAATAGGCTCCCCGTGTATCTTTGATTCCGCCTTTGCTATGGTAAGGAATATTTCCCGGGCTTTTTCTTTAATCTTATTATCTATGCCTGCATTTTTTACAAAACGGTCAATTTCCGTATATTTACTATGCTCATGATGGTGAGAATGCGAATGAGTATGAACACTGACCTTGGAAGCAGAGATACCCGCCTTAACAACCTTTGAACAGGTTATTTTATAATTGTGCAGTTTTAAGTTCTTAAGTTCAGAAACTAAATATTTAAACGGGACACCGGCATCAACGCAGGCGCCAAGAACCATATCTCCGGAGATCCCGGAGGCACAATCAAAGTAAAGAGTATTTTCCATTCTAACTCCCGGTTAAGAATTTATCTACAGCTTCTTTTAGCCCGGCAACACTTGCGCGGGTATTAATACATGGCCCTTCCGGCCTTTCATTAATAATGCCGAGAACCTCGCACCCGGGCACATCAAATATTCCACTAACTAATTCCCGTTCGCAGGCAACGGCAATGATAGCTTTCGGACGGAGTTTGTCAACCAGGGCTCGGGCCTGACTGCCGCCGGTGACCAGGGCAACTTTAATACGGAGGGGGCTCACTATTTCCCGTATCTCTTTTACATCGCATTTGCCGCAGGATATACAATTTTCCAAATTGTTAACTATATTGTATTTGCATTCATTATTTTGAATACACCTTGGCAGCAAGACCAGAAGCTCTTCCGGTTTAACGGTCGTTTTTTTTAATCCCAACAGGGAGGCGCTTAAAGCAATGAAAGACCTTTCAAATTGTTCTTTTACACCCAGAACTTTTGCAATAAAAGCCGCCAACCCGTAAAGCAAGCCGGAAAGAGGGCGGTTTATTTTTATAGGCAGCATAATATTTTTCTTTAAGGCAAGCGCTGTAGAATTAAGCAGCAGATTAAACAACACAAGCACAAACAGGAGCAGGAGCGGAAACAGCGAAAGCACAAGCCAGGTGCTCTTAACTGCGGCAGCCATGACAAATAATAACGCAGCTATAAATAAAAGAGCTGAAAGAAAAAAAAGCAGGAGACAGAGCAGTGCCGGCCTTTTTTTAGAAATCAAATCTGACACCCAGCCCCCCGTAGAAAGTTAAACCCATTGCCGGAGTTATAGCCAACGCGGGTGCTACTTCAATATACAAATCAAAGGGGTTTACCAAATATTCAACCCCGACAGGCAGACGCGCGCCCAAACCCATTGAATTGGTGGTCCAGAAGGAAATATATGCTCCCCCTCCGTAATAAAAAACCAAATCTCCGCTATTTAGTTCTTTTGACAGGTCCCTTAAAAGCTCATAGTTATGGAGCAAGTAATCTGCATGTACATATAGAGTCCTTGTCTGCCCCAGGGAAAGCACACCGTCAAACGCCGTTTCTTTATTGTTCCAAAGTTTTACCGATATCCCCAGAGGATCTCCCACCACTATCCCCGCGCCGACTCTTTCAAATTTTATTTCACCGTCAGCCTTTCCTTTCGCAAAAGTAAGAGACCCGAAAACCAGACAAAGAACGACTGCCGTAAATAATGTTTTCATAAATCCGCCTTTAGTATTTTATGTGGGACTTAATTTCATAGCCCTTTAATTTGCCGCGCCCGTTTAAAAACGAGAGCTCTATCAGAAACGCCAGAGCTTTTACTTTTCCGCCAAGCTTTTCTACAAGTTTAGTCACTGCCTCGGCGGTGCCGCCTGTTGCCAGCACATCATCCAGGATAAGCACCCTGTCCCCTTTTTTTATAGCATCCTGATGCATTTCCAGTTTATCCTTGCCGTATTCAAGCGAAAAGGACTGGCTTATGGTCTTTCTTGGAAGTTTACCGGGTTTTCGCACCGGGACAAAACCGGCTTTTAATCTTAATGCAACAGGGACCCCGAATAAAAATCCTCTGGATTCCATCGCTACCACTTTATTTATCTTAAGTTTTTTGAGTTCTTTTACCCAGAGATCAATTACATGGGCAAGCGCTTTGGGATTTAAAAGCAGCGGTGTTATGTCTTTGAAAATTATACCTTTTTTCGGAAATCCGGGAACATCAATGATGCTTTTTCTTACATTTTTCATTTTGCCCTCCTTTTCACCTGTGTTGATTTTTTGACGCCGAATTAAGTAACGACTCAAGCCGTTTTTACCACAATACCGGAAATAAGATTTGCTACACCATCAACACGGTCACCGGCGTTACTCAGATGCCGGTAAATCTCACGGGTTTTCATCATACCAACAACATCCGTACCGTTAAATAAGTCTTTTAAAGCATCCCGATAAGTCAGTTCAATCTGATTTTCAAGTTTTTTTGCCCGCAAAGCATGTTCATTTGAAATATTGGGATTCTCTTTCAGCCTGCCGACCGCATCCTTTATCTCGAGAGTTGCTTTAACAAGCAGCCCGGTCATCTTGACAAGGTGGGGATTTGTTTTTATCTCAAGTAGCTGCATTTCATCTACGGTACTCTTCCCGTAGTCTATTATATCGTCAATCTCACGCGAAAGGTCAAAAAGATCCTCCCTGTCTATAGGAGTGGCAAAAGTTTTGTTCAACTCATCAATTAAAGTCCGGCGCACGCTATCTGCTTCCCGTTCTATATCAAAAACCTTTTTTGCCAGGTCTTCCGCGGGGGCCTGAATATATTTTTCGAGAGCATACATCCCTTCAAGCGTTTTGACAGACTGCTCTGAAAGTATCCCGAATAAATCTACTTTTTTTCTGAAAAGCGGCATAACCACCCCTTTTGCCGGCAAGTCCTTCCGCCGGAAAATCTTTTTATCGCACCTATATTTTAATGTATATTATAGCATAATAAAAAGCAATAGCAATACCGCCGGATAACGGCAGAGTAAGAACCCAGGACAAAACGATGTCCGTTACGATATTCCACCTGACTCTGTTTAAACCTACACTGCTGCCGGCTCCAATTACGGAAGAAGATACCACATGAGTGGTGGAAACCGGACCGCCCAGTAACGCGGCCGTGAAAATAACGGCAGCTGAAGAAAACTGAATGCCCAGGCCATGAATGGGGCTTATCTTGAATATTTTTGAGCCCAGGGTCTTCATTATTTTAACCCCGCCGGTTAAGATGCCCAGGGCTAAAGCAAAAGAACAAAGCAGTTTTACCCAAAGAGGGACAGAAAAAGATCCTTGTAGTCCGCAGGTTATAAGAGCAATTACAATTATTCCCATTGATTTCTGGGCATCATTCCCGCCATGACTGACGGCAAGGAAAACGGAAGCAGGTATTTGCATAATTTTTAATATCTTATTTACTTTCGGAGTAGTGTTTTCTGTCAGGAGGAAAAGCAATTTCATGACAATAAAAGTAATAACAAATCCCAGAAGCGGTGAAGTAAGCAGAATTAAAAATATTTTTATCACGCCTGCAGTATGAATTTTATCAATACCCGAAGAAACAGCGACCGCCCCGATAAGCCCGCCCAGCAAAGCGTGAGAGGAACTCGAGGGCCGGCCGAGGAGTTGCGTAATCAGGTTCCAGGAAATAGCGCCAAGAACAGCCGCGTAAAGTATCTTTAAATTAATAACCGAGGGATCAAATAACCCGCTGCCGATTGTTTTTGCGACTGCCGTGCCTAGCAGAAAGGGCCCAAGAAATTCAAAAATCGCAGCCAGTAGAAGCGCGGAGCCCAAAGACATAGAACGCGAGGAGACCATGGAAGCGACAATGTTCCCGGAATCATTCATGCCGTTGATATAGTCATAGATCAGAACTATTAGCAACAGAATAATAAAAGCCGCGCTCAAAGGGTTAAACCCGGGTCAGCATTTAGATCATAATCACAAAATTCTTTTCTCTGATACTTTAAATATCCTGCAAGTGCTATCATGGCCCCGTTATCCGTACATAATTTACTTGAAGGGAAAAACAGCTCTATTCCCTCCTTTTTCCCTCTCTTGACAAACTCTGCACAGATAGTTTTATTGGCAATAACTCCCCCGCCTAAAACAATCCTTTTTATCCTGTTTTTTGCCGCTACGGCAAAGGTCTTATTAAGAAGCGCCGCAATAACAGCGTCTTGAAAGCCGGCGCATAAAGAATTATTATCGGTATTTTTACCGCTGTTCTTGAAATTACGCACTGCAGTCTTTAAACCGGAGAAGGAAAAATCAAAACTGCCGTCTTTCATAACTGCCTCTGGAAATTTGACTCCAAAAGTGGCCAGGTTAGCCAGTTTTTCCACCTTCGGACCTCCGGGGTACCCGAGATCAAGAAGTTTGGCAACCTTATCAAATACCTCACCGACGGCATCATCCCGGGTTTGGCCTATTATGGAATATTCCCCGAAGCCGGAAACTTTAACAAGTTCGGTATGCCCGCCCGAAACAATTAAAGCAATGAAAGGAAATTTGAAACTTTGCCCCTCGAGGAGGCTGGAAAAGATATGCCCTTCCAGATGATTTACTCCTATTAAAGGTATTTTATAAACATAAGAAATAGCTTTTGCGGCTTCTATGCCCACCAGGAGAGAACCAACAAGTCCGGGTCCATAGGTAACAGCAACACCGTAAAGGTCTTCAAATTGTAACCCGGCTTGTTTTAGGGCTTCACCTACTACTATATATATGTTCTCGAGATGGCTTCTGGACGCAAGTTCCGGCACTACTCCGCCAAACTCACTGTGAATTTTTATCTGAGAAGAAACAACATTTGAAAGGATTTTACTGCCGCCCTGAACAATCCCGGCAGAGGTATCATCACAGGAGGTTTCTATGCCAATAATTACAGGCTCAGGCTTTGCCAACTGAAATTTTCTCCATACCGCCCATATAAGACCTTAAAACTTCAGGTATAAGTATATCCCCGTTTTCCTGCTGGTAGTTTTCAATTATCGCCGCCATGGTTCTTCCGACTGCAAGCCCTGAACCATTAAGAGTATGCAGAAATTCTGTTTTTCCCGTAGCCTTTCTCTTGAATTTAATATTGGCTCTTCGCGCCTGAAAGTCCGTACAATTGCTGCAGGAAGATATTTCCTTGTAAGCATTCAATCCCGGCATCCAGACTTCAAGATCGTAAGTTTTAGCCGACACAAAGCCCATATCACCCGTACAAAGTTGAATTACCCTGTAGGGAAGTTTCAATTTTTTCAATATTTCCTCAGCCTGAAGCGTCAAACTCTCAAGTTCAAGAAATGAGGTTTCGGGGGTAGTAAACTTGAAGAGCTCAACCTTATCAAACTGATGAACCCTTATCAAACCTTTCAAGTCCTTGCCGTAAGAACCGGCTTCTCTTCTAAAACAGGCAGAATAAGCGGCATAAAGAAAAGGCAGCTGGCCCTCTGGAACTATTTCATCTCTGTGCATATTTGTGAGTGGAACCTCTGCCGTAGGAATAAGATATAGGTCGTCCTCGGAACATTTATAAGCTTCATCGGCAAATTTAGGCAGCTGGCCGCTGGCTTGCATTGATTTTCCGTTCACAAGGTAAGGGGGAAAGATTTCCGTAAAGCCGGCGCTTGTATGGGTATCCAGCATAAAATTAATTATTGCGCGCTCCAGTCTTGCCCCGGCATTTTTTAAAATTACAAATCTTGAAGCCGCAATCTTAACGGCCTTTTCAAAGTCAAAAATACCGAGCGCTTCCCCTACTTCCCAGTGGGTCTTTGGTGCAAAAGCATACTTTGGAATATCTCCTATGGTCCTTACTACCGGATTAGCTTTTTCATCTTTTCCGACCGGCACACTTTTATCCGGAATATTAGGCAGGAGCAGCATCGCCTCACTGAGTTTCTTATCCACACCGGCGAGACTTCCGTCAAGTACTAATATTTTTTCATTTATTTTGCCTACTTCTGCCATCTTGAAGGAAGCATCCTGTTTTTCCCGTTTGAGCTTACCTATTTCCTCGGATTGCTTGTTCTTGGCAGATTTGAGCGCTTCAACTTCCTGGATTATTTTTCTGCGTTCTTCGTCTAAGGCAATAATACCCGAAAGATCTATCTTTGAGCTTCTATTATTTAAAGACAGCTCGACAAGTTCTCTATTTTCTCTAATTAGTTTTATATCCAGCATAGCTTTTCCGGAGACCTAAACCTGATTTTTTTTGGATTCTTTTTCAGGAATCTCGTGAATTTCATCTTTAGCACTGCCCGTCATTTCACAATGACCTTCAAAAATCCCGCCTTCCGCAATTGTAACCGACGGAGATTTTATATTCCCCATAACCTGACCGCCGTCTATAACTTCAACCTTTTCCCCGGCCAAAATATTACCGGTAATTTTCCCGCCAATAATAATATTCTTAGCGGCTATATCACCATTAATTACACTTTCCCTGCCCAAAACCACATCCCCATCCACAGAGATATTACCTTCTATCTTTCCGTCTATCCGTATTGTGTCCTTGGATTTGATATCACCCTTTACTTCAGCCTGGGACCCGATTATACTGTCTACTCTGCCATATTTTTCGTCTCTCATTCCAAACATAGCCATTCTCCCAGGAACTTTATCCCCTGTTGTCTTTTGGTTAACAATTGTTGTGAGTTGGCGCTAATTTAGATTTGCTAAGAAAAACAGACCGCAATCGCTTAGTATCTTTCTTCTATTATCTATTTTCTATTGTTCGATTGCTCTATAAAATTTTGTCGAACAAAATTTGCTTTTAATTACCGCTTTTTGAGCAATAGACAATGGAGCAATAGAACGCAATCGTCAAGTATTTCTCGTCTATTATCTATTTTCTATTGTTCGATTGCTCTATAAAATTTTGCTGAACAAAATTTTATGGGCCCTGTAGGGTTCGAACTACCACCAAGTCGCTTTGCTCCCCAATAGGGGTTTACACCCCTGATGGCGTCTCGCCAACGAAGTTGGCGGACTGTTCACCCCTCTAAAACGAAGGGGCCGCTGAACATCCCCTTCAACCCCTTGTTGGTCGTAGGTTCAGTCTTCTTTTCTTTTTATTAGTTATCAGCAATCAGCAATTAGCTATTTATTTATGGGCCCGGTAGGGTTCGAACCTACGACCAACGGATTATGAGTCCGACGCTCTAACCAGCTGAGCTAAGGGCCCCGGTTAATTGGGGGTTTTAGAAAATAACTTCTCCTTCTAAATAATACTTGAGATTCTTTGCAAAATAGTTCAAACTCTAGAAAGAGATTATACCAAAAGACAGGCAGGTAAAACAAGAAGATTGTCTAAAGTCAAATAGGACTTACCCGGAAACAGAAGGTTAAAGAAACCCATAGGAGCTCAAACAAACATTTTATTTTTTATTTTTATTCTTTTTTTGCTTGGCTTCAGTTTTTGGCGCTTCATCAGAACTTATTTCTTTCATTGCTTTTTTGAACTCGAGTATAGTTTTCCCGACCGACTTGCCGATTTCCGGCAGCCTTTTTGCTCCAAAAAGCAAAAAAGCTATAACCAGCACAATTATTAATTCGGGCATGCCCATTCCAAACATATACTCTCCACTTTTGTATTTAAAAAACAACTTGCTTAATAATGTTTAACTTTCTGCATTGACTTAACAAAGTCAGCCTTTCTGTGTTCTGTTATTCTTATCTGCTGAACTCCTTCCGCAAGCTCGAAAATTCTCTGCGATAGGTCTTTCTACTGCAGAAATCCTCATTTTATTTACTTCTTTTTTAAGCCTCTCAGGGCTAAATAATTTATCTTGACCGTCTTCTCAATATCCTGATAAGTATGAGCCCCGGATATAAAGTATACCTCAAACTGGGAAGGCGGCAAATATACTCCGGATTTCAACATTGTGTTAAAATATTGAGCATAAAAGCTTATATCGCTGGACTTTGCCGTCGCATAATCATTAACAACCTGATTAGTAAAAAACAGTGTTGACATAGAACCCAGCCTGTTATAAGTGTACCCTAAATTTAATTTTCTCAGATTTTCTCTGACCCCATCTTCCAAAAGCTTTCCTTTCTTTTCTAAGTCTTCGTAAAACCCTTTAACTTTTAATTTCTTCAAGGTCGCGATGCCTGCGCTTATCGCGAGCGGATTACCGGAGAGTGTCCCCGCCTTATAGACCGGTCCTCTTGGGGCTATTAGTTTCATTATCTCTTCCTTACCTCCATACGCCCCTACGGGAAGCCCGCCGCCGATAATTTTACCAAGGCAGGTGAGATCCGGTTTTATACCAAACAAACCGGAAACTCCCCCAAAACTAAGCCTGAAACCGGTAATAACTTCATCAAAAATAAGGACCACTTTATATTTTTGCGTGAGCTCCCTGATCTTTTTGAGATAGCCTTCTTTTGGCAAAACCAGCCCCATATTACCGGCAACCGGTTCAATTATCACGCAGGCAATTTTGTCATGTATCTTTCTAATAGTTTTCTCAAAGGCAATTATATCATTGTAAGGGAGACTGATAGTGTCTTTAACCGTATTTAACGGAACTCCGGGACTTGAAGGAACTCCGAAAGTTGCCAGACCCGAGCCGGCTTCACTTAGTACGCTGTCGGAGTGCCCGTGATAGCAACCGTTAAATTTTATTATCTTATCTTTAGCCGTAAATGCCCGGGCTGCTCTAATTGCACTCATAACAGCCTCAGTTCCAGAATTTACAAACCTTACAAGATCCATCGAAGGTATGGATTCACATATGAGTTTCGCAAGTTCTAATTCCCTTTCTGTAGGCGCGCCAAAACTTGTGCCATCTCCGGCTGTTTTTCTAATGGTGTTAACCACCATTTTATCCGCATGTCCGAGTATTAAAGGGCCCCAGGAACAGACATAATCTATATATGCTTTACCTTCTACAGAATATATTTTTGACCCTTTTGCTTTACTTATAAAGACAGGCGTGCCGCCAACCGCTTTAAAAGCTCTTACGGGAGAATTCACTCCGCCGGGAATATATTTTTCTGATTCTTTAAAAAGGAAACTGTTCTTCTTCATTCGGTTGACTCCTTATTGACATTGTCTCACTCCCCGGTTTCTTTGGCAAAAGGAGGAAATAAATAAATCAATACGGCTAAAATAATTACCGGTAAAATTATTAGCGCAGCAGCGGTCATCAATCCTTCCTTTCCAATCAATTCTAATTTATATGTGGTAAAACCTCTAAAACTCTTGGAGAACAATTGACCGCCGATTACAACATTCCATCTCATGGCAAATATTCCGATGAGCGTAAGCATTCCGGCAGAAAAATACATGGGCTTTCTAATTTCAGGTTTTACCTTAATTAATTGAATTATACTTAATAAAGTAATTGGAACTAAGGTTCCAAGAGCTATCTGAACGATTAAAAGTGAAATATGCAATTTACCGGACATCAACATGGCTAAAGCCCCGAAAGCTTCGTTAGATTCATAAAATCTGTGAATAAGATCCAGTGTTTCGAGGGAAAAATCTATTATAAATGCATATAAAAGATATCTGCCTATGGTATCAAGACAGTTCATATCTATTACAACTTTACGGAGCCAGGAAACAATCATATAAATAAGCATAACCAGAGCAATTCCCGAAACCATCGCAGAAAAAATAAAAATGACAGGCATAAGCGGAGAAGACCACCAGGGGTTGGCTTTTATTGAACCAAATATAAAACCGACATAACCGTGCAGCAGGAAAGCTGAAGGCACGCCGATTATTGTTACAAATTTTCCTATCTTATCATCCAGTTCAAGTGCTTCCGGCGAAATATTGTAAGACCACAGTGCCATCGCCTGATAAATATATTTTTTTATGCCTTTCTCGCTTTGCGCTAAAATTACTATATCTTTTCTATAGTCAAGCCAGATCTCCACCACCAGAACAACCATCAGGTACCAGATATAAACAAAGCCAAATATCGCCATCGCTGAACTCAGATGCGGCGTGAAAAGTATTTCAAGCGCCCTTTCCGGATGGCCTAAATGAATATTCAACGGCATCGGGGCTATTAAAAGGAAAGCTAAAGCGGTTAAAAGTGCGAGCCGGTAAGTGGGCTTCACTTCTTTAACATTAAAGACCCTCTCCAGGGAGGCCAATATAAACGCACCGGCCACAAGCCCGGTAATAAAGGGATACAAGACAATAAGTATACTCCAGTGCAGTTCTATTTCATTGGGATAAATAAAGCCCTGAACTTTACCCAGATATTCGAATAAAACCCTTATTATTTCATCCATCTTTTAAAAGATCTCCTTGTCCATGCCTTTATAATATATCTTCGGTTTTGTCCCCAGATGCGGTTTAAGGACCTGAATATCGTTTGCATTCAGGAATTTCTTAATTTCGCTGTTGGGATCTTTAAGGTTCCCGACAATTCTGGCTTTTACCGGGCAGACTTCCACACAGGCAGGAAGTAAACCTTTGGTAATCCTGTGATAACACAACGAACATTTGTCGGCAACATGAAGTTTCGGGTGAAGATAGCGCGCGCCATAAGGACAAGCCTGTATGCAATATCTGCAGCCAATGCAGTATTTCCTGTCCACAAGGGTAACGCCGTCCGGGGTTGTGTATGTCGCACCCACCGGACAGACCTGCACACAGGGCGGATGTTCACAATGATTGCAAATCTTCGGAACAAAATATTTCTTAACCAGCTTCTCGTCTTTATATTTGTCCGTAAAACCGTTCAGCCCTCCGTTAGGAGAGTCTACTTTAACTTCACCGTTTTCGAGAATACCGTATCTTTCCACCCAGGTCCTGAAAAAAAACGGCTCCTTGGGAACATTATTTTCTTTTTTACAGGCATCCACGCATCTTCCACAGCCTATACATTTCGATATATCTATTCCGTAGCCCCACAAATTACTTTTAATATCATATTCTTTGTTTACAGGTTTTCCGGCGACAGCGGCAAATAATTTATTCGCCTTTAAAATTTTGGCAAATCCCCCGATAAGCACAAATTTCCCTGCAATTTTTAAGAACTCTTTTCTGTTATATTTCATATTTTGGAATCCTCATAGCGGGTCGTGGGAATCATGACAGGCTAGACAATCTTCCCCGGGGTTGTGTTTCTTAAAATCCACCTGCGGAAAATCTTTCCGTCTGACACTATTAATACTGTGACACAAATGACATAAGTCCTTACTTCCGGGCTTAACAATTTTCTCTTTTTTAGGTTCCAAGGAATGCCTCAACGCCGGACCGTGACAGGTTTCACAACTCAATCCTTTGTGTTTTGACTTGCTTTTTTTTGTGTACACAGCCTCGTGACACTTTTTACAAGCAGCCATCCCGGCATACTCAGCAGCAAACCCCATATTTTCCCTTAGGGAATCTCCGCGGTAATGCCCAAATTCTCCGAAAGAGGCAGGAGTGAATAATGCTCTGGCGATTAGGAATACTCCCACGCCAAGCAGGAAGATTGCCAGTAATCTCAACAAATGTTTATAATCTTTGTAACTGTACTTCATATTTTATTACACTCCAGACAACTCTAAACTCGTAACAATTTATTTATTTTACAATAACTAAAAAATGATTACAATGTTAAATGTTCCGTCTGCCTATTAAGGGTTTCAATCTATAAATCATGGCAGGCAAGACAGTCTTTTTCTTTAATAATCAATTTTACGGCCTTATGACTGCCAAAAGCATGACAGGTATAGCAGCTCAAACCCGAGTCAATATGTTTTTTATGCGGCATTTTTTTGCTCTTAAAGGTAACTTCATCCGCGGGCACTTTAACGCCGAGTGCAGAGTGGCATAAGGTGGCGCAGAAATGACCCGACAAAACCGAATCCGTATCCAGGTTTTTCAAACTCTTGCCCGTAAGTTTTGAAATACTTTCCAAGTCACTATCTGCTTTATGCATAATCTGCGAAGCATAATATACATTATGCTCAGTCGGTGTTTGAATTAAAAAAGCAATATTATGTTTCACTTCGGCTATTTTTTTATAGGCCTCTTTGTAGGCTGCGGCATTTCTATCCCCGGCGTCTAAAGCGCCTTCCGCCTGTTTTATTTTCTCCTGAATCTTCCCTATTGCCGCGCTTGATATATTTTTCCAATTACTCAGTACCCCGGCATAGTTCTTCGAATGACATTTAATACAACCGGAATCCGAGGATTTATAGGTCTGTCCTTTGAATTCCAGTTTATCTTTATCGGCCTCAGGAATAACATGACAGCCGACACAATTCACATTTGCCAGGTACATAGGCGACGGCATTGCCGGCACGCCTATTGCACCGTTGCCCATTAGCATTGTTTTCGACCCGTTATGCATACTCGAATGACAAACATTGCAATCGGTTTCGAGAGGTTTTACGGTTGTTTTTATGGAATGCTTTATTTCTTTGTGACAGCGGTAGCAGGCAATGTAATGTTTCGTGACATGCTCATTATGCAAAGCGATGCCGTCTTTTAGTTTCTCAAGCTTTTCCGGCTGATTATGACAGGCAATACATCTGTCTTTATCTACCTCCCCGTCGCCGGCCACAGAATCTAAATGGCAATCCTGGCATTTGACACCTTTTTTGAAAACAAAATCTTTATGATTATACGAGGTGTTCTGTATTTTAAATTCTTTTTCAGGAATTGTATGACACGCCGTACAGCCGCCTAACGGATTTAACTCCCGGCCTTCTTTAAATCCTTTAAAGTGGCAGAGATAACAGGTATCATAGGTTACTTTTATATGCTCGCCTATCATGGCCTGGGAATGACAGGAAGTGCACCTTAAATGCCGGCCTCGTCTTTCTTCGGTTAAGTGGGGTTTATGATCAAACATTATACCCTTACCGAAAGTAACTTTACTTTTTAAAAGTCTTGTGGAATGACAGCCCATTCTTAAGCAGGCAGAGTCTTCCACTTCCGCATAGGGCCTCGAAGAGTAAGTCCTTGTGACATATTTTGCAACCTGGGAAAGAGATTGAAATTTTTTCCAGAGATGATCTTCCGGTTTACCGGGCGGGTAATGACAGTCTACGCAGTTAACTTTATTGTGTTTTGAGCCTGCCCAGGCCTGATAATAAGGTTCCATTATATGGCAGGAACGACAGAAGGACGGGCTTGTTGAATACTTTGTCGCGCCTATAAGCAGCAGCAAACCGCCAACAAACAGAGAAAATAGAATGATGAAAAATCTGCGCTTTATGCTTATTTTCTTTTTCTCATGCAGGGTAAGTTCTATACCAATAAAAACAAGTATTTTCTTCAGCAGCTCATTTGCTCTCATATTTTTTTCCTTTTCATCAACTTCTCCGCCACAAAGCGTTGGCGGATTTCGCAATGCTTAACTTCTCATTATTCATCTTGTTTTTCTTCTATCTATGGCTCTATTGGTCCATTATTCTATCCCGTTCTACTCGGGGATTTCTCCCTCGGTTTTTTCTACTCTTTCTTCTTTTTGTTTTTTTGTTATTTTCCCGTTAAAAGAAACCCAATTTGCCGGATAAATATCAGGATCAAATATTACCCAGTAAAAATGCCAGACCACTATTGCCAGAGAAGCCAGTATCGCCTCGTATAAGTGGATGGTAAGTGCCACATCGTAAAACCACTTCGGGAAATACTGGAGCGCCAGATCTTTAAATATCAACAGGGTGCCTGTTATGACCATAACCACCCCGCCCCAGATCAAAGCCCAGTATTCGCTTTTTTCTATATAATTATATTTATTGAAAAGGGGTCTGTGTTTTGCCAGGCCCAGATTATAGGCCGAAAGATGAATAACATCTGTAATATCTTTAAAAGCCGGCAGCATTTCAATAAATTGTCTCCTACCGTGCTTTGAGAATATTAGCCAGATAATATGCAGAAAAATAAGGACAACAAAGGTCAGAGCCGACAGTCTGTGGAGAATTTTCCTGACTTCCATGCCGTCAGTAAAATACTTAAAGGGCAATGACCACCACGCGTTTTGGTCCAGATAAACAAAGCCCGTATAACCGAGGAGGATAAAGGATAATAACAATATAAAATGCTGAATCCGCATATACTTGCTGAACCTTTCTTCAACAAAATCTAATTTATCCTTCTGGTACCTGAGATAAAGTTTTTTGCCGAAATCCAGCAGGTTATGAAAAATCATACCCCCTATTATGAGTACTATGAGGCCAATATAAAACAGCGTTACATAAAATATTATTTTATCCTTTTTGGAGGTGGCCTTAACATGAACCGAACCCAGGGCAACTTTCTTACTTGCTCCGATATGACATTTGCCGCAGGTCTTCGCAAGATTCGCGGGAGAGACGGAGGAACGGGGGTCGGAAGACGGCAAGATATCGTGATAGTTGTGACAGGTGGCGCAGTTTGCTACGGTTGCCGCGTTGTACTGATAGGCAATGCCGTGATAGGACTCCAAATAAGTCTCCACTCGATCCGCAGGAAGCCCGAATTTAGTATTTATTTTTTCTGAGGAATGACAGTGGCTGCATGTTTTTACTATGGCAACTTTATTAACCGTCGAAGTCAGGTCCGTGTGTTCTTTTATATTGTGCTCGCCATGACAATCTATGCAAACCGGGGCTTCCTTCTTTCCGGCGCGAATTGCCTGCGCATGAATTGAGAGCTGATAGTCTTTAAGTTGATTCTTGTGGCACTTGCCGCAGGTGGCAGGAATATTAAATTTATAAATAGTGGCTTCGGAATTTGAGGCAGTCTCTAGATTATGGCTGCCGTGGCAATCAATACAGATGGCAGCTTTCAAATTATTTTTCTCGAGAAAGGCCTTGCCGTGAACGGTTTTCGAATAACTGGAGTAGGCGTCTTTTAACTTTTGAAAACCCATTTTTGTATGGCAATTGTTGCAAGTATCAGTTATTTTGTTCCGGCTTGTCGGTGAACCCGGGTTCTTAGAATTAAGTATGTTATGAGGCATGCCATGACAGGACTCGCACATCTCGCTATTGGGTATAACCTTCAACGCGTGCTCGCTCTTGGATACTATTTTTGCTTTGTCGTCATGACAGGTCTGGCAGGAAATAGCCTTAGTCCTTCTTGGATGAGGATATACGGTTATCTTCTCATGACAGGTATCGCAGGTCAGCCCGCCGTGGACCGAACCCGCAAACTCTTTGCTATTTCTGATGAGAGCCTTCTCTCCTGCCTTGGTGTGACAGTTTAAACATTCCTCATTCGTCAAAGCAAAAATATTACAAGAAATGTAAAACAAAAATATAACCAGAGCTTTTTTTACCATATTCTCCGCCGGTACAAAATGTTTACTGCAACGGTTAAAAGGAAAACCCTATCCGCCGTTACTTATATAGAAATATTATATTAAAAATTTTACTTTTTTTCTATTTCGTGGAGGCCTTTTTTCACATATTCTTTATAGTCAAACTTCGGGCTTTGTTCTTTATTATGACAGGAGATACAGTAACTTTCGGTAATCTTTGTATTAATAAATTTCTTTCTATCCTCTTTAGCCGCTGATTTATGCAGGCTCCCGGGGCCATGACAGCCTTCACAGGTTACATTTTTCATCTGCTCGTCCGCGGTCGCTATAGCAAAGCCCCCGATCAGGCCGGATCCGGTAGTGTGACAGGCCACACATTCCTCTTTTTTATCCGAGGCCTTATCCACCAGGATTTTAAAAGCACCGGCATGCGGTGTGGTTAGCCAGGATTTATAGGTCTTCATATGGCACATCTTGCATTTATTTACCCCGATATAGGTAGCCCTCCGGCCTTCTTCCACATTGTCAGGTTTTTTATCAAAGGCATGCTTCTCTTTATATATTTTGCCGTTATCCGTCATTTCTTCTCCGCCGGCCACATTAGCGTGGCATACAGCACAGGCAAGACTTTCTTTAGCCGCATAACGGGGTGTGGCGAAGACCATACTTACCAGCAAGCCTGCAAAAACCAGCACAGTTTTACCCAAAATATTTTCTATTCTCATTTTCCCGTCCTCTCTTCTTTATTTTCTTCTAAATAAAATTAGGAGTTGTTTTTTTCAACTCTTTTATTGATCGTAATATTTTGTAATTTTTTATCTTTGTAGCCCGGGCAACTTTTATTATATTCTTTTGCAACTCTGTTTTACTCTTTGCATGTATCATTGTATACAGATTATACGGCCAGTTTGGCAGTGTTGCTCTTTCATAGCAGTGAGAGACGAAAGCAAACCTCGAAGCCGCTTTTCCCTGTTTAACTACTTGAGCTTCACCTGCATTCCAGACCACCATAGCATTGCTCGTTATTCCCACCCTGCGATGCGAAAGCGCAACCCCCGTTCTTCGTATCGTCTTGTTTCTGACCATACCTTTTACCTTTTCAAGTAAAAGATCTTCTTTTATTTTTAATATATCCGCCAGTTCCGAGAACGGTCTTTTTGTCAGCGGATAGCCCTGTTTTAATATTTTAATTATTTTTTTGTCTAATTCTTTCATATTTGAAATACCGCCACGATCTTAAAGAGCCTTACTGACGGCAGTGAAAATATCTCGGCTATCCCGGTCTTATTCCTGAGCTCTTTTAAAATCAAATCCAGCCTCGTCTTATTCTTCGCCACTATCGCAAACCAGATATTGTACTCCCCTTCCCTCAAGTAATTATGAGTGATCTCCGGATACGCGTTTATCATCTTTACGGCGCTTTTAAGTTTTTTTAACGGCACTTTTGCCGCCACCAGAGTGCTTGTATATTTCAATTTTCTAGAGTCAAAAGACGGGCCAAAATGCCTTATTATTTTCTTAGCTTTAAGATACGCCAGCCGCTTGATAACCTCTTCTTCCCTCATCTTAAGTTTTTTTCCCAAAGCCAGGTACGGCCGCGCAACCACCGGAAACTCTCTTTGTATCAGATTCAGTAGTTTTCTGTCTTTCGCGGTCATTTATTCTGCCCCTGCAGTTTTTTAGGCTGATAAGAGCAGTAGGGTTCCTCGCTCATATAATTACCGTTGTTGGTCAGGCCTCTCGCCCGGCAGCCGCCGCAGACATTCACATATTCACAAACTCCGCATTTACCGGTGAGGAGTTTTCTGTTCCTTAACTCATTAAATACGGGGGAGTTTTCCCAGATATCTTTAAGCTTCTGTTTTCTGAGATTACCGGCCTTAGCCGGCAGGTATCCGCAAGGGAGCACATCTGCGTTTGCGCCGATAAACATGACGGCTATCCCGCCAAGACAGCCTTTATTCAAATTCTCCATGCCGGGAGGCAGCTTAGGCATTACAGGCATTTCTTTTCCCTGCCTCAAAATCCGGTTAAAGTGCGGCGCACAGGTGGCTTTAATATTTATTTTTGTCTTCTTTTTCTCCTCAATAAGCCAGCTTAAAACATTTTCATATTCTTCAGGCGTTAGCTCATCCTCTATCATTTCTTTGCCCCGGCCTGTCGGAACCAGCAGGAATATATGAAAGGCATCCGCCCCGAGTTTTTCTACCAGTTTTATTATCCCGGGGAGGTCCTTCATGTTTCTTTTTGTGACCGCCGAATTTATCTGTACCGGAAGTCCGGCTTTGATAATATTCTCTATTCCTTTAATTGCCAGATCAAAAGCTCCGGCCCGGCCCCGGAAATTATCATGTATTTGTGCATTTGAGCCATCCAGGCTTATGCTTACCTTTACTATTCCGGCTTCTTTTATCTTCTTTGCTGCCTCCGGAGTTACCATAGTGCCTTCGGTGGCCAGCAGGGTCCTGATTTTTTTACTCGAGTATTTTATAATATCGTAAATGTCCGGCTTTAACAGGGGTTCCCCTCCGCTCAAAATCAGCAGGGGATTACAATAACCGGCAATATCGTCAATTATCCGCAATACCTCCGGCGTCGAAAGCTCATCCGGCCCGGGTTTTTCTGTCGCACACGCGCGGCAATGGGCGCACTTCAAATTACAGGCTTTAGTCAACTCCCAGAATATGAGATGCGGAAATTCTACTTTAATATCCACTTTGATTTCGCCGCCTCTTTTGCATGATAGGTTATTATAATATCCGCTCCGGCTCTTTTAATACTTGTTAGAATTTCTATGACAATTCCGGCCTCATCTATCCAGCCTTTTTGCGCTGCGGCTTTTACCATACTATATTCCCCGCTGACATTATAGGCTGCAAGCGGCACAAGATATTGTTCTTTTGCTCTTCTAATTATATCAAGATAGGAGAGTGCCGGCTTCACCATGACTATATCCGCTCCCTCTTCGATATCTTCCTGAATCTCCAGCAGCGCCTCATTGCTATTTGCATAGTTCATCTGATAAGATTTCCTGTCCCCGAACTTGGGGGCTGAAAAGGCAGCCTCTCTGAAGGGCCCGTAAAAGCTCGAGGAATATTTTGCCGCATAGCTCATAATGGGCAAATTCATAAAGCCTGAACCGTCCAAAGCTTCCCTTAGAGCTTGAATGCGCCCGTCCATCATATCGGAAGGCGCCACAATGTCTGCACCCGCCAGAGCATGAGAAACAGCAATATCGCCCAGTATTTTGAGTGTTTCGTCGTTTAGTATCTCGCCTTTCTCAATAATTCCGCAATGGCCGTGAGAGGTATACTCGCAGAGGCAAATATCGGTAATAACCACCAGCTCGGGAAACCGTTTTTTTATCTCCCGTACCGCTTTCTGGACTATACCGTTCTCCGCAAAACTTCCTGAACCGATTTCATCTTTCTTATCCGGTATTCCAAACAATAATACGGCGGTTATCCCGGCTTTTCTTATCTCAGCAATTTCTATCAGCACCTTATCAACAGAAAAATGAAAAACCCCCGGCATAGAATTAATCTCTTTTTTTACGCCCTTTCCCGTAACTATAAATAAAGGATAGACAAAATCCTTTACGGATAAAATAGTCTCCGAGACCAGATCTCTTACTTCTTTTTTCATTCTAAGTCTTCTTAATCTCTGAATAGGAAACATTTATACCTCCAAAACTAGACTCTTGTGCTAATTTCTTCTTCCGTCAAATAGCATGCCGGATCTTCCATCCAGGGATCATCATAGACGGCTTCCGCCCGGGCCCTGAAATTTCCGTTACAGATATCAACCCAAACACACCGGCCGCACCGGCCTTTTAAAAGTTTTTTCCTGTCTTTTAAGCCTTTCATTATCGGATTAGAGGTATCATCCCAGATATCCCCGAACTTCCTGTCTTTAATGTTTCCGAAGGTTTGATTTCTCCAGAACTGGTCGGGATGAACATTTCCGAAACAATCAATACACGCAATTCCGATACCGGTGCTATTACCGCCGGTATATTGCAGGAGCTTTAAAACTGACGCGGCCCGTTTCGGGTCTATTTTTCTTAATTTAAGATAGAGATACACGCCGTCGGTATGATTATCTACGGTTAAAATATCTTTATTGTAACCTTTTTCCTGAAACTTAACTGTTCTCTCAATAATATAATCTACTATTTCTCTTTTTCTTTCAAGAGGCACATCCTCTTTAATCAGGTCCTTCCCCCGGCCGCTGTAGACCAGGTGATAGAAACAGGCCCTATTTATACCCTCATTTTCAATAAAGTTAAATATCTCGGGCAAGTCGTCAATATTTCCTTTTGTAAGTGTGAGCCTCAGGCCGCTTTTTAAGCCCGCTTTGACGCAATTTCTAAAACCTTCCCTGGCTTTTTCGAAAGCGCCCTTGACCCCGCGGAACTTATCATTGACCTCGCCTATCCCGTCAAGACTAATACCAATATAACTGAAATCGCTGTCTTTTAATTTTTTAGCAACTTCTGTGGTAATAAGCGTGCCGTTGGTGGAAAGAACCACCCGCATCCCCGCGGCTTTAGCAAAATCCGCCAACTCAAAAAGATCAGGGCGGATTACCGGTTCCCCGCCGGAAAATAAAAATACCGGGGCCTTATATTCCGCAAGTTCCGTTATCATTTTTTTTGCCTGCTCTGTGGTGAGTTCGTCCTTGTACCTTTTATCATCGGCGTTGATATAGCAATGCACGCATTTCAGGTTGCACTTCTGCAGGGAGTTCCAGACTATTATCGGCTTCTTTACTCTTGCGAACTGCAATAGGTTCGCCGGCAAATTCTTATCCCCGTATCTTAAAACATCGCCTTCGGAGACCGTCCCGCAGTATAACTTGGATATTCCTATCATAGTTCCTCGCAGATTGAATTAGCTAGATCCTTAATAGTGTAATTTTTTGGTTGTATATCCACCCGGTATTTTAATTGTTTCAGGGTCTTTGTAGTTATGGGCCCTATGCTGGCAATCCCGGCTCGCTTAAGATACTTTTTGTATTTAACCGCAAGCCTGTCAAAGTTAATAACCGTAGAAGAACTTGTAAAGGTAATACAATCAATTTTCTTATTTATTGCCGCTTTTACGAAGGCCCGGGGAATGTTTTTTTCCGCCGCCGTAACATATACCGGCAAATCGTCAACCAGTGCTTTATTTTTTCTTAATAAAAGAGGCAAAATATCTCTTCCCTCTTTAGCCCGGGGCAAAAGTATCTTTTTGCCTGCAACCCTGCCCAGTACTTTGAAAAGGGCTTCGGCTTTATATTCCGCAGGCAGATAAACCGCTTCTAAACCTTTATGGCTAAGGACGCTTGCAGTGACCGGGCCTATAGCATAGATTTCCTTTCCCTTTAAATCTTTAAGCTTACCTGCTTCCAAAAGCATATCAGTGAATATTGCCGCACCATTAACACTCGTAAATATTATTTTGTCATAGCTCTTTATGTTGGAAACGGCCTCTTTTATCCCTGCATCCGGCCTCAAAGCAATAATTTTAATAGTCGGAAATTCAATTACTTTTGCCCCGGCCGCTTCCAGTAACGCCGTAAAACTGCTGGCCTGAACGGCCGCTCTTGTAGTTACTATGGTTTTACCGGCAAGAGGAGTTTTTTCAAACCAACCCAATTTCTTTCTTAAATTTACCACCTTACCGGCCACAATTATAGCCGGCGCCGTGATACCTGCACTTTTTACTTTTTCACAGATATTTTCAAGAGTGCCCGTACAAACAAGCTGTTCTTTGGTGGTGGCCCTTTGAATAATGCCGACCGGCGTGGTTTTTGGTTTTCCGGCAGCAATAAACTTTTTTACAATACCGGAAAGATTGCTCATGCCCATTAATATTACAACCGTGTCTACACCCTGAATAAGTTTGGTCCAGTTTATGGAAGAACTCTTTTTATTTGCATCCTCGTGCCCCGTAACAAAGCAGACGGAGGACGCAAGTTTCCGGTGCGTTAAGGGAATCCCCGCGTAAGTCGGCCCCGCAATAGCCGAGGAGACACCCGGAATTACCTCGAACTTTATGCCGTGCTTTTTCAAGACCTCGAGTTCTTCAGCGCCCCGCCCGAAAATAATAGGGTCACCGCCTTTGAGCCGGATCACCATACCGTTAGTTTTAGCTTTTTTTACTATAAGTTCATTTATTTCTTTTTGTTTCATAACATGAAAGGTGCCGGATTTTCCCGCGTAGATCAGTTCCGCCCCGCGTTTGGCGTATTTTAAAAACTTCTTGTTAACCAGATTATCATAAATAATAACATCCGCAGCTTTAATACAGTCAAGCCCTTTTAAGGTCAATAGGCCAAAATCTCCCGGCCCGGCCCCTACCAGAAATACTTTTCCGCTTTTCATGGTTTTTTCTCTGCTTTATTTTCAATTATTTTTTTTGCGTTTTGCCTTATTAGTTTCTGCGCAAGCTTTTGACCAAGCGCGGCACTGTCTTCTACTAAACCTTCTTCTTTGTCCTTTATAGACACTTTTCCGTCCGGGCTTGTTACCGAGGCCTCAATTACAAGTTTATTACCGTAAACCCCGGCATTTGCGCCTACAGGCACCTGGCAGCCGCCGCCGAGTTCTTTAAGCAGCGCTCTTTCGCAAAGCACCACCGCGGCCGAAATGTTGTCGTTTAAAACTGCGCAGATTGCCTTAATTTCTTCATCGCCTTTTCTTAGTTCTATCCCCAGGGCGCCCTGCCCTACAGAAGGCAGTATAATTTCATAAGGAATTATTTCTGAGACCAGGCTCTCTAAACCCAGCCTCCTTATGCCTGCCAGCGCCAGTATTATCCCGTCATAAGCACCGCTTTCCAGCTTCTTAATTCTTGTATCCAGATTACCTCTTAAATCTTTTATCTGCAGATCCATTCTAAAATGCTTTAACTGCGCGATTCTGCGCAAACTACTCGTCCCGATAACGGCGCCTTTCTTCAATTCCGCAAGCTTCCCGCAGGTCTTAGATATTAAGATATCGTGATTATCCTCCCTTTTGGTTATAGCTCCGAGCAAAAGAGCTCCGGCCAGGTCAACAGGGACATCTTTCATACTGTGGACCGCCAGATCAGCACTGCCGTTTAAAAGGGCTTCTTCTATTTCTTTTATGAACATCCCCTTGTCCGGTATCTTAGAAAGCGGCACATCGTTAATAATATCCCCGGTGGTTTTTACGATAAGTATCTCAAACACTGTTTGTTTAAAACTTTTCTCCAGTTCCGTTTTAATATGATTTGCCTGCACTAAGGCCAGTTTACTCCCGCGCGAAGCTATTACAATTTTATCTTTCATTTTATCAGCTCAGTCCCTGTTCTTTTAACTTTTCGAGCACCGCATTTTCAATTTGCGGCCCGCTTAATTTTCTATTTTTTTTAAGAAACGCCTCGTTTATGATACTATTCCAGACTTTCTCTTTCTTTTTCTTGTCTAATTTTATTATCTTGCTTCTCATTTCCTTAAGCGGCTTAAGGAGACCTGCATATCCGCCGTACCTTTTCTCAATATCCTTTCTTAGATACTTTGCCAGAGAGGGGCTTACCCCGTTAGTCGATACCGTTATAGTCAAATCCCCGCGTTTTGCCATCGCCGGTAGTATAAAATCACAGAGTCCCGGGACATCCACAACATTAACCAGAACCTTTCTGCTTTTTGCTGCTGCCGATATTTTAGCGTTCAGCTCCATATTGTCCGTGGCAACGACGGCCAGGAATACATTCTTAAGATCCTTAAGCGAATACCTTTTTTTTATGTATTTAAACCGTTCATTCTTCTTTAGATTATTGAAATCCGGCACTATTTCCGGGCTTACTAGTTTTACCTTTGCACCAAAAGAGAGCAGAGCCCTGACCTTTCTATAGGCCACTTCTCCGCCGCCCACTACCAGGCAGGTTCTGCCTTTTAAATTAAGTTGAACCGGATAATACATTTTCTTTCTGGCCTCTAACTTGACTTTAACACAATTGAATTAAAATATTTTAAGAGATCTTCTTTTCCTTTCTCAGCAATCTCCTCGGCTTTACTAATACATTTTGCTCTTTCATCTTTGTTGTTATTAACGATCGACTCCAGATCATCGATGTTATACAGGTATACATTTTCAAGGTCATTAATCTTCGGGTCAATATTTCTCGGAACAGATATATCTATAAAAAAAAGCGGTTTTTGATTTCTCTTTTGCATGCACCTGTTGATTTCATCTCTTAATATAACAAAATGCGGCGCACCAGTAGAAACAATAACTATATCCGCTTTTAAAACATAGTCATAGAGGCTTTCATACTTTATGGCTTCGCCCCCGACCCGGGCAGCAAGCTCAACAGCATTTTCATAAGAACGGTTAGAAACAAATACCTTCTTGACCCCTTTTTTTATCAGATGCTTTGCGGTTAGTTCACTCATACTGCCGGCACCGACGATTACAATAGTTTTTTCTTCAAGTGTTTCAAATATTTTTTCGGCTAAATCCACGGCTATAGAACTTACCGAAACCGGCAACCGGCCTATTTCGGTCTCGGTTCTTATCCTTTTTATAACCGCGAACATTTTCTGAAAAAGATTACCAAATATTTTTGCAACCGCACCATTCTGCCTCGCCCGGGCATAGGCTTCTTTTACCTGTCCGAATATCTGGGTCTCCCCGACAACCATTGAATCCAAACTCGCAGAAACCCGGATTATGTGCCTCAGCGCTTCACTGCCGACATAAGTATATAAATGTTGCTCAAAGAAGCTTCTATTTATCTTATGATAACCGCTGAAGAATTCCTTGATAGCCTCTTCCGCCTTCTCGAGTTCTTTTACCACAAGATACAATTCAACCCTGTTACAGGTTGAAAGTATTACCGCTTCCTTAACCATAGGCAAAGCTTTTAAGCCGGCAAGAGCGGCATTCAACTCATTATCCTGAAATGCCAGCTTCTCTCTTATTTCCACAGGCGCATTTTTATGACTCAAGCCGACAATTATTATTTCCATAGTCATCCGTTGTACCTTATTTAATAAAGTTGTGAAAGCCTTTGAACAGGGTATTAACACCTAAATAGGTAAAGGCCATACTTAAAAATCCCGCTATCGAAAAAAATGCGCTTTTTTTTCCCCGCCAGCCCTTGAAAAACCTTAAATGGAGCCAGGAAAAGTATATCAAAGCGGTTATAAGCGCCCAGACTTCCTTTGGTGACCACATCCAGTAGGAGCCAAAAGCTTCCTTCTCCCAAACAGCCCCGGCTACTATTCCTATAGAAAGAAATACGAGACCTAAACTCAAAAGTTTATAATTAAGGCTGTCCAGCATAGCAAGCGAAGGCAGAGCATGGGAAACTTTCCCTATCCTGTGAGATTTAACCTGATGTTCCTGAATCAAATAAACAATGCTTATACCCAGGGACATAACAAAATTTGCATAACTCAGAAAAACAAAAGGCAAATGCACACTAAACCAGCGGTTCCTGAAAATAAGTTTAACCGGTTCGATCTCTTTATACATACCCAGAGCAACAATAAAAATAAGCAGTGCAACCGGCAGAATAAATGATCCGAGAACGGTTATTTTATGCCTCAGCTGTATTAAAAGGATAATTAAAATAATGCAAAAAGATAAAAAAGAAAGCGTCTCATAGCTGCTTGTTAAAGGAAGATAATTGAGGATCATGCTTCGGTAAAGCAAAGAGCAAAGATGACTAAGCCCTCCCAGCCCCAGAACAATTAAGGAGCTATATTCAAAGAGAGGTGTTTTTCTGAAAAAATAAAGCCAGTAAGCCGCCAGGCTCAAGAGATATAAAAAAACCGTTGCATAAATTAGTATCAGTTCCATCAACTTTTTGTCTTTACCTGATTGATAATCTTTTCGAATTCTTCTTCAAATGTGACCGGATCCCTGTTTGCCATACCGGCAATAATTATTTTATCCCCGCTGACTTTCACCCATATTCTGCGATAGTACATGAAGAGGGACAAGGCCAGCCCCAGAATAAGCAACGCAAATCCCGTATAGACAAAGGGGACCCCGGGATCTTTCACAACCTGTAGTACGCTATAATTTGACTGCTCGTAATCCAGGCATTTGAAGAGAAAAGGTGTCTTCTTCTTTGAGTGAAACTCCGCCATGCCTAAAAAGACCCAGAATTCAATATCCTTTTCTTTTGCTTTAATGAGTTTAAGGCAGACAGCCGGATTATTAGACTCTGCTGAAGCAGAAAAAGGCTTCATATTTTCATCAAGCTTGAAATCAGGATAAAACAAGACGGGTTTTACAAAGTAGCCTGTCCCGGGCAGAGGTACCTGTTCATTAAGGCCTGCTTTTATTTTGGCTATCTCTTTACCCTGCAGGTTTTGCACGCTTAAATTGAACCTGGCACTCTCTTCATCCTGACCATAACTTGCTTGATAGAAACTTATGCCTTTGTAGTTAATAGGGTGATTAACCTCAATGGTTCCCGGAGATTTTACAGCCCCATCGGTTATCTCAACCCGGCTTAAAAATGTTTTGGGTGTTTCCGGATTGTTTTTATAAAACTCAACCTGGAATTTATTTAGTTTAATATCGAAACCCAGCGGGATGGAAATATTTTTTTTATCTGAATTTACGATCGAAACGCTCTGGCCTTCTTTAAGATTAAGATGGCCTTTAAATCCAAAAAAATAACCCAAAAGAGCGCCGACAAGAACAAATAAAACGCTTACATGCGCAATTAAGACTCCCCACCGTGAGAGGATACCTTTATGAAACAAGGTTGCATCTTTTCCTGTCATTTTTGAGAAACCGCCCTTTTCTAAAAGCTTTCCTACACTTGCCTCAGTTTCTTTTAAATCCGGCTGTATTTTAAACTCATGGTAGTATTTCAAATTTTTTAAATATTCATCAGAAAGGTCTACCGGCGGGGTTACCACTTGTTTATAGATAGAACTGAACCTGTCCAAGGAACAGGCGGCTATGCTCAAGCAAAAAACGGCTAATAATCCGATAAACCACCAGCTGTTATACAGGTCAAACAAACCTATCAGGTTAAAAAGGCCGTAGAACGCACCGTAGGTTTCTTTAAGCTGTTCACTGTTGGTGTCCTGGAGAATAAAAGTCCCAACCAGAGAAGTCAGGGAGATAAGAATGAAGAACAAAATTGCCGTCTTTATTGATTTTAATTTATTCCAGATATTTCCCATTTTTGCTCCTCCCCAAAAAAGCGCTTCCCAGCCCCTGGCAAAATCCCATCGCAAATGGATATTTTCCCTGTTTTCCTTTCCTCACTTTCCCCACTTTATTAACTTCTTTCACTGCTCTTACTATCTGCCGTAGCTGTGCAGGCCTGACAGCAGAAGATTGACACCCCAGTAGGTGAAGAGAACGCAGAGAAAGCCAAAACACGAAATATAGGCCAGTCTCTTTTCGCTCCAGCCTTTTACAAATCTTGCATGCAAATAGATAGCATAAATAATCCAGGTAATCAGGGACCAGGTCTCTTTTGGATCCCAGCTCCAGTAGGTACCCCAGGCGGAATTTGCCCAAATTGAACCAGAAATTATGCCGAAAGTTAAAAGCACGATGCCTATCAGGATAGATTTATGATTAAGATTTTCAAGTTTTCCTGTTGCAGGAAGTTTATCGGAGTTATTCTTCTGTTTTACCAAAAACATGATGCTCATTACGAAAGAGAAAGCAAAAAACGAATAGGCCAGCATGCAGGAAATGACATGTACCTCCAGCCAAATACTCTGAAGCGCCGGTACCAGCGGAGTCATTTCTTTATAATGCGCCGGCAGTATCGAGGCAGCGCCTATGGCAAGAAACGCAAGCGGCACGGTGACCATTCCTATATTTTTGATCTTGTATTTCAATAAAATTAAGAAATAAACTAATACAATAGCCCAGGAAAAAAACACCGTGGACTCATATAAATTGGTAAACGGCGCGTGTCCGACCTGTTTCATCCATAAGACCAGTCCCAGGGTATGGGGAATAAAACCTATAATGGTAAGTATAAAATTGAATTTTTCCAGTTTTTCATTTTTTAGCGTGATGTTTATCAAATAAAGTATAGAATTAACGAGATAAACTATGGCAACGAAAAAAAATAAATCGACTACATTTATCATTTTTATCCTCCTCCTTTTCAATTACTGATTGTCCGCCTTAAGGCGAGATCTCACCGCAGGTGGACTGATTAAATAATTATAAGCTGAAAAAGTCGTCTAATACTTTTTAAATTTCACTTTACTTCTCGCAGGACATCTTATCTTTGCTTTATTATCTCACAAAACACTAAACTTTGCTATACCCCAAATTTTGCACAAAACGCAATTTACAAGCAGTATAAAGGCTTTATAATTCTTTTTAAAGACCTATTATGCTGTCCTTTAAAAAAACAGACCTTCCGCGGTTAACGGAAGGTCTGCTGAAACATCAAAAGTTTTAGAACTTGCAGGCTACACTGGCGCCTACTACACTGTAAACACCGTCATTTGCATCAAGATTTTGATCATCCCACTTTTTATACATATAGTTAACCGATATGGTCGTATCCTTTATGATCTCGTAATTCAAAGTGAGAGACCCGGAATAACTTATGACATTGACCGGCATAACTTCAAGTATCTGGTCACCTGTCGTTACTATGTCGTCCATGTACAATACTTTTGTGGTGCCGTTCGTTTTTGTTATTCCTGCATTTGCATTAAGGCTTAACGCATTGGTAATGGCGACATAACCATTTACATTGCCAAAGTACGAGATATATTGAAGAGGGGCATTATCACGAAGAGCTATTGCCGTCGCAGTGGTAGTGGCAGTTCCAAAATACATATCCCCGTTGCTGCTTCCTTGTTCTATTCCTCCGGTAATTCCGGCGGAAAGTTTCGAATCCGCACTGCTCCAGCTCAAGCCGACAACTCCGTTGTCAATATCATTGGTATAATTACTGAAGCTTGAAGAAAGATTCTTTTCGCGTTTATAATCATAATCCGCCGTGAACTGCAGATTATCGACTATAGAAGCAGAGACGGAAGCATTCAAATCATCTGAATAATCGGGAGATATTTCCGTGACAGCAACATTTGATTTCATATTCTTGTACTTAACATCTATGTCCAGCCAGCCGAAAGGAGTGATACTCGCTCCCGCTTTTATCGTGTTCGCAAAATTCTCAGCAGCCACTTTATTGTTAGTTGAATTAGCAAGTACAACTGTCGGGGCCAGGGCACCCTGGTAAGTTACAGTACTGGTAAAGGTCTGCACAAAATTTTCTGCATTTGGCCTCTTGATATCGTCATATTTGTAACCCGCATAAAGCGTTACCCCTTTTAGGACACGATACTTTGCATTCAATTCTCCCGCAAATTCATCCCTGTTCATTGGAGTTTCAGGAACCACATACGAGGGGTTCGCATTGGAATTGGTTCCGTACTTGTAAGCAAGATATGCCGGGTCAGTTGTTGTAATATTTCTAACCTCGCCTTTGTTAAATTTTCCCGTTAAAGTAAGATCTTTAAGCGGCCGGTAAGATAAACCTGTTACCAGATTATAGGATGAAGACTTCGCATGGGACCACATATTTTCTTTATTCCTGCCGACACCGCTTAGATCTATGGCAAGATTATCAAGAAGGTCATATCTGGCTTTTCCCTTGTATTCCTGAGATTCTATCTCGGGGCCGGGGGTAAAATCACTGTAGTAATAGGTAGTGATCGTAGTGCCTCCAAGCCGGGTATAAGTGTCGGGAACGACCATATTATTGGCTTCTCTAAAGGCAGATATGGTCATTTCGATGTTTGCTGCACCCTGCTCACCAATTTTCGCATTTGCGTCAAAGGATATATCAGAAGCAGTCCGGTCGATATTCTTATGGGTCTCGATAATATTGGATGAACTTGCTATATAAACCGGTCCGTTATTTCTATCATAGTAAACAAATTTTTGATTACCGGTTTCTATTTCCCCGCCGTAACTAATACCCAGCTTAAGCCAGCTCAAATTCGGCACATCGAGCATTAAACTTGCTTCATCCGAGGTCCTTCTTATGTAGTGGTCGATTCTGTCGTTAATTAAGATTCCGATATAAGTAACCGCTCCGTTTTGCGTTACGAAAAATTTATCATCATCCGCAAGTCGGTGAACCAGATAATCCCTGGAGACATTCAGTAATACACCCTCTGAACTGTACTCCAATTTCCCTGAAGCCTCGCCGACACCCAAAATGGTGTTTTTTATATTTTGCAATGACATTTCAAGAGAATCAGCGCCATCCAAAATCGAGATATTCAAACCATAATCAAATGTTTCGACTGAACTAAGGTTTCTGCCGTCATACTCGGCCACCCACTGCATTGAGCCGGCTATGCCATAAGGATAATAAACATTTATGCTTGGCTGTATAGATATACTTTTATCACTTTTTTTAACCACTACCGGAGTTGGAGATTTCACTGCTGCTGTTTCTACAGGAACTACTGCCGGAACCGCTACAGGTACAACTACGGGTGCGGCCATGGGTGCCGGCACCTCAGGAACGACCACAGGCATTGCTGTGGGTGTTGCTGCATCGGGAACAATTACAGGTGCCGCTGCCGGAGTTGTTACCGCGGGAGCAGAAGTATCCTGCGCCGTAATAATTGAACTGCATAATAAAACAGCTAGAAGCGCTGCAAATAAATTTATCTTTTCTGTCATTTTCTTCCTCCCTTTAATTTACCGTGTAAACCTGCTGGTTATATCAGAACCATGGATCATTACATGACACCGAGTACATTCAGTGTACCGTCTTTCTATGTTATTTACGGTGTTGAAGGCTGTCTTAGTCGCGTCATGCGGTCCTTTATGGCACCGGACACAAAGCATTGAGGTCTGCTGTTTCAGCAATTTATTGTTAATGGAACCATGGGGTTTGTGACAGGTCCCGCAGTCATCCTCAACAGGCGGATGACCAAATACAAAAGGCCCCGCTTTTTCAGCATGGCATTTTGCGCAGAGTTCATTAACGGATTCGGCTTTCAGATTTCCTTTATCGCCTCCATGGGGGTTATGACAATTTTCACAGGAAATCTTTCCTTCCACGATAGGATGATGCGAGGGAAGATTATTTTCCATCTTCACTTTATTATGGCACTTGTAACAAAGTTCCGGGGTCTTTTTTACAAACATCTTTTTCGTAACCCCGCCATGCGTATCATGGCAGCTTGCACAACTAAGATCTTTGCTAGCATGGGTACTGGATTTCCACTGCACAAGATTTTTTTGCGTGTGACAGCTTAAGCATATTTTTGAAACATCCTCGGGGGCTAATTTTTTCGGATTAACTATCTTGGCCTTATCGCCTCCCGCGGCAATATGCTCTACTCCCGAGCCGTGACAGGCCTCACAGCCTTTCTTGGCGTCAGGAGCTTTATTGTCCAGAAAGGTTTTATAATGAATTGAGCTCTTGTATTCTTTAAATTCTTTGTCATGGCATTCTTTACAAGCCTCTGCCCCGGCATACTTCTTTGTGTCTTCGGAATATGCATTTGCCGTGAAACCAAGCAAAAATAATAACCCGACAGACCAGACAAAAAGTGCTTTTAAATCTGACTTAAACATCCTTTCCTCCCCTGCCAATTAATTTAAACCGGCTTTTTTGACCGGTTAAATCATCTGCTTATCTTTTTTTTAACAACTCCTTTACTTTTTTCAGCAACTCTTCCGGCTGTGCCGGCTTATTTATATACCCGTCTACAGGAATATTTCTGCTGCCGTCCTCTGTTATAAACTCCCTTCCCTGCACTTTGGTGCTTATCGATGTTATCATAAGAATCGGTATTGCTGCCAGTTTTTTATTCTTTTTTAACCGTACCGCCAGATCGGAGCCTCCGTAAGCACTACTTTCATTTTACCCGCAATTTGATTCTCCTTATCACGCCGGCCGAAATCCGGCAGAGAATGCAAATTTTCTGTTCAAAAAACCAATATAAGCATTAGTTTATCTCTATTACAGCAAAAAGCGTGCCAAGAAAAATATTCAAGTAAAATAAGGATTTTTAACAAGCGAACAATGAGAAAACATTACATAAAAGTAATGTTTTCTAAAAAAGTAATGTTTACTCTATATCGAAGTCTTTTATCTTTTCCCATAAGGTTTTCGGGGTTATTCCGAGTATTTCAGCTGCTTTCTTTTTTACGCCTGCAGAATGTTCCAGTGCCCTAATAATGTGCTCTTTTTCTGTTTCGCGGAGAGCCTTCTTCAAAGAAACAGCTTTCCAGGCATCCTTCTTCCTGAAATGCTCGGGCAATAAATCAGGCGTTATGGTCTCCTTTTCAGAAAGACAAACCATACTTTCTATAAGATTTTCAAGTTCCCGGACATTCCCCGGCCAGGCATATTTAATCAGCAAAAGCATTGCCTCGGGGGATATTTTAACGGCTTTTTTTGTGTTTTTATTGTAGTACGCAAGAAAATGGTTTACCAGAAGCGGAATATCCGAAGGCCTCTCCCGTAAGGCCGGCAATTTTACAAGAACCACATTTAGCCGGTAATAGAGGTCCTCCCGGAAAGTTCCTTCAAGGATCTTCTTCTTTAAATCTGTTTTTGTGGCAGAGATGACCCGGACATCGGCTTTAAGGGTTTCAGAACTTCCCACTCTTTCAAATTCTCTCTCCTGAAGTACCCGGAGTAATTTTACCTGGACGGCAGGACTTAAATCGTCAATATCATCAAGAAAGATGGTCCCCTTATTTGCCAGTTCAAACCGGCCTATCCGCATTTTAACGGCGTCTGAAAAAGCGCCTTTTTCATGCCCGAAGAGCTCGCTTTCAAGAAGCGTCTCCGGCAGAGCCGAACAATTCACCTTAACCAGCGGGCCGAATTTTCTCTCGCTTAAAGCATGAATTGCGTCCGCAATAAGTTCTTTTCCCGTACCGCTTTCGCCTTCGATCATTATCGTTGTGTTTCCGGGAGAAGCTATTTCAATAGTTTTATATATTTTCTGCATCAGCGGATTTTTTCCGACAATGTTATTTAATGAATTCCTTTCTCCGAGCCGTTCCTTAAGCAGCAGATTCTCTTTCCTTAAAGAACTCAATTCAAGGGCATTTTTTATGATTTGGGAAAGTTCTTCAAACAGGAACGGTTTTCCTATGTAATCAAAAGCGCCGAGTTTCATCGCCGAGACCGCAGTCTCCACGGTCCCGTAAGCCGTCATCATAATACAGGGGACATCGGAAACGGTATTTTTTATCCTCTTAAGCAGAGTAACCCCGTCCATCTTGGGAAGTTTAATGTCCATAAGTACCAGGTCAAAACCGCCTTCCTTGAATTTTGCAAGTGCCTGCAAACCATCGGTCGCCCCCGTTACTTCATAACCTTCGCGGGTAAGATTGTCCCTGAGCATATTTAACATTAGATCGTCGTCTTCCACAACCAGCAGTTTAATCTTTGGCATTTTTTGTTTTCCTTAAAACCGGAAGCGTCACCGTAACCATAGTACCCGCGCTTTCCGGATTATCAGCTATCTCCAGCGTCCCCTGTGAAATCTGAATAATATTATAGCTTATAAAGAGTCCGAGGCCCACCCCTTCGCCCACTTCTTTAGTCGTGTAAAAAGGCGAAAAGATCTTGTCCCGGTCTTTTTGTTCTATCCCCTTACCGGTGTCAGAAAAATTCATACTAATTTTATTATTCTTAAGCGAAGAAGTTATAGTGAGCTGTTTTTTTGCCGTACCGGACATTGCTTCAACGGCATTTTTAATTATATTCGTAAAAACCTGCTGTATCTGGGACGAACTCGTATAAACGGCCGGCAGTCCCTCTTTCAAGTCAACTTTCAATATAACTTTTTCCTCCTGTATTTTGTGCTGCATAAATTCCAGGATCTCCCTCAGTACTTTGTTTAGATCCACAGGCTCCGTAACTCTTCTTCCCGAATATAAAAGAATCTGCTTTATTATATTTTCTATCCGGAAAAGTCCTTTTAAACTTAACTCCAGGTATTTTCGGTTATCTCCGGTTATGCCCGGGTTAGCCAGCACGGTCCTGAGATAATTGACAATTGCCCCGAGTGGATTGTTTATTTCATGTGCAATACCGGCGGAAAACCGGCTTAGAGCAGCAACCCTTGAGGCTTGATGCAGTTTCTCCTGGACTTCTTCAAGCTCGGTAGTTCTTTCCAGAACATTTTTTTCAAGATTATTTCTTTCTTTTGTTATTTCCCGGCTCTTCTTATCAAGTTTTTTTAACAGGTGAATACTCGAGATCTTAAATTCATTCAGCTTCCGTTCTGTTTTCTTTAACTCGGCATGCTCAAGTTCCAATTTCTCTCTGACGCCGATAAATTGCGAGGATAAAAGCCGGAGGGTCTTCTGCCAGGTCTCCGTATTCAGATTATTCTTGAAGACTTCACAGGCCATACAAGCCTCAACCTTTTCCAGCCATACTCCGCCCGGCTCCTCATTACAGAAGGTACCGCTTGTAAGCCAGCACTCAAGGTCGGAGGACAAAAAAGCAGGGCATTCTGTCTTTTTGCATTTAAAATACTCGTGACAACGGACGGGCTTATTATTCATTTGCTCAAAACCTGAGAATTGTCGGAGGAAGCTGGTCCAGCACTTCGCTATAAATCCGGTATCTTACAAATTTTGGGGTGAGTTTTACAAAATCAAACTGAGCGGGAATTCCTGCTTCGAGGGCTACATCTGCAAAAGGATTACGGCCTTTTAACATCAAAAGAGCGGTATTAATTTCTTTTTGAAGAGTAAGAGTTTGCGCCTGTCCGTTTATTTCCACTTCCCAGGACCTGTCGAAAGGATCTTCCAGAGCGTAAACAAGCATAGACAGGCCTGTTTCTATATTTACCTGTTCGATCATAGGGCTTCTTTTAAGGGACATAAGGTAGCAGACAAAACGGTCATCAACACCGTAATACATAACCCTTGATCTTAAAAGATTTTCTTTGCCGTCTTTTGTACTGACAACAGCTATCTCTTTTTCCCTCAAGTGCAAAAGTATCTCTTTTTCATCATGAATTTTAGACATTTTTCCTCTTAGTCCGGTGCATTTTAGACCATACTACCGTATAAACAATAGATTGTCAAGAAATAGAAGATTTTGCCGGTTAGAGGGAAACAGCATTGGTTTTCACTTAAAAAACAGGGATTCGATGCTTCTTTTTGCCGTCTCCCGAATCTCAAGAGTTTTTGCCTACTTCCCTACAATTGAGGGGGTAACAAAAATTACCAGTTCGGATTCCTGTTTCAGGGTTTCGGTTGAACGGAATAAACCGCCCAAAATAGGCAATTCGGAAAGCAAAGGGATCCCCGTCTCCCTCTTTAGCTCTTCTGTCTGCAGCAGGCCGCCTATCACTATGGTTCCGCCTTTTTTGACATAAAGGGAAGTATCCGCCCAGCGGGTTTTGAGGGCAGGAACAACCGAGCCGTTATAGCTCACGCCTGCGGAAAAATCCAGATTACTTACTTCAACTCTTATCACACAGTTAATATTGTCCAGCACATCGGAAGTGGGCTCAATATCCAGTTTGACCCCGTAGGTCTTCCAGTCGATATGGACACTGCTGTCACTTTGCCCGCCATTTTGAATCATTACGGGAATCTCGCCGCCGGAGAGGAATTTCGCCTTAAAACCGGAGATAGTCAGCAGTCTTGGTTTCGCTAATACTTTAGCATAGCCGTTTTTTATCAACGCGTCAATTTTCACCTGAACTTTCTTCAGGCGTTCAAAATCCCCGACTTGAAAAAGCGGCGGCAGGGTCTTCTCCGAAAGTTCCAGAG
>CAIYPD010000125.1 GCA_903928075.1 Candidatus Firestoneibacteriota bacterium
AAAAAATCAAGGAGGGAGTAAAATGAAAAAGATATTAGCAGTAGTAATGGCGTTCGCAGCGGTCTCGTGGGCGCAGGTAATGGTAGAGCCGCCGATAGATTTTCCAAATACGCCGGTAAAGATAGCGTTGGAGACGGTATTTGGAAAGACCGGGGTGCAGTATTCAATAGAAGTGGATCTGGCGGCCGCGGGAAATGTAACCCTGACGGTAACCGAAAAGATGGAGTTGGAATCCCTGCTGAGCCTGATACTGGATCCCAAAGGGCTGATGTTTGTAAAAGACGGGGCAATTTACAAGATAAAGAAAAAAGAGAAAGAAGATGCGAGGCCGCCGCGGGTAACGAAGTTGTACGCGCTGACCTATGCAACTGCGGGTGAATTGGTAAGACAGATGAAATCAGTACTAACGAAAGAGGGCGTGGTGTCTGTGGATGTAGGGACAAACTCCTTGATAATCACGGATGTAGCGGAAGTATTTGAAGGGATAGAAACGCTCTTAAAAGAGCTGGACAATCCGGAAAGGAAGCCGAAACTGATAGCAATTAAGACTAAATTGCTGGAATCCTCCAGGACCTCGAGTTCTATACTGGCGATAGATTTCCAGTATACAAATAACGGACCGTTAACCCTGGGCAGCGGGAATCTGGCCCATACGGGAGCGGGAGCCTGGGTAGGAACGATGAGCAGGCTGGGTTCAATAATGCCCGGGACGATGGCCGGCGGTTTCTTTGGACCGTTCACATATACGGACGGGGCAGGAAACTCGACGGATCTGGAGATGTACGCGACGCAGAGCACAACCTCGCTGGAGATGATAGCAAATCCGGATGTGGTAGTGGAAGACGGGACGGAAGCGAGAGTACAGATAGGATCAAGAGTACCGATAGAATCAAGCAGTGTGACGACGCTGGGAACGACCTACACATATACCTATCAGGATATCAATATGATCCTGACGGTAACGCCGCAGTCGCAGAGAGACGGTACAATCAGCCTGCAGATAAATCCGCAGTTGAACCAGATAGCGGGATATGTAGCGTCAACAATACCGATAATAGACAACAGAGAAGTAAGAACAAAGTTATTTGTAAGCAACGGGGGAACGATCAGATTGGGAGGAATGCTCAAAGATAAGACGACAATTTCTGAAAGGAAAGTGCCGTTTTTAGGGGATATTCCGTTAATCGGATTGTTATTTAAGACAACTTCGCCGGATACAGAAAAGATAGATATACAGCTGCTGGTGAGCCCGCATGTAGTGGACTACGCGCCGCCGCGCTGCAAGAATACACCGTGGATAAGCCAGTATGAGGTGAAGGTACCGGGAGAAACGGATGTGTTGGTGGATTGGAAACTAGATCTGCCGTTTGGAGCGAATGGAGTGTATTCGTACAATGTGTACAGAGATGTACAGCCGATAACGGACTTAAGCGAAAGAAGGCCGTTTGCGACAGGAATAAACGGAGATTCAACAAGCTGGGTGGATATGAGCAGGAAGAGAAGGGGCCAGACCTATTACTATGTAGTGACAGCGGTAAACCCGTCGGGAATGGAACAGGCAATAGATCCGACCGGTAAAGCCTGCGCGGTCATTACGATCCCTGAAAGATAAGAAAGAAGCTTTTTAAATCTTAGTTAATAAGGTATCCCCCGCAGGTTCTTGCGGGGGATACTATTTTTTTAAGGAGGTTATATGTCCAGGGTAAGCAAGATTAAAAAAATTATAGGCAGGGAAATTATGGATTCCCGCGGCAATCCGACCATAGAGGTGGATGTAATTCTGGCTTCTGGTGTTACCGGCCGCGCGGCTGTGCCTTCGGGCGCTTCCACCGGCATAAATGAAGCACTGGAACTAAGGGACGGCGACAAAAAGAGATACGGCGGAAAAGGCGTGCTTAAAGCCGTTTCTAATGTAAATAATATACTTGCAAAAGAAATTATAGGAATGGACCCTTTTGATCAGCGCAAGATAGACGATAAGATGCTTTGTATAGACGGCACCGATATGAAATCCAATATGGGTGCGAATGCCATACTGGGTATCTCACTGGCCGTCGCCAAGGCTGCCGCCATTGAAGCCGGCAAGCCGCTTTATGAATATCTGGGCGGGGAAAAAGCCAGAGTACTGCCCGTGCCGATGATGAATATTTTAAACGGCGGAAAACACGCCGACAACAATGTGGATATTCAGGAATTTATGATTATGCCTGTCGGGGCCAAAAGTTTTAAAGAAGCTTTAAGAATGGGCGCGGAGACCTTCCATGCTCTAAAGAAGATACTTTCCAACGCAGGGCTCAGCACTTCCGTCGGGGATGAAGGCGGTTTTGCGCCTAATCTTAAGTCCAACGAAGAAGCGCTTAAAGTAATGATGCAGGCAATTGAAGCCGCCGGTTATAAACCCGGCAGGGATATTGTTTTTTGTATTGACTCTGCCTCTGCGTCTTTCTTTGAAAAAGGCAACTATTTCCTTAAAGCGGAAAAAAAGAAAAAGAACAGTTCGGATGATATGATTAAATTCTACGGCAAACTTTTTGCTAAATACCCCATCCGGTCGCTGGAAGACGGGCTGGATGAAAATGACTGGAACGGCTGGAAGAAACTTACGGATCTCTACGGCAAGAAAATCCAGATAGTGGGTGATGACCTTTTTGTCACCAATGTAAAACTCCTGCAAAGGGGTATTGACACGGGTACCGCCAATTCAATTCTGGTTAAAGTCAACCAGATTGGTTCCCTCTCAGAAACTCTGGATACTATAAATCTCGCAAAAAAGAGCGGTTATTCCACGGTCATCTCCCACAGGTCCGGGGAAACTGAGGATGCCACAATTGCGGATATCGCGGTTGCGGTAAACGCCGGACAGATAAAGACCGGTTCTGTCTGCAGATCCGACCGTATAGCCAAGTATAACCAACTGCTTAGAATTGAAGAGCATCTGGGTAAAAAAGCGAGCTATCCCGGCGCTTCTATATTTAAAAAGTAGGTTAGTAGTCAACAAATGCTTAGCAGGGCTGTTTAATCCTGACCGGTTAAACAGCCCTTTTTCTTTCTGCAAAGTTAAAAAAAGCCGCAACAGGTCGAAATTATATCTTTATTTTGTTATAATTATAATGTAATATATTTTTATGTGATATTATTTTACAACAACAGGGGGTAAGATGAGGAAAGTTTTCCTGACGGTACTTCTGTTCGTGCTGGCGGCCTCTTCTTCGTGGGCTTTTGACCAGAATATTGCGATAGATGACGCGCTTTCCAAGGTGCTCTCCTCCGCGGCAAAAATAAAAAACGCCAAAGTCATCTCTGTGGTGCCTTTTGAATACGGGCCGGGGCTTACGGTAAAAAGCGTGGAAGATAAAATTGTTTTAAAACTTGCCAAGACCGGTAATTTTAAGGTTATGGACAAAAGATCTCTTGAAGCGCTCCTGGCTGAACAAAAACTTTCTCTGACAGGGCTTACGGAGCAGACTAATATTTCAAAAATAGGGCAAATACTAAACGCCGATTCCCTGCTCTTTGGCCGGGTCACACTTTCAGGTGAAACGCTGATAATTTCCGTAAATATGAAAGATGTTGCCACCGGCGCGATAGTTTGGGCCGATGAATTTTCCGGAGAGGATCTGAATAAAGTGACTTTTGGCCCCGGAATACGGAGCGGCTTTTTTAACGGGAGCGTTAAATATCTCCTAAATGATAAGTTGAGCAGTCCGATAACCCTGCCCGGAGGCGCCGCCGAAAACCAGTTTTTCTTTGCTTTTACTTTTTCTTTTGAACAGCGGCTGCAGTCTATTAAAGCGGTTTCTTTCAGTTTAGACGGTATTTTCTACCGCGGCTTCTTTCAACCGGATCCGGTTATTGCGCCCGGTACTCTAATCGGAGGAAATGCTTATACTTTTACGGCCAACGCTAACTATACCAACCTTAAACTCCAGCTCTGCGCGCTCGTGCGCCTGCATCTCGGGTATATGTTTGACTGGAACAGCGATGTGGTAGTTATTTACTTTGGTCCGGGCCTGGATGCCAACTATATGCTGGCGGACGCTAAATACAGGTTGACCCAAACCTCCGGCACCGGCACTCTTTACGACAGCGGGGATCTTCCCTACAAGAAAGATATCGGTCAGGTTCTGGCTTTTGGCGGGATGACCTTCAGGGTGGGCGTGGAACTTAAACTTTCCACAAACTTCTCGGTCTTTATGGAAGCCTTCTACATTCCTGAATTTACAGTCGGTATGCCGGATGTGGATACCAGGATTTTGCCAAAGGTAACCATCGGCCAGGGTAATTCCACTTACGGCCTGGGCATCAGGTATGTAATATTTTAACAGGCTGCTAATTATAAAGTGTGTCTAGAAGGCGGGGTTAAATTCCCCGCCTTTATTTTCAGTAGAAACGGAGACAAGATATGTTTTCCTATATCTCTAAAATATTAGACAAACTAAAAAACCTGCTGACCGGAAGAGAAAAAGCCTTCCTCTGTGACACCTGTAAATATGATTATCCTGCCGCCTGCAGAAACGCCAAAAGACCCAATGTTAAGGAATGCGGGGAATACAGATCAAGGACAACTTAAGAGCGAAGCACTAAGGTCGAAAATATAAGCACTAAAAGAAAGCGTTGTATGGATATTAAAAGTGGGACTGTCCCTGAGGGACTGTCCCTCGGGGACAGACGGAAGCGTGGGCCATATTATGGGGTTAAAAAGATGAAAAAATGTTTTAATTATTTAACTTTGCTTTTGGTGTTGTTGGGGCTGGTTGTGGGTTATTCTGAGGCGGCGACTTATTATGCCGATCCGGTTAACGGCAATAATTCCAATCCGGGAAGCGCAGCGCTGCCCTGGAAGACTCTTGCTGAAGTAGTTTCGACCGGCAAGATAACTACTTTAGCTTCGGGTGATACACTGCTTTTACGCTCGGGCTACCATGGGTCCGTCTCTCTTTCCGGTAACAATGCCCAAATTATTACAATTGCGGCAGAGAGCGGTCAAAAACCCGAACTTTCGAAGCTTATATTTACAAGCGGAAGCAAATGGACTATAAAGGGTCTAACCATCAGCCCTTCTTTTGCGACTCCCTACACCGGCGGCTATATAGTTACGCTGGCGGAGGGAGGAGCTTCAAGCGAAATAGTACTGGAGGATTGTTTTATCTATAATGTCCTGGATACCTCAGCCTGGACAGCTGCTGACTGGATGGGGACAAACAGCGGTATTTTTATGGGCCGTTACGGTACCAATATTACCCTCCGGAATAACTTTGTCTATAACACGCGCTTTGGCATTGCACTCTGCTCCTTTAACTCGCTTTGTGAAGGAAATGTCGTCTCTGATTTTTCTGCAGACGGCCTCCGGGCCACACGGGACGGAGAGACGGTGCAGTACAATGTGATTAAAAACTGCTATGTAGATGCGGCCGCCGGGGATGCTAATCATGACGACGGTATGCAGTGCTTTCTTTTTAATGTAGGGACCGGCCTGGTAAAAGACATTACTGTGCGAGGCAATGTTATAGTCAACCGAACGGACGCTAACCAGAAATTCCCGGCGACCATGCAGGGTATCGGATTTTTTGACGGACCGCTCCAGAATTTTCTTGTGGAGAAAAATGTTGTTTTAAACGATTCGTATCACGGCATCTCTCTATATGACGCGCAAAATTGCAAGATCCTGGGTAACGCTGTTTATTCTTACTGGTGGCAAACCTCCGGCATGAAACCCTGGATTCTCCTTGGCCAAAAGACCAACCAGGCAAGCGGTAACACGGTAAGGGACAACCTGGCTATGAGTTTCAGTTTTACGGCCGACCCGCTTGTGACGGCTTCGGACAATAATATAGTAACCCCGGTTGCTTTTGAAAATGCGCTGGTAGCGGCTATGACAGAAATAAATGCAAGGTTCGGGCCGGTCCACGCGCTTTCGGGAAGAGCCCGTCTGGATGGTTATCTCCAGACTTCCTCAAGCGCATTAACAACGATTACCGGCGGCACCGCGGCAATGCTTATATATCCCAGCCCTATTTCAAAGGCTGCGCTGGGGAGCAAGACGGTAAAATTTATGTGCACAAGTTCAAAAGTATTTGACCTGATTATTTATGACGCTACCGGAAATGTATTATTGAGCCTGCCTTCCGGCGCTTCTTCAGGCAACAGCAAAAATTATCAGAGCCTGGGTATAGCCGAATGGGACGGGACTACCAATAGCGGCATAAAATGCAGCCGGGGAATTTATTATTACAGCGTCAGGGATTCAAATGGCCGGACAAAAACAGGGAAAATAGCAGTAGAATAAAAGCAAATTCTAAGAACTAAATTCGAAACTCGAAAAAGGTGCGTTGTAGTAATATATATTCAAAGATTTTATTTCGAATTTCGAGTTTATAGTTTCGAATTTGCTCTTAGGTTATTTGATGAGGAGTAATATCAGGAAAAATAAAACCATCAGTGCAAAGCCCACCGGTACCCCGAAGGCCGCCCAATCTTTACTTTTTATGCCGAGTTTATTGGCCGCTATTATATTAGGGATATTTCCGGGGATAAGCATACCTCCCGCGATTATTAGGCCGAGGATAGCGGCTTTTATCTGATAAAGGGACATATCAGGCGAAATCTCAGCGGCGGTTAAGGTGGCGTTATCGAGAATGGCGGAGATAATGTTAAGCCAGTAGAGGACTTCGGCGGGAATGCATTTTATATATTCGTCTATTATCGGTTTGAAACCGGTCCCGAGAAGTACCAGCGCCATGACGAAAAGATAAACCTTGCCGGTCCTAAGAAGAATAGTGCCGAAAGTTTCTTTCTCTTTTTCCGTCAGGCCGGGTTCTTTGTTCAGGGTCTTGCCTGAGAATAAAAGTGCTAAGAGGCCGAGCAGGAGCATTCCGGGAATTATATAATACCAGAGTTGGATAAAAATAAACCAGAAGCTTTCATGTAATTTGCTTATGGCTATGGTGGCTAAAGGCTCACCAATGGGTGTAAGCGCTGCACCGAGGCCGATAGAGAAGCAGGCGAGTATTACCAGGGGTGTCTCCTGTTTCTTTTCAAGTTTCAGGTGCGTTACCACCTCGACCAGTACCAGCGCCGCTATAATAGCTGTTATAACGCTCGATAGGAGTCCCAGAAGAAAAACCAGTAAGAAGGCAAAGCGCGGGAGGCCCATAAATTCCGCGGCTTTATTCACATAACGGTCTATATAGGGTTTAAACTCCCGGAAAAGAAGGCCGGCAGTAAGAACCGCAATGGTTATTTTCACAGGTTCAAGCAGTGCCTCTTCCACCAGCAGCCATTTCCACTGAGAAGTCACGGTAACTGCCAGAAGGCCGGCCGCAAAGAGAAATAGTTCCAGTTGTTCTTCTACTTTTTTTACGGTGAAAGGAAGAAACAGCACCGCAATGAGTATAATAAGCAGGGCAGGAAACATCATTATTTTACTCCGCCGGATTTATATATCTGAAGTTAAGGTTATTCATAGACATATTATAACATAATGGTAAGAAAAATGAAGAATAAGTCTCTTTACCGGTTAAGGGCTTTTTCATCTTCTACAGCAATATGCCAGGCAAAGGGTAGGCGCAGGCTTTAGCCTGCGAAACAGCGCAAGCTAAAGCGTGCGGCTACAAATAAATAATAACCAATCAAGAAAAGGCGGGTAATTATTGAAATAAGCCATATATTCTGCTACAATTGAAAATAATATGCTTAATTTTAAAGGTGTAAAAGCTCTTATCTTTGATTTAGACGGGCTTATCGGCGATACGGAATACTATCATAATCTGTCTATTTTGAAAGTAATGGAAGAATACGGTATTAAAATCAAAAAAGCGTATCTTTACAAACTGGTGGGTTTTTCCACGAGGGAAAATTTTCTTCTTTTAGAGAAGGATTTTGACATTAAGTTAGACATCTCGCGGCTGTTAAAAACCAGAGAAAAAGTGTATCTTGATATAATAAAGCACTCGGGGATAAAAGCTTTTCCCGGTTTTAAAGAACTGTTAGTTTCCGGACGGCAGGCAGGCTTAAGCCTTGCTGTGGGGTCTTCAAGCGCAAGACCGCAGGTAATGACCGTACTTCGACTGCTCACTGCTTCAGTGGGCTTTAAAGCGAAACCTGCGGCAATATTTGACGCAATTGTTACCGGTTCCGATGTTAAACGAGTTAAGCCGGCGCCGGATATTTTCAAAAAAACGGCAAAAATACTCGGGCTTAAACCGGCAGAGTGCCTGGTCCTGGAGGATTCGGTGCCCGGAGTTAAGGCGGCAAAAAGAGCCGGTATGAACTGTATTGCGGTCCGGGGCCGTTACGGAAAAAATGTGGATTTGAGCCGGGCGGACTTTACGGTTAAAAACCTGCGGGGAGTTTTTACCCTGCTTAAGAGGAAGGATTGTTTTTCTAAGAAATAAGGAGAAAGATAATAATGGGCAATAACGAGCTGGAAACACTAAGGCATAGCGCCTCGCATATTCTGGCACAGGCGGTAAAGAGATTATGGCCTGAGGTAAAATTGGCTATTGGCCCCGCTATAGAAGAAGGCTTCTATTATGATTTTGACCGGGCAACGCCTTTTACCGAGGAAGACCTGCCGAAGATAGAAGAAGAGATGAAGAAAATAATTAAAGAAAATCTGCCTTTAAAAAGGAAAGAACTCTCCAGAGCTGAGGCGTTAAAGTTTTTTCTGGAAAAAGGCGAAATTTATAAGGTCGAACTCATAAACGAACTGCCGGCCAATGAACCCATAACGGTTTATGAGCAGGCCGAGTTTACGGATCTCTGCCGGGGCCCGCATATAAGATATACCAAAGAACTCAAGGCCTATAAACTATTTTCCGCTACCGGCGCTTACTGGCGCGGCAGTGAAAAAAATAAGATGCTTACCCGAATCTACGGTACGGCGTTTAACAGCAAGGAAGAACTGGAAGCCCACATAAAAAAACAGGAAGAAGCCCGGGCGAAGGATCACACAAAGCTCGGTAAAGAACTCGGCCTCTATGTGCTTAATCCGCTTATAGGCAAGGGCCTGCCGCTTTTTGCGCCGAAGGGCGCGACTATTTTAAGGGAACTCCAGCGCTGGATTGAAGACGAAGAGATTAAACGCGGTTATCAGTACACGCGCACTCCGGTGCTGGCCAAAACCGATCTTTACCGGGTCTCGGGGCATCTCGAGCATTACCGCGATAAGATGTTTATTTTTAATACCGAGGACAATGAAGAGATAGGCCTCCGGCCGATGACCTGCCCGCATCAGTTTATGATTTATAAAGCGGAAACGAGAAGTTATAGGGACCTGCCGGTGCGTTACGCCGAAACTTCCACACTATTTAGGAAAGAACTTTCCGGAGAACTGCACGGCTTAATCCGCATCTGGCAGTTTACGCTCTCCGAAGGGCATATTATCTGCCGGCCGGACCAGGTGGAGGAAGAGTTTGAAAAAGTCCTGGCGCTGGTTAAGTATGTGATGGCGACCCTTGGTTTTACCGAATACTATTATATGTTTGCAAAACATGATCCCAAAAACAAAGAAAAATATATAGACAATCCGAAGGCCTGGGCGGAATCGGAAGCGATGATGAAGAATATTTTAGACAAGGAAAAACTGGCTTATAAGGAAAAAGAGGGCGAGGCGGCTTTTTACGGTCCCAAACTGGATGTGCAGATGAAAAATGTCTGGGGCAAGGAAGATACTATTTTTACCATCCAGATAGATTTTGCGCTGCCCGAGCGTTTTGATATGACCTATGTGGATAAAGACAATAAACAGGTGCGGCCGATGGTCATTCACCGGGCTTCTATGGGTTGTTATGAAAGAACGCTGGCTCTCTTAATTGAAAGATTTGCCGGGGTTTTCCCGACCTGGCTCTCCCCGGTACAGGCAAAAATCCTGACCATCTCGGAACACCAGCAGGCCTACGCAGAAAAAATAACTGCAGAACTTAAGGAAGCGGGCATAAGAGTCGAGACGGATTTCAGCGCGGAAAAGATAGGTGCAAAAATCAGAAGCGCCAGGTTAGAAAGGGTCTCGTACATCCTGATAATCGGTGAAAAAGAAGAGGCGGAGAATAAAGTCGCCGTCAGGCGCCGCGGGGCCGAAGATCTGGGCCCGCTCGAATTTACAAAGTTCAAAGAGATGCTTGTGGAAGAGATTAAAACAAAGAAACTACCTTAAGTGCAAATTCGAAGAAGGAAACTTGAAACTCGAAAGTGAAGCGTTGGGGTCATATTAAAGTCGAATTATAAGCTGGCAAGGAAAGAAGGAAAAGGAAATAAAGGAAAAAGTGCTCATCAGCTGTCATTGCGCATGCCCGCCATTCTGTTTGGAGGGAGATGGTTTTAATATCGAAGCAATCTCCCGCTCTTAGATTGCGAAGCAAAGTGCAAAGAGATATAATATAGTAAGATTGCTTCGGCAAAAGGCAGCCTCGCAAAGACAAGAAATGTAGGTCGACTTCTAAATAAGAAAATAATTTATATAGGTTCAACGCTTTTATTTCGAGTTTCAAGTTTCGAATTTTGAACTTGTACTTCAGGAGGTTTTATGGCTTTATTTAAGAAAATTAAGTTCGGGCATGCTTCCGATAAGAATGTGGATATTCCGAGCGGGCTCTGGAGCAAGTGTGAGAACTGCAAGGAAATTATCTACTCCAAACAGCTGGAGGAAAATCTCAAGGTCTGCCCTAAATGCAGGCATCACCAGAGAGTGAGCGCGAAAGAAAGAGTAAAGCAACTTATAGATGAAGGGACCTTTGAGGCGGAGAGTTCGAAGTTAATGCCGCTTGATTTCTTGAATTTCCCTGAATACAATGAGAAGATAAAAAAAGCCCAGGCCGCTACCGGGCTGGACGACGGGATTTGTACGGGGACCGGGAAGATACATGGCCGGCCGACCGCGCTCGGAGTCACGGATTCTTTCTTCATGATGGGCTCTATGGGCTCGGTGGTCGGAGAAAAACTTGCCAGAATTATCGAACTGGCCATAAAAAAGAGGCTGCCGGTGATAATTGTCTCCTCTTCCGGCGGGGGCGCAAGAATGCATGAAGGCATACTTTCTTTGATGCAGATGGCAAAAACCAGCGCGGCGCTTAAAAAACTTTCTGATGCCGGCCTGCCCTATATCGCGGTTCTGACTGATCCGACCGGCGGGGGCGTTACGGCCAGTTTCGGGATGCTCGGGGACATAACTATCGCAGAGCCCAATGCTTTGATCTGTTTTGCGGGGCCCAGGGTTATAGAGCAGACTATTAAACAAAAACTGCCTAAGGGTTTTCAGCGCTCGGAATTTTTAAAGGAGCATGGTTTTATAGATATGGTTGTAGAGCGGAAGGATTTAAAAGAAAACCTGGCCAAGATACTTAAATTTTTCGGGAATTAAGGTTAAAGACGGCCGGTGGAGTAAAAATATTAGCGGGGGTGTTAGATGCAGGAAACAGAGTTTGGTTTAAAGTTACGCAAAGAACGGGAAAATAAGGGTATTTCCTATGAAAAGGCCTGTGATGACCTTAAGATTCAAAAGAGATATCTGGAAGCAATTGAGAAAGGTGAATTTGAGGCCCTGCCCGGCGAGGTATATTTGAGGGCTTTTATAAAGACCTACGCCGATTATCTGGGGCTAAACGGCCGGGAAGCGGTGGAAGAGTACAAGGGTTTAAAGAAGCCCGCCCCGCTTGTCGAACCTGAGTTCCTTATGCACCATCCCAAGATACGGGATAGAAGGAGAAAATTCCCGGTTAAAATTGCGATTACCTCGGAGATGAAAATGGGCGCGCTGATACTGCTCGGGCTCATTCTGCTGGTATTTCTTATCCTGGGTATCAGGAGTTGCGCGCTTATGCCCCGGGGCCCTTCGGTGGGTATGGATTTGGAAACCTCCAATATGCCGCGTCTTATACTTGAAGCGGATGTGACAGGGGACTGCTGGTTTGAAATAACAAAAGATAATGAAGCCCCGATCAAGCGCATGCTGTCTGCGGGTTTCAAAGGCGAGTGGACGGCAAATGAGGCCTTTTATATTCTGGTCGGCGACAAGGGAAAAATGAGAATTACCTTTAACGGCAAAGCAGTCCCTCTGGATAAATTAAACGGGGACAATAAAGTTGTTTCTTTGACGCTTAAAAGGGAGGAGAAAAATAAAAATGGCAAATGACAGTTCTTTTGACATAGTTTCAAAGATGAATATTCAGGAGACCGACAATGCGATAAATCAGGCGGTTAAGGAAATTCAGACGCGTTTCGATTTTCGCGGCAGCAAGACGGAGATAACGCTCTCCAAGGAAAAAAAGGAGATAACTATAATTTCTGATGATGAATTCCGGCTGAAGATGGTCATAGATATTTTAGAGAGCAAGCTCCTTAAGCGGGGCGTGGCGGGTAACGCGCTTTCCTATGGAAAAGTGGAGCCGGCGGCGGCCATGACCGTAAGGCAGGTGGCGAAGCTGATTGAAGGCATAGAACAGGAAAAGGCGAAAGAAATTGTTAAAATGATAAAGGAAATGGGCGTCAAGGTCAACGCGACAATCCAGGGCGACCAATTAAGGGTCACCGCCAAGAGTAAAGATGATTTACAGAAGGTAATGGCGACCCTTAGAACGAACTATACAAAACTCCCGCTCCAGTTTACGAATTTCAAGTAAGACGAGGGAAGTGAGGGAAGAAAGAGTTAGTCTGATTGTCAGCCTGAAGGCGAGACAATCAGTCCGCCAGGCTTAAGGGCGGATAAGGGTCACCGCCAAGAGTAAAGATGATTTACAGACGGTAATGGCAACCCTTAGAACGAACTATACAAAACTCCCGCTCCAGTTTACGAATTTCAAGTAAGGCAGGGAAGTGAGGGAAGAAAGAGTTAGTCTGATTGTCAGCCTGAAGGCGAAACAATCAGTCCGCCGGGCTTAAGGGCGGATAAGGGTCACCGCCAAGAGTAAAGATGATTTACAGACGGTAATGGCAACCCTTAGAACGAACTATACAAAACTCCCGATCCAGTTTACGAATTTTAAATAAAATAAGATATAGGGGTCGGGGGCCAGGGGCCGGGAAAAGAAAAAGTGAGGAAAGGGAATAAGGGAAGAAGAGCTCATCTGCTGTCATTGCGAGGAATTTGCCGGTAGGCAAGAATTATGACGAAGCAAACTCCCGCACTTAGATTGCGCAGCAAAGAGCAAAGTGATTTAATAAGGTAAGATTGCTTTGGCAAAAAGCCGCCGCGCAATGACAGCATGGCGGATCAGTAATCTGTGTATGGTGATAAGCACGATATGATACTAAGTTAAAATTCGAAAACAAACGGGAGTACGGCGTGGACTACAAAGACTATATATTCCGGTATCCTCGCATAGAGGATGATTGATAATAATTTCCATGCGGATCAATAGTCCGTGGGTAATGGTGAAGAAAGATATTGTGAAAAAAAGACCTATTTAGAAAATGGAGTGTCAGATGGAATACAAGGACTATTACAAAATCCTCGGGGTGGACAAGAAGGCCGAAGAGAAGGCCATAAAGGACTCTTACCGTAAACTGGCGAAAAAATACCACCCGGATTATAACCAGGGGGATAAAAAATCCGAAGAGAAGTTTAAGGAAATCAACGAGGCCTACGAAGTTCTCTCTGATAAGAGTAAAAGACAAAAATATGATACTCTTGGTTCTGACTGGCAGCAGTATGCTAATCAGCCGCCCCGCGGGGGTTTTGGCGGTAAAAGCAGCGGCTTCCAAAGAGGGGATTTTGACGAAGGCGCCTTTGGCGGCGGGGATTTTTCGGATTTTTTCAGCACCTTTTTCGGCGGCGGAGGCGGCACTCAGCGCAGTCCCTTCGGCCGTTTTCAAAACGAAGAACCTGAAGACACGCACCGCGGAGATATGGACGCGAAGATTGAACTTGACCTCAAAGACGCCTACCTGGGCGGCGAGCGGACTTTTCAGTTGTCGGTCCAGGAAGAGTGTTATACCTGCGGCGGGCGGGGCGTGCTCGGGCGCAACCAGTCCTGCTCGGCCTGCGCGGGTAACGGCATAAGCGTAAGAGCAAAGAAATTAACGGTCAAAATTCCACCCTGCATAAAAGACGGATCCAAGATACGGATAACCGGCCAGGGAAATAAAATAGGCAGCGGGAAATCCGGCGACCTTTATCTGCTGGTAAAGATAAGGCCGCATCATTTTTTTGAGTTAAACGGAAATAATCTTACCTGCGAGGTGCCTGTAAGGATAAGCGAGCTCGTACTGGGTTCGGTGGTGGAAATTCCCACTTTCAAAAATAAGGTTACTATAAAGATACCTCCGGGGACGCAAAACGGTTCAGTCTTCCGGCTGAAAGGTATGGGTTTTTGCGGCGGGCAGGGCGAGGCCGGTGATTTGATGGTTAAGGTCAAGGTGCAGCTGCCCAAAGAAATTTCTGCAAAAGAAAAAGGCATTTACGAGGAACTAAAGAAAATAGAAAAAGCTGATCCGAGAAAAGATATCTCTCTTTAGGCAAAGATGACTACAAACCCGAAAATAACCGGATATTTTGACCGCGCCATATTTTACCTGCTCGTATTATTCTGTCTTACCGCAACCGTTTCCATCTCCATGTCGGAAATAGGATTTTTTGGTGCCTTCTTTCTCTGGCTGTCTAAAATGGCCTATACCCGTAACTTTAATTTCAAACGCACCCCGGCGGATTTTCCGCTCTTTATTTTTGCGCTTCTAACCCTGGTTGCGGTTTTTATCGGCCTCGACGGAGGGCCGGTGCCGGCAAACAGACTTAAACCGCTCTCCCTGATGCTGATGTTTCCTCTTGTTGTAAACAATGTCAAAGATAAGAAAACGGCCTATAAACTTTTCCTTTCTTTATTTGTTTCACTCTTCCTGCAGTCCGCGATAATTATTTATAAGGGTTTTGCCACCGCGGAACTTGCAAGAGGTATAGGTATTGGCGGGACGATGAGCGTCACTCTGACCGCAGGAGAACTTCTGGTAACTTTACTGGGAGCGGTTCTTTGCTTCTTGTTTATGGAGAAAGACAAAAAAATCCGCTTAGCGGCTTATTTTCTGCTGGCCTTGGGCCTATTAGCCCTGGCTTTTACGCTGGCAAGGGGCGCCTGGGCGGCTTTTGCCGCGGTGCTTCTGGTCTTTGGCGCGCTTCAAAGCAAAAAAGTATTTCTCGGAGTCTTAGTTATCCTTACACTGGTATTTGTTGGCTCTCAATTCTATAAAGATACCGTAATAGGAAGGAAAATAAACTCCGTCTTGGACCTGAAAAGCGGCACGACACCCCAGCGCTTTGCTATGTGGCGGAGCGGGCTTAGGATGTTAAAAGACAACCCGCTCGGTATCGGGATAGACAATGTGATAAAAAAATACCCGGCTTATGCGGAGCCGGCAGAAAGAACCCGGGAGAGAGGGCATCTGCATAATAACTATCTGCAAATTGCGGTGGAAAGAGGAGTCCTTGCCCTGATTGCTTTTCTTTGGTTCCTATATGTTGTGATAAAAACGGCTTATGTCAACTACCTGAAAAATTCAGATTTAAAGGCGAAAGCAATCTCGCTTTCTGTAATCCTTGCTCTTGTTGCTTTTTTAGTCACAGGAACCTTTGAATATGGACTGGGTTCGGCCATCTACGCCCCGCTGGTCTGGTTTTTTGCGGCAATAAATCAATTACTAATTACTGATTGCTGATTAAGTGCGGTTTAGTAGCGTCGGCTGTTAATCCGACGCGCGTCGCAGTAACCGGCGACGCTACGAAGGATTTAGAAAAAAAGACAACAAGAGTTAGAGTAAGGGATTATATTTTAGATATCTTACAATGATTTTAGACTTTATGGACCTTTTATTTTTTTGTAGCGTCGGCTGATAATCCGACGCGCGTCGCAGTGACCGGCGACGCTACGCGGTTTTAACCATACGCTGTTTGAATTGACTTGACATTTTAGGATAAATAGAGTATACTGACACTAAATATGGCAAGTGTCTTTCTTTTTAGGTTTCTGCAAAAGAGAAAAGATGGTTCCCTCAAGAAACTTTAGACTTTGACTCGCCCTCTAACGATTTTACCGCTTCTTCCTTTTTTATTTTGGATTTTATCATTTATTTATTTATTGTAGTATTTTACTTTAGGGAGTATTTTGATGCATAAAAATGAAGGCAAGGAAAAAAAGTTGCGGAAAATGAAAAAAAACCCGCGCTTTATGATTTAGACCCGGTTTTAAAAGATAAATTACTCGAGGGAAGAGACAGGTATAGGGCGCTGTATGATGTTTTGCCTGAGAGTATTTTTGTTCTGGACCGGAAGAACGGAAAAATTCAGGATGTAAATGAGCAAGCGGTCAACCAGTACGGCTATTCGTACCTGGAATTTGTTTCCCTTTATGATAAGGATATTTCAGCCGAAGAATATATCGCGTCCCTGGGTACGGTTGAGCCCCCTACTAATACCACCACACCTATCAGGGCCCTGTATCATAAGAAAAAAGACGGTACGGTTTTTCCGGCCAGGGTCAGAATTCAATATTTTAAGGAGAACGGGGAAGTTAAGATACTTGCCGTAGTGACTGATATCTCAGAGCAGGAGAAGACGCAGAAAATCATTGAGGAAAAAAATAAAGAATTAACAAGGGCGGGGCGGGTCGCGCGAATCGGTTACTGGAAGAGAAATCTCGCGAAGCAGACCTTAGAATGGTCCGAGCAGATGTATGTAATTATGGGCTTTGAGCAAGGCAAGGTCATAAGTTTTGAAAAAGCTTTTTCTGTCTTTCCGCCCAAAGAGCAGGAGAGATACCGCAGTGCCATAGACGCGGCAATAAAAAAAGGTTTACCTTACAATATGGATTACAGGATAGTCCTGAAAGACGGAAGAGAAAAATTAATTCACGATGAAGGCGAAGTGGAGAGGGACTGGCACGGGAATGTCAAGTGGATGTTTGGAACTACGCAGGATGTCACCGAGACCCGAACCCAGGAGAAAAAGTTAAAAGAGATTAAGGAGCATTTGGATCTTGCAGTTTCCGGTTCCGGGGCCGGCCTCTGGGACTGGAGAATCAGCAGCAGGGAACTTCTGATAAACGAGAGGTTTTCCGAGATATATGGCTATAAGCGGCTGGAACTTGCGCCTTTATCCGTGGAAAAGTTTGAGGCCTTCTTTGATCCGGCGGACCTGAAAATTATGAAGACTGCAAGGGAAGATCATTTAGCCGGCAAGTCAGAGTTTTTTATAAATGAATCTAAAATTAAACATAAAGACGGCCGCTGGCGCTGGGTTGTAGTTAGAGGCCAGGTCAATGAGTGGGGCGAAGACGGCAGTGCCGTTAGAATGAGTGGAACTTGTGTCGATATTACACCTGAAAAGAAGGCGCAGGAGGAGATGTTTCTGCTCTCGGCCCGGCTTTCTCTGGCGACTTCGGCAAGCGGGGTCGGTATCTGGGATTATAATGTGGTTGAGAATATTCTCGTATGGGACAAACAAATGTACGCGCTTTACGGGATAAAAGAGGAAGATTTTGCCGGGGCTTATGAGGCCTGGCTGGCCGGTCTACTGCCTGAAGATAAGAAAAGAGGCGACGACGAAATTCAGATGGCCATAAGAGAGGAGAAGAAGTTTAATACAGAGTTCAGGGTTCTTTGGCCCGACGGCAGTATTCACTATATAAGAGCTATTGCTGAAGCTACACGGGATTCTAAGGGCAAAGTCCTGCACTTGATAGGCACTAACTGGGATATTACGGAGCATAAGAGAGCGGCAGAATCAGTGCAGGCCGCCAGGGATAATTATGAGACCTTTTTTGATACCATCAACGATTTTCTTTTTGTACTTGATATCGAAGGAAATATACTGCATACAAATAAAACGGTTATTGACCGCCTGGGTTTTACAAAAGAAGAACTTGCCGGTAAATCAGTTCTTCTGGTCCATCCCGAAGACCGAAGAGCGGAAGCCGGGCGTATTGTAGGGGAGATGTTAACCGGTGTTTCTGAGTTTTGTCCCGTACCTTTAATCACAAAAGACGGGGTGCAAATTGCGGTGGAGACCAGGGTAAAACAGGGTTTCTGGAACGGCCGGCCGGTGATCTTCGGCGTGACCAAGGATATTTCGGCGCTAAAATTATCGGAAGAAATATATATGAAGGCTTTCCAGTGTCATGCCAATGCCTGCGGTTTGAGTGATTTGGATAGCGGTAATTATATCGAGGTTAATGATGCTTTTTGCGAGCTCCTGGGCTTTACGAAAGAGGAGGTTCTCGGTAAGACTGCGGGGGAATTAAAAATATTAAGCGACGAACAAAGAAACTTGATTTCCAAACAAGCTTCGGCGGACGGAATCATTTCGAACGCCATCGCAGAACTTATTACCAAAAAAGGTGAGACAAAGAATGTGAGCTTTTCGGCAGTAAACATTCAGGTTCAGGATAAAAACTTTAGATTTACCAGCGTACTTGATTTGACACAGCAGATAAAAGCGGAAGAAAAAGTAAGGTCAATAAACGCCACTCTTGAAAAAACCATCAGGGAGAGGACCGCGCAATTGACGGAATCAAATAATGACTTGCAGAACTTTACGCATTCTATCTATAAAGATGTCAGGACGCCGCTTGGGGCGCTTGACGGCTGGACTGAAAAACTCTCCTCCGAATATTCGAGAAAACTTGATGATAACGCCGTGAGTATAATTAGAAATATCTGCAAGGAATCGCAGCAGATGGCGAGGATTATGGATGACCTGGTAAGATACAGCCGGATCTCCCAGTTTGATATGATGAGGACTAATGTTGAAGTTTCCAGGCTGGCGGAAGAAGTGGTTAAGAAGAATAAGTTTGAAAGTCCCTACAGTAAGATAAATTTTATTGTAGAGCCGGGACTTACGGTAGAAGGGGATTATCTTATGCTGGAGATAGTCTTCAGTAATCTTTATGAGCATACCGTAAATAGTGTAAAGCATTTACCCTCGGCAACAATTGAATTCGGAAGAGTCAAGGATTTACAAAAATCTATATCCT
>CAIYPD010000126.1 GCA_903928075.1 Candidatus Firestoneibacteriota bacterium
CAAAATATTAATAAAAAGAGCAAGCAATACCGTTGAAATTAATACCAAGAACCCTTTAATCCACATTTTGTGATAAAGGTACCAAATGCATCCGAGCAAACAAGCAGACCAATTCCACTTACGTTCAGTCTTTTTGTTTTCAGTTGTTGGATATTTGTAGCTTACGTACAATAAAATAAGTCCGAAAATCATCAGGTCAATAACAAAAACTATTAGTGTTTGTGCCTGCCATTTATACCAGTGAAAAAGTAATGGGCTTATCCCCATAATAACCAGTAAAAAGGGCAATAATATCACAGCTATGATTGCAGCAATAAAAATGTTTTTGCCATTCTTAAGTTTATTTCGGTTTACAAACAACAGAATAAGACCAGAAACTATAAGATCAATAACAAAAGTTGGCAATAAATCAAATAACGTTCTTGTATCTATTCCATATTTCAAGCAATATTCAATCAATCTAAATAGAGTTGTTCCCTGTAGGACTAGTATCATTGGGAATAATACTACAACAGTAATCACGCCAATCAATATTCTCTTCCCCATAACGCACCTCCCTATTAGAATACGCATATTACGTATTTACGTAAATACAAGCCATAAGAAAAGCCGGACTGGTTACCGGCCCTGTCTTACTTTCTCTTAATTGCCTGCATTATTCTTGCTACAAGTTCATCTTCGTCCTTAACACCATCTACATTCACGTTTAGTTTTATTAATACCCGGATTAAAGCTCTAATGATTTCTGTTTTGGGGAGTTTGTAACCACCGGTACGCTTAGATTCTTCGCCGAACTCGACAAGGAACTTGTCTAATGCTTCAGGCAAGGTTAGCTCTGCTCTGTAATGCTTCCCTTTATTAACTCGTCCTGCACTCTTTCTCATGAATATTAGACCGTCCTAGAACTACTATTTCCGTATTTGCGTAAGTTTATTATAAGCGTTAGAAACCATCATATCAAGAAGAAATAGAACATTGTACTTAACTATACTCTTAAAATAGCTGCACAAGGTGCACATGCTGCACAAAATACCGTGTTATAAATTTCTGCCAGATTTCTGCCATCTTTTTACCTAAAACAGTGAAAATGGGGTGAAAACCGGTGAAAGGCAGTGAAAAGGAAAATTGACTTTGTCTTTGATATAAAATAACTTAGCTTGTTTTATGGTGGAGATGATCGGGATCGAACCGACGGCCTCTGCCTTGCGAAGGCAGCGCTCTCCCAACTGAGCTACATCCCCAACACCAATTCCAATTACTAATTGCTAATAACTTATTACTAATTAAAAAGAACAAAAATAAATAGATGCTTTCTAAATCAATTAGTTATTCGCAATCAGCTATTAGTAATCCTGTCTGAGGGCATCCCCAATTACAATTACTAATTGCTAATACCTGATTACTAATTAAAACGAACAAAATCAATTGCTGTTTTCTGAATAATTAGTTATTCGCAATCAGCTATTAGCAATCCTGTTTGAGGCATCCCCGGCACCAATTTCTAATTACTAATTACTGATTGCTAATTAAAAAGCTAAATCAAACACCTTTACTTGCTTAAAAAGGTGTCTACAAAACTGGTATTAAACTCTCCTCTTCTAAACGAAGAATTTTGCATTACTTTTTTGTGAAACGGAATAGTGGTTTTTATACCTTCTATTATAAATTCATCCAGGGCTCTGGCCATCCGGTCAATAGCTTCCGTCCGGTCACTGCCGTAGGATATAAGTTTAGCAATCATTGAATCATAAAACGGCGGGATACTGTAGCCTGAGTAAACCTGAGTATCCACCCGGATACCTATACCGCCGGGAACTATAAACTGATTTACCTTGCCGGGGGAAGGCATAAAACCTTTTTCCGGATCTTCGGCATTAATACGGCATTCGATGGCATGCCCTCTAAAAAGCATCTCTTTTTTAGCAAAGGATAGATGCTCGCCAAAAGCTATTTTTATCTGTTCTTTAATAAGATCAACGCCCATTACAGTTTCTGTGACGCCGTGTTCCACCTGTATTCTGGTATTAACTTCCATAAAATAATATTTATTATATTTATCTACCAAGAACTCCATAGTGCCGGCATTGGAGTAATTAACGGCCTTGGCGCCTTTGATAACAGCCCGGCCCATTTCTTCTCTGATTTTCGAATTCAAACAAGGGGACGGTGCTTCTTCTATAAGTTTCTGGTGTTTTCTTTGAATAGTGCAATCGCGCTCGCCGAGATGCACCACTTCGCCGTATTCATCACCCATAAACTGAAATTCAACATGTCTCGGTTCTTCTATATACTTTTCTATGTAAACTGCCGAGTTGCCAAAAGCTGATTCGGCTTCGGCGCGCGCGGTAAGATACCCGCTAACCAGGGATACATCATTATGGGCAATTCTCATGCCCCTTCCACCGCCGCCAGCAGAGGCCTTAACAATTACCGGGTAACCTATTGCTTTCGCGATTTTTAAAGCTTCTTTGTCGTCTTTTACGACACCTTCGCTGCCCGGAACCACAGGAACACCGGATTTTCTCATAGTATTTTTTGCCAGAACTTTATCGCCAAGATTTCTTATAGCCTCAGGTGAAGGACCGATAAACTTTATTGAACAGTCTCTGCAAACCTCGGCAAAATGGGCATTTTCCGCAAGGAACCCGTAGCCGGGATGTATTGCCTCCGCATCAGTAATTTCTGCGGCAGAAATAAGATTAGGTATGCTTAAATAACTCTTACCGGATTGGGCCGGACCTATACAGATGCTTTCATCAGCCTGTCTTACATATAAAGAGGTTTCATCGGCCTGAGAATATACGGCAACAGTCCGTATTCCCATTTCCTTGCAGGCACGAATTACTCTCAGGGCTATTTCGCCTCTATTGGCTATTAATATTTTTTTGAACATTTTGCTCCTTTACTCACTACTTTCCCTTTATCTGGAAAGGGAAGAAATATTACGGACTAAACAGGCTCTATAACAAATAACGCCTGACCAAAATCAACAGCTTGCCCGTTCTCGACCATTACCTTGGTTACCTTACCTTTTATCTCGGACTTTATTTCATTCATAAGTTTCATAGCTTCAATGACGCAGACCGTCTGGCCTTCTTTAACTATATCGCCTTCCTTAACAAACGGCGCGGCATCGGGAGCCGGTGCTTTGTAGAAAGTGCCGACCATCGGCGAATTTATTGTGTTTCCTGCAGGTTTTGCCGCCTCTGCAGCGGGCGCCGGAACACCGGCAGGAGCCTGAGTAATTATAGGTGAATGACCGGGTTGCGCCATAGCGGCAGGAGCTACCGCTTGAGGAACCATAACAGGAGTAATTATTGCGCCGGAAGATCCTTTCTTAATATGAATCTTAACACCATCGTGTTCTATTTCTATCTCGGAGACATCGCTCCCCTTTAATAAATCAATGATTTCTTTTATCTCTTTTGTGTTCATTTTACCCCCTTAGTAGGTATTTTTTTACAACTCGGTCTTATCTATTTTTTGTTCTGTATTCTCTCCAAATACTGGCCGGTCCTTGTATCTATCTTGATAGTCTCGCCTTCTTCCACAAAAAGCGGGACCTGAACCATTGTACCGGTTTCTAAAGTGGCCGGTTTTGAGCCGCCGGAAACTGTATCCCCTTTTATACCCGGAGGACAATCCACAATCTTTAACTCCACAGCGTTGGGCAGTTGAACTCCGACCGGATCGCCGTTATGTATCAACGCATAGATAACCATGTTTTCTTTCAGATATTTAATGGCGTCACCGAGAGACGCAGGACTAAAAGCCTGCTGGTCAAAACTCACGGTATCCATAAAAACATAATTTTCTCCGTCTTTATAAAGATACTGCATATCTTTCTTTTCCACATCGGCGAGTTTAAGAGTAATACCCGCATCAAAGGTTTTTTCAATAGTGGTATCCAGTTTAATATTTCGAATTCTGGTTTTGATATTTGTGGCGCCCTTGCCCGGCTTGTGCCTGGAATAATCAACAACTTCATAAATAATTCCGTCAATATCTAAAAGCACGCCCCTCTTTAAATCACTTGAATCTATCATGCTGCCTTTTCTCCCTACAAATAGAATACAAGAAAACAAGAGTACAAGGTAACAAGATAAAGGGTTTTAGTTTCACTTTGTACCTTGTGCTTTGTACTTGCTATAGTATCACCAGCTTCTGCTGATCTTTACCGAGAACTTTGCATCCTTTTTCTTTTACAATTATGTCGTTTTCTATCCTTATACCGTACTGACCTTTCAAATACACCCCGGGTTCGACGGTAACAACCATTCCGGCCTGAAAAAAGCCTTTTGCCACATTGTTTATTGACGGTCTTTCGTGAACTTCCATGCCAAGGCCGTGACCCAACCCGTGAGTAAAAAACTCCGCCAATCTATGTTTTTTAAGATAATTTCGCGCTTTTTTGTCAGGAAATGACAGGAGCACTCCACTGCTGATACTCGAAATAGCCTTTTGCTGGGCTTCATAAACCATTTTATAGTGGTTCTTAAATTGCCTGACTATTATACCCAATCCAATTGTCCTTGTCAAGTCGGAACAATAACCCTTGTAAACAGCTCCAAAATCGAGAACAATAAGTTCTCCTTTGTTAAGTTTCTTGTCTGTAGCCACCCCGTGAGGCAGAGCGCCCCGTTTCCCGGAAGCAACTATTGTCGGAAAAGCCGCCCTTTCCGAGCCTAAAAGCCGCATATTGTACTCCAACTCGGCAGCTACTTCATTTTCAGAAATCCCGGGCCTAATTCTTTTTACAGTTATCTGAAAGGCTTTTTCTGCTATGTCAACAGCTTTTCTTATTTTTTCAAGCTCTTCTTTGGTTTTGATTTCCCGGAGGCCTTCAACAAGACCGGTTTGAGGCCTAAGTTCTTTCTTTGGAAGGTATTTTTTTAGAGTTTCAAACTGTGATACTACCAGGTTGCCGGCTTCTACCGCCATTACTCTTACTTTATCCTTTTTTACTAAATCCGCTATGGCCCCATTATATTCTTTAGCACTTTTCACCTGCGCAAGCTCAAATTCCGGACTTATTTCCTTTCCTGCCTGTTCAATATAGCGTGAGTCCGTAACAAAAAGCGCAGACTTAAGAGAAACAACCAGAAAGGCGGTCGAACCGGTGAAGCCGCTGAGATAATTTCTATTGGCAGAACCGGTAACAAGCAGGGCGTCCAGTTTTTTTCGGAGAAGTATTTTTCTTAATTCGGCTATTCGCGTCAATTTAACTCCCGCACGATTATTTTTTTATACCGCAGGTTAACATTATTTTTTCATATTCCTCTTCAAGCTTTTGTACCATTTCATCCTGATCCCATGCTTTTATCATAGAGAATCCTGCCTCGCCCATCTTTTTGCACAGTCCTTCATCAGCCAAAAGCTGGCCTACTCTTGCAGCCAGGGAAAAATAATCCCGCGGCGCGACCAGAAAGCCGTTCTTGCCGTCAACTACGGCTTCTTTTGAACCGTCAACAGCGTTTGCTACAAGCGGCTTTTTTGCGCACATGGCCTGGGGCAAAACACGCGGCAGGCCTTCCCAGAGTGAGGTAAGCACAAAAACATCAAGCGCATGCAAAATCCGCGGAACATCTTCCCGCCAGCCCGTTAAAATTATATCATTTTTGAGATTATTTTCATCTATTAGTTTTTCAATTTCCGGTTTGAGTTCTCCGTCCCCCACAAGTAAAAATACGGTCTTTGGATGCTTTTCTTTTACTATACGGGCCATTCTTACGAAATCGAGCGGATTTTTCTGCTCTTTGTAGCAAGCGACCATTCCTACCGCTTTAAAATCCGGATTAATCCCCAGTTCCTTTTTTACTTCCAAAACATTCTGTGAAGCCGTAAACTCTTTAAGGTCGAATCCGCTGTGAATTAAAGTATATTGTCCGGGCTTGCCGACTCCGGCCTTCAAACCTTTTTCTATATCAGTACGGGAAACCACTATAAGTTTATTCGTGTGTTTTGCGGCAAGGCGTTCAAAAAATATATACATTTTTCTCTTTAAAGCTGGCTGGAACTCATTAAAGGAAAAGCCGTGAACCGTATGCACTACCATTTTTACTTTTGCCATATAAGCAGCCAGTCTTCCTAAAATTCCCGCTTTTGAGCTGTGGGTGTGCACCAGGTCTATTTTTTCTGTTCTAAACAGCTTTTTTAGAGCAAAAACACAGTTTAAATCATGCCGGAGGGAAATCTCGTGTTTTAAACCCGGCAAAAGTATCACTTTGCAATCTTTAAGCTCTTTTGCTTTGGCGACCAGTAACCCTTCGGTTCCCGAGACTAAGAATACATTGTATTTGCTCCGGTCATGTTTCATTACGGAGTAAAGCGTATTTTGCTGGGCGCCGCCCAGTTCTAACTTTGTTATTATGTGAACAATATTCAATCTGGCCATCAGCTAAGCCTCGCTGCTTTTTTCCCGTCAAGAATTGCGTCTTCCATTGCGGAATAATTCCAGCCGCCGTACCTGCCGGTAGAAATTATCTTAATTTCATTTAAATACTTCCGGAGTATCTCAAGATTCTTTTTATAGTCCAGATCAAAAACCACATAGGCATATTTAATAAAGAGAGCCTGCTCCGCAATAATACTGTCATATTTTTTAAGAACACCCGTTGCTATCAGATCTTTCTTTATTTTCTCCGCCACCTTGTTTTTGTCAAACCTTTCGCCTTTCTTTATCGATACTTCAGCGTAAAGTGAAGAGGTCAGGGGCGGGCAGAGTTTTCTTGAAACATTAGAATAAAAACCTACCCGGTAAAAACTTATTTTAGGATCGGCAAAGTAGAGCCAATGGTTTTTATTAATTCGTTCCCGCCCTATGCCAAGATTCAGCGCAAAGACTGAAATATATTTTAGTTTTTTAGCGGCCGTCCGGACATTTTCAGGCGCGCCTTTAATAAGCCGGATAAGTTCCGGCAAAGGCAGGGTCGAGATAATATCGGTAAACCCGCCGGCTTTTCTGTCCTGGCCATAAATAATCTCCCGCTTAACAGGATCTATTCCTTTAACCTCCGCAGAGAGCAGAGTGCGGTCAAAAACAAGAGCCTCCAGGGCTTCGGGAAGTTTTTCTATCGCGCCCCCGGCAGGGTAAAAGAATTTAAAGTTATAACCATAGTTCTTCTTTTTCTTTTGAAGTTCGGGCACATAAGCCGAAGTGCCAAAAGGAAGCAGCTTATCAAGTTTGCATTGATACAGTTTTTCATTATAAGGCGCCATGAAGTGCTTGTAGATTCCTCTCCCTGAAGTTCCCAGAAGCCACTCTTTAAATGTTTTATATTCTTTTCTTATTTCCGGTTTTTCCAGCCCTTTTTTGCATTCAGCGACGATAGCCCGGTTTTTTAGTTTTGCAAAATGTACCTGAAAAGGATAAGGAATATATTCGTAATCCGCAAAAACCGAAGCCTTTCTTAAATTCCGGGTAAGATTGTTCTTAAGGAGCTTTTTGATAAACTCCCGGCCGTAACAAGTTTTAAAATGAAGAAAATGGCCCGTGTAATCAAAAGAAAACTTATTAATACTAAAGCTGCCGGCCAGGCCTCCGGCTTTCTCTTCTTTTTCAAAAATGAGAAATTCCTTTCCTGCTTGCTTTAAATGAAAAGCGGCGGAAAGGCCTGTAAGCCCTCCGCCTAATATGGCTGTTCTGCTCTTTTGTCTCAGTTTAAATCTCTCCATTTCAATAATTTTGCCTGAAATCGGCCGAAGTGGGCGGCATGTTAAAGAATCATTAAAATTGTTCCCAATGGGTCAGGGTTTGCGCTCTTTTTTTAGGCACCCGGAGGACACCTTCAGGATTCAGGTAGTATTTTATATTGGTATCGCTTTCTTCCATTTCCGGAGTTTCAGCGCGACAACCTAAAGCAATAACAGAATCTATTTCGTGTGTTGCAGGAATTTTTAGAAGTTTTTTTAGGGCAATTTTATCACAGGCCTTAATCCAGCAGCAGCCCAGGCCTTCTTCCCACGCAGTTAAGAGCATGGCCATAACCGCGGCGCCGAGATCATACGGTACAAACGCTGAGCCAACTTTACTGTTAAATACCACCGCTATATAAGCCATAGGCTTTTCGCCTTCTTTCGGCGTACCCTGCGGCGCGATATAGGCGGCCCATTTGACATTTTTAAATATATCTTCTTTGAGTTCTTTATCTCTCACCACAATATATTCAAGCGGCTGAAGATTAGCCGCCGACGGCGAAACTCTGGCGGCATTGACCATTTTTTCAAGCAAAGAATCAGCTACAACAACCTGCTTAAATTTTCTCACAGTACGCCTTTTTAAAATGGCTTCATAAATTGACATAAGGTTCTCCGGGGTATTTTTAAATCTTATTCTTCAGGTTTAGCTTGCTTAGCAGCAGCCGCAGGTTTGTTAAGTGTTGCTGTAACTTCAGCTTTTATCGTGACAGCGCCCTCTTCGTCAGAGGCGGCATTGATGATTTCCGCAAAGTTAATATCCATCTCATTTTCTTTGAATTTCAGGACCTTTTTAATTTTTTCAACTTTATCTTTGGCCTCTTTATACGCCAGGTCTTTTGCAGTTTTAATCAATTTTTCAAGTGTGGCTTCATTAAAGTGATAATTAATAAGCTGGTTATTGGGATTGCTGGTCGTAGCCTGAAATTTAAGTTTTGTGGCGCCTTTTACGGCCGTCATCTGGGTGTTGCCTTTGCCGGCCACGCTTTCACCGGTTATCTCACTGTTTAGTTTGGGAATTTCTGCGACCGCTATTGCGCCGTAATCAACGGCTTTGTCAAGCATTTCACAAATCTCAATGAAAGATTTTTTTCCGAGGTCGCTCACTACAACATATTTTTTAGAATTATACCTGTACTCTATCTTGGGTATTACTTTCCCTTCCTCGTCTTTCTGTTGAAGCGAGCGGGATTGCCTAACCGACTGCTGGACCATCTCCGGCTGAAAACCGTAGACTTTAAAATTTTCCTTTTTAATTTTATAGAGCCACCCCAGTTGATAGGTCATCCAATCTACTTTTTTCATTACCTCATTTTCTGCCGCGCGGAGAGAATTCTGGGGACCGGACTTAACCGAAAACTGTACAAAAACATTATCAGGTTTGGCGGTTACAATACCCGTGCCGGTAAAAGCAAAGCCGGCGACCTTTCCGCCGGAAAATCTGACATTTTCCGCAACGCCCGAGCCAACCATTTCAAGAGTTGACGCGATACTGCCTTCCTGTGTGGTACCCACCTCAGAAGGCGTAAGATTGGGGTCCCCGGGCTTGGCTACATTTGGAGTAACCGCGCTCTTTGTTTCATTCGGCTTTGTTTCTTTTGGGGCCCCTCCTCCGGAGGTATCTACCGGAGCCGTAAGCAGGTCTTTTAAGGAAACATTATTCAGCATACTGACTTCTATCATAGGAATATATTTTACCGCAGGAATAGACACAACTATAGCTACAATGCCAAAAAGCACTAAATGCTCGGCAAAACTCACGGCAAGCGATATTTTTGCTATTCTATCCAGGGCCATTTTTCTTGAAAACTCCTTAACTTTGCTTTGTATTTCTTTTCGCCGTCTTTACTTCTTCCATTCCGGCTGTTTGCGCTCTGTTGACTCAAAGAGTTTGACCGCGCCGGCCTGCCTTGCAAGATCCATCACCGAAATAACAACGCCATGCTTAACCGCAGTATCGGCATTAATAATAACTATCTTAGTCTGGCTCACGGCGAGCAAAGCGGCCAGAGGTAGATAAAGATCCTTAAGAGTAATTTCCTGGTTACCCAGATAGACTTTTCCGTCGGCCGTTATATTTAATATTATATTTTTTTCAGGAGTCACATCGTTGGAAACGGCGCCGGGCAGTTTAACATTGATACCCGATTGGATAATCATAGGCGCAGTTATCATAAATATGATAAGGAGCACAAGGGCCACGTCGGTAAGCGGCGTTATATTAATCTCTGTAAAAATCCTTCTTTTTTTAACATTCAGGTCAAACACAGTCTACCCCCTTAAATCCTTTAGCATCTCTTCCCATTTTGCCCTTTCCATATCCTTCGCAGTAAGAAGACTTACGGTCTCCATGCCGGCAATAGTAATGTCCGTGGTTATTTCTTCGATTCTTCTGGCAAAGTAGTTATAGGCAGCAACGGAAGGGATAGCAACAAAAAGTCCTACAATGGTCGCAATTAGAGCTTGAGCTATTCCGGGGCCGACAACACCGATCCCGCCTGTGCCTCCCATGCTGTTTATTAAAGAAAAAGACTCGGTTACACCTATTACGGTTCCAAGCAGACCTATGAAAGGGGCCACATTTCCGATGGTACCGATTATTACAATATTTTTTTCCAGTTTAGAGAGTTCTTCCAAAGCGGTCTTCTTCATAGCTTCTTCGATTTCTTCTCTTGGAATCGGAAAACGGACCAGAGCAGCATAGACCACCTTAGGAACCGTGCCCCCGGTCTCTCTGCAAAAATCTGCAGCGACAGAAACAGCAGAGCGGTCAAACTTGCCGTCTTTACGGAGCGTTTTTCTTAATTTATTAAGAAATGTTTTCATATCTACTTTAGCGGCATTAAACCTTAAGTATCTTTCCACTATATGGTATATAGAAATGAAAGAAACCCCGACTAGAACCAGGATTGTCAGAAGCGCCCAGAAGTTTTTGAATAACGACTGGAATAACCCTAAATTTTCCGGCATAACTTACCCCCTTTGATTTTATTTCAGTGCTATTTTAAGTACTTCCGCACATACTTTGTCAATGATACAGTTTTATAAAGGATTTGTCAACGACATCGCTAATCAGTCAAACCTTTGACAATATCACCTTTTTTAATATTATTTTCTTCAAACCAGCCTTTATTTACCTCAAGAGCATACAAAACTTTTTCTTTTGCGGCAACCGGAGTTAAATCTTCAGGTTTAAGATTCTCAAGCTGCAAAATGACGCCTTTTTCATCTACAAAAGCTAGCGAAAGAGGCAAAGAAGTATTTTTCATCCAAAAAACCGGTTTTTTGGGAGTCTCAAAGAAAAAAAGCATACCTTCATTTTTACCAAGCTCTTTGCGAAACATAAGGCCTGTCATCTTTTTCTCATAAGTGTCCGCCACTTCAACATTCAGCGTTTTATCTTTAATTTTTAAAATTTTATTGGTTTTTTCCTGGTTGGCAATCATCTTTCGGGCAAGAGGAGGACATGCTACAATTGACAGAAGAAGTACGGCAAAAAGTATTCCTCGCACAAGCATATTTAGGGCTTTTGTCATTATTTTCACCTGTTAATTATACCATTTCAGTCAAATTTTCTACATAAAATATTGGATTCTCAGTTTTTCCGTGATAGACCATGCGTAAGTTGATTTTTTTAACTCGGCAGGCAAAAAACATCCGGCTATAAACAAGACATTTTTTTAGACGACTTTTTATGGTAAAAGTTTACATACCGGTAAATCCTTATTACATATAGTTATTTATCAGATAAGGGAGCACTTCAAAAGCCGCCAGACCGGCAATAATTGCCGGAGCAGAAAGGAGAAATATTGCCGCAGGAAGCAATCTAATTCTGTAGCAATACTCGGGAATAATACGGATAATTATTCCACCACAGATAAGAAGAAAAATGCTTAGAGCAAAAATAGCAGTCTGAAATTGTAAGAAAAACAATCCCAAGGCATTTATGAGCATTTCCCAGAGAACGAAATACCCGCAATCAGAGCAGTTAAGGGCTTTAAAGGCAGCTATCCAGGAATCAGCTGTATTAACTCTGGCGGCAATAAATACATAAAAAATAAATAACTGGCTGCCGACCAGAATAATCAACGAAAAAAACAGGATATTCTTAATGACCTTCGGAGAGGTAAGCACTGTCAGAAGCGAGACCGTCCTCTTCGCCAGATTTCCGGCAACATACGCCGTAATGTTTCTCATTTTTTATTTCTCCCTTTTAAAGAATACAAGCTAACAAGGTTAATACTTTCTTCCTGTCTATCTTCCTTCAGTCCTGTACTCTTGTTATCTTGTCGTCTTATTTTTTTGCCAACCATCTGACCCTCTAACCTTCCGGCTGTCATCTTTCAAATATATATCTATCAATTTCCGTGGAGGCGGCATTAAAATAATCAATATACGCGCCCCAGCCGTTAAAAATATTTCTTTTTTTAATAAACACAGGAATTCCACCCTCTTTTCCACTTTGTTTTGAATTCCTTCTGTCAGCAGCTGCGCCGGAAACCTTTATTTCAAAACCTCTAAGTTTCTTTTCATTCCACCACACCGCCACCTCTCTGCCGTCATAGAGGAGTTCCGTGTGAAAACCCACATCACAGCCCCGTTCAAAAAGAACCTTAAGGTGCGCCGGGTCCAAGTTCTGTTCTGCTTTTTTAATATTTTCCGGTGTTCCAAAATATAACCTTGGATTTTCTAAAAGGGGCAGTCTTTCGAATTCAGGCATTTTAAAGGTCTTTATTGTTTTAACAAAATCTTCAAGAGTAAACCTGGCATTTGTGTTAAAGTTTTCGCAGAAAACAGCCCTAACCTTAAGTGTTTTTCCGCTAAAGCAAAGCCCGGAAATCTTAAAATCCCCGTTTTCATCGGGCCGGCCGGTGAACTTCAGATATTTCCTTCCGTTTACCTGTACTTTCTTTAATTCATTAGTGCGTATGCCGCGGATAACAAGATTTATTTTCAAGGTCTTATGGCTTGTGCCGCTTTTTTTCTCAAGTTCGAATGTTATTTCCTTTTTACGCCAGTTATTTTTACAGATCGCAAATAAATATTTGCCTTTTTTGTAGCCCAGGGTTTCTCCGTCATCGTCATAAAAATCACAGGTGCCTTTGCCCTTAAAGAGCACGAAGTCCAGCGACCGGTCTTTTGTCTTCATGGAAATTACGGCTCCGGCTCTGGCAAAGACGGGGATATCATTCAAGACACCGTAACACGCATGCCAGCGCCCGCCTTCATAGGTCTTGCCGTCAAAAAAAGAATAAAATGTTCCCGGCGGCAGCCAGACGGCTTTTCTTGAAAAACCGGTCAGAGGGTCTATGGGCTGGTCAAAAGGAGCGACCACAAGCTGTTCTCCAAAATAATATTGATTAGGACAGGCATAAGCATTCTCGTCATTTGGATCCTCATAATACATCGGCCTGATAAGGGGAAGCCCTCCGCTCCGGTTTTCCCAGGTGGCGGTATAAAGATAAGGTAAGAGCGCGCGCCGGAGTTTAAGCGCCGAAATAGCGACTTCTTTGTACTCTTCCGGCTTTGTCCAGGGCCTATTGTCAATTCTGGGATCCCCGGAACTGTGAAAGCGGAAGATCGGAGAAAAACAGCCGAACTGGACCCAGCGCGTATAGAGCTCATCGTTATGCCAGTGCTGGGCAAAACCTCCGATATCATGGCTCCACCAGCTGTAGCCGATATTGGAAGAGGTCGCAGTAAAGTAAAGCTGAAACTTTAGCGTCTTCCAGGTGGGTATCGTGTCTCCGGAAAAACCTATCGGATATCTGTGGCTTCCGTTGTTGCCCCACCTTGAAAAATTTATGGGCCTTTTTATTCCGTCTCTTGCCAGGTCATTAGAGTGAAGATGATTTAAATACCAGAGCGGGTCAAGATTGGTCACGCTTGTTTTTGTTCCCTGCTGCCAATCTATCCACCAGAAATCCACTCCGTCTTTTTCCAGGGGGTGATGCAGGAACTTAAAATATCCTTCGATAAATTTCCTATCCGACAGATCAAAAGGTATGGTCTGCCGGGAAGCCGGGTCCAGGCCCATATGCCGCGCCATTTCCGGATACATCTTCTCGTGCGCGGAGACTCCGTTCGCAGGATGGAGATTCAAGCAGGCATGGATTTTTTTCGCATGCAGTCTTTTAAAGAAGCCCTTGGGGTCCGGGAAAAACTCGGGATTCCAGGTGTAGCCGGTCCAACCCGGCAGATGCCAGTCTTTATCTATAACACAAACAGAAAGCGGGACTCCGTATTTTTCAAACTCGCCGGCAATTCTTTCCAGGTCCGCCTGGGTATATCTTTCCCAGCGGCTCCACCAGATACCGAGAGACCATTTAGGTATCATACGGACATTCCCGCTGATTGCGTAATAGGCCAGCAGACAGGCTTTGTAATCTGTTCCATAGCCAAAGAAATATATATCGCTGTTCCTGTTCCTCCAGGGACTCAAAAAACCGTTCCGGTCGAATATAAGCGACCGGCTGTCATCAATTGCCGACCAGCCGGAACGGGAAAGCAGTCCTTCGGAGAGTTTTAACTTATGCAGATGCAACACATCAAAATCACCGTTACAATTATCAAGCGTCCTTGCCGTACCAAAAAGGTTTTCGGTGTCAAGGTCGCCGAACCTCCAGATTTTTCCGGTCTCTCTAAGAACGATAGAAAGCGCTTCCGGTGAAAAGCCCTCTTCCGTGTCAAGATAGGTTAAGATTAATTTTTTTGTCTTAATTTCTATTATTTCCCCGGTAATTCTAACGGAATAGGGAACCACCGGTTGCTGCCGGAACCAGAAATGTTGTGTGGGTGCATCTTCAAATTCGAGGTCACGGGAATATTCACAGCGGATAAGACGGTCTTTTAGGACGGTAAATCTGGCATTGCCGAATTTCACAACTGCTCTTTTGTCGGCAACCGGAGAAACTCTCAGCTTAAACCGTTCCATATTCCTCCCAAAACAGTATTTTTACTTTTCCTGCTATAACCCCTTAGATTTTAAACTACTCACTTATTTATTATGTATATGTGAGGTTCGAACTCATTAAAATTGTCGGTAAATTTTCCGCCATTCATAGCAAGTTTCCTCTCCTCTTCATAAACCTGCACCTCTCCGTCGCCCAATCCGGAAACTTTTATCCCGGCTGCGCCTTTATAATATTTTATATTTGAGGTAAAAATGTAGATTTTTTTGGCATCTTCTTTTACAAGCGCCGCGACATCCAGGCCTGTGCTGTTTGTTACCGTCGTTTCTATTTTGGAAACGGGGCCGAGGATCACGGGCGCGAGTTCCGTTATCTGCCTGTTAGCTTTTTTCATTTCGCTCTTAATATCTTCGGGTACGCTAAACTGGGAATAAGAAGGTGTCCAGCAGTGGGTAAAATAGCCTATGGTGTGAGCGCCGTGAACTATACTCATCCAAACCTGTGCTTTAAACTCTGCAGGTGTAGGCGCTCTTTGCGCCTTATTTCTCTTATCAAACGCATTACATTCCAGAAAGACATTATGAGGCTTGGAATTATTTGTGAGTTTGCTCAATTTTTTTAAGCCCCGGGCCTGCCAGTAAAGGGTTTTCGGTTCGCCGTTATTGCAGGGATAAATATCAAAGCCTATAAGATCAAGTACTTTTGCAAATTCAGGGAAAAGAGCGGGACTAACCTGGGGCGAGTTTTTCACCCAAAACTGGGTAAATCCGCCGTCGGTGGGATGCACCGGATCTATAGCTTTAAGCCATTTGTATTTTGCCATTAGTTCTTCGGGACTATTAATGGGTCCGTTCTTTTTCTCGCTAAACTGATCAGGCTCATCAGGCATTACCCATTCTAAAAGCGCGGGATGGTCTTTTATCTCTCTTATTTCTTTCTCCGACAAATTCCAGAAACTTATTCCGGCATAAACTTTTTTTGCCGCGCAGGCATCCAGGTATTCCTTCGGGGATTCCGCTCCGGCTTCGTGGCCTAAAAAAACATTTATTCCGAGCTCTTTATTTTTATCAATATTTTTAACAGGCTGCAGCCAGGTGGCCAGAGGAAAAAAAGGTTTTCCGTCAACTAAAATTTCCTGATTTTTGCCTATTTTAACATCGGCTGTGAAAAATATCCCACAAAGAAAAAGAAGTAAAAGAACTGCCTTTAGAACCTTAACCATATTGCCCCCTTTAAAAACCCGTAAGAACAGGCGTACCGGGTGCTTATCTGGCTTTTAAAATATTCTGAAATACTTCGCGGATCATTTCATATTTCTTCCGGTTATCCGTAAAATACGGAATATCGGCGATAGCTCTTTCCAGGTCTTCTTTTATCGCAGCGACAACTCCCGAACTTTCCACCCTGCTGTATTTTTTTATACAGTCGAGAAGTTCATAAGCATTTTTAAAATAGATTTTACAGCATTGCGCATAGTTTCCGCTTTGAAGGAAGGCTTTACAGGCGTCAAGGGTTTCCATGACCTTTCGCTGCAACTTGCCAAGTAGCTCACTGTACTCGGCCTGTTGAATCTTAACCGAACAAGCCGCACTAAAATCAGAAGAATTTCCTTTGCTTAATATTTTTACACCATAAACAACGCAAATGTTGCTTTTAATTTCTTGAGCAAGTTTGACAGTCATTTTAAGCATATCAACTAATTCATCAAGATCAATTCCCTTTATCATTCTTTCCGACTTTACCGTTACTTTACCATCTTTTGAAATTCCGCACCAGGCCGTATCCGCATCATAATTTAATTTTAATATAGATTTATAAAATTCCTGCCTGTTTTGAGCCGGAACATCCTCAATTGAAACAACATTAGACCAGACAAGCATTTTATCATGAACCTCTTTGCTTTTTGCAGGAATTACACTGAATTTTACCGGAATCTCTTCTGTATCAGTAAATTTATAGTTTAATTCATAAACCAAAGAACCATCAGAATCGACATGCGAGCATTGTTCCAGTTTCTTCCCCTGTAGTTTTATAAACTGTTTGCAGGTCCCTCTGGCTTTTATGACTTCGTTTGATTCCTTATTGGAATTTTCGTCTTCCACAACAAACCTCCCGCAAAAAAACAGTTAATTTTCGAAAATAGACAATCGAGAATAGACAGAAATTGAGACTTGTTTTTATATGTATCTTGTACTCCGTCTGCTCTTTGGCGGAGAACCATAATCAATTCTCCACTTTCGACTCTCAATTTCTCTATAAAATTTGCTCTTGCAAATCTCATGAAAGACTAAAGAGCAATAGAACAATAGAGCAATTGAACGCAATTGATGGTCTTTATCTATTGTCTATTTTCGATTGCTCAATTGCTCTATAAAATTTGCTCATGCAAATTTTATGCCGGGGGGCGGAATCGAACCGCCATGATCTTGCGACCGAAGGATTTTAAGTCCTTTGTGTCTACCAGTTTCACCACCCCGGCAACTCGATAACTAATAGCTAATAACTTATAACTGATTAAAAGTAAAAATAATCATAAAGATAACCGTCAAATCTCGACTTTCGATTCTCAAGTCTTATTGTCATCAAAATTTACAGAGCAATTGAGCAATCGATAGTAGAAATTAGACAATACAAGCTCAATTGCGGTCGATTGTCTATTCTCCATTTTCGAATAGAATCTTTTAAATCTTTCCCTGCCGCTTCTGTTCTCCAATATACAATAAATCCCTTAAAAAGTCGATATTTTTCTGGTATTTGAAGGGAATTGATTAGAAAATGTCGCTCATTCCTAAATACAAGGCCACCGGAAGCACGAGAATCTTTCGCTTTGCTTTGACTCTTAACTCTGTTTGCTTCTTTGAAAGAATTATACCCAAACTTAACCCATTTTTATTCATAAAATATTCAAGATTTGCAGAAGAATGAACAGATTCTGTGTAACCCACCTCCATCGGTAATATTATTTTTCGTGTTTTAGCAATTATGTCAACTTCTCTTTTCTGACTGTCTCTGTAGAAATTAACCGAGTCAAAACTTCTCAGGGCATGCAGTAAAGCTGTGGTTTCTACAAGGTGCCCGAGGTACTCTTTGTCCGTAAATAAATCATCATAATGCTTTAAAACACTAACAGCTAAGCCGGGGTCTCCCGCAAGAATCTTCTTTGATTTTCTGGCCCTTTTAAGATCTGACTTGGCATAATTTTCTACAACAGCTATCAAGCGGGCCTGTTCCAAAAAAGTGACATAGTTGCCTATAACCTCTCTGGAGGCCTTTAGATTGTTGGCCAGATTTGAAATCTCAAACAATTGAGAAGTGTTTTCACACGCAAAATTAAACAAATGTTTTAGTAACTGTACCTCCCGCAAGTGAAAGGCTTGAGGAATGTCCTTATATATTTCCCGGTCTACAACAGATTCTGTCAAGTATTTATATATAACATTTTTATTGGATTCATTTGTTACTTCCGGAAAACCGCCTTTTCTTAAGTATTCTTCAAATAATTTTTCAATTAATTTATAGTCCGGTAAACTCTTCCGCAATTTCTCATAGATTGCAATAGGGTCAGCCGCGCGAATATTTAAGGTCGGAATTTTTTTAAACTCCAGGTACTCTTTAAATGAAAGTGGCAATAATTCAAATTTATACACTCGCCCCGCAAGCGACTCTTTTGTTTTCTGGGATATTTCAACTCCCCCCGACCCTGTAATAAATATCTTAGTCCCTTTGTTCATATCATAAAATCGTTTTATATGCACTTGCCAAAGGTCAAGATACTGTATCTCATCAATAAATAGATATCTTGGGTTTTTACCGGTTTCGGATATTCTATCCCTATAGACTTCAAGCAGCCTATCAAGCCCGGATTGATTGTCTGTTGAAATACTCTCATCCCAAGAAAAATACAAAATATCTTTCGAAGGAATACCTGATTTTAGCAAATATTCTATAAGCTGAAAAACAACCGTTGATTTGCCCACTCGCCTGGGACCTTCTATCGAAATTACTTGAGGTTTGCCGAGAAATTCTAATATGTTACCAAAAACTTTTCTTTTGGTTTCAGGACAAAGTTCTCTTTCTACGCTCCCGGTCCTCCACCATTCATTTGCATCCAGCATAAAGCGATATAATGTCTCTTCGGTCATTTCTCCTCCGGATGCAACTATTATGTGACAACCATAGTTTACACAATATACAGTCATATATCAATCATAAATTGCACAATATCAAGGACAAATATGGGTATTTTAATTGAGGCAACTGCTTTTTAGCTGTGCTTGCGCACCTCTCTATGTTAATATTATATACTAATTACGCTATTATACTTTGCGATAATATCCATTATCTTATACTATATCAACATACTTTAAAAGCAGGTCTCTTTGCAGCCGTCCGGCTACTTTTCATATCTGCCTAAGCAACTACCTTACTTATTTTAGTAAATATGGGGGATGGGGTCAAGTTAATCAGAGAAAAGAGAGAGTCTGTGCCTCTTTTTTTAGTCGAACAATATTTTGCAGTAGTATTGCATAATATTTGCAGCAGGATATTGCATGTTTTTAAAGGGAAACCTATATATACAGGTTAAACGAAGAATATAAATATTAAATATTTTTCTATGCTTTCTTGGCCCGGCCTTTCCTTTCCACACGACCCCACTCCATCTCTATTCCCAGCACCTCTTCAATCGTGGCGAGCAGTTTAACTACATCAATTATTAAAATGAAGAAAAGCCGGTAAGGAACCGAGTAAAGCACATAACTTAGCCTTTCTTTTTCTATTAAAACGCAATGCAAGGCAGCGGTCATGTCCAGCAAAGTAAGCTGTATCCACCAGAAGAGCAGGCTATTGAGCATTCCGGAGGTGGCAGCGACATAGACAAAAAATACTTGAGCAAAAACATTCATTATCGGCCAGAGAATAGCTTCGAAGAACATATACCAGATTGTGAAAACATTTACCCTGCTGCCTTTGATACCGATCAGGGCCCTTTTATGTTTTTTTAAAACCTGCAAAATGCCTCGTCCCCATCTGTATCTTTGTATAAATAGAGACCTGAAATTCTCAGGAGCTTCCGTCCAGGAAATGGCTCCCGGCTCATAAACTATTTTCCAGCCCACCTCGAGCAATTTTATAGTGACATCACAATCCTCGGCAAAAGTATCCTTATCATAACCGCCGATACCTTCGATGGCCTTGCGCCGGAAAAGACCGAAGGGTCCCGGAACGATATTTACAGCCTTAAAGAAAGCCTGGCTTTGTTTAACCATATTCAGACCTTCCATATATTCAAGAGATTGAAGTCTTGTCAGCAGATTATTTACATTAACAATCTTTACATTCCCCGCAACCGCGCCCACAGTTTCGTCCTCAAAATGCGGCATCGCTTTCCTTATTGCACTTTTTTCGATAACCGAATCACCGTCGATACAAAGTATATAGGCACCCGTACTGCTTTTAATACCGTTGTTTAAGGCACTGGCTTTTCCCTGATTGACCTGGGTAATTACCCTTACTCTGGTGTTGGAATACAACCCTTCGTACTTTTTGGCTCTTGCCAGGCTGTCGTCGGTCGAACCGTCATTAATTACCAGCACTTCTTTTTTTGGATAATCTACGCTTAAAAGGGATTTAATGGACTCTTCGATATTTTTCCCTTCATTATACACCGGCAGTAGTATGGAAACGAGCGGGAAATCCTTTTCTTTTTTATCGGAATCTCTGATATGGTCGGAATCATGAAAAGTATAATGCAAATATGAAAAATATATCAGCCCGAAATACCTGACAATTAAAATACAGAGGAAAATAAAAAGCATAATAAAGGATAAAGCGATAAAGCCCTTCCGGAAAGAAAAACGCAGCAGGTAAACATTGAGAATTGCAAAAATAAGCCATAAGAAAGGAATTAAAGCCAGACAAAAAACAACTATGTTAAAAATTATGTCAGAAACTCTATTTTTCGAAGTGATAAGTCATCCCCAGTAATAAATTTGTTAAATTAGAAGTCGCCGCGCCCGAAGTGCCACGGGAGAAATTGAGCGATATTTCCACAGAAATATTTTTATTTAAGTAATAAGTCGCCTCACCTTCCAGGCTAAAGTCCGTCTGGGAGGGTTCGATTACCCGGGTGATTGTTGCTTTCATCCTGTAAAAAAACATAGTATCACTGTAGTTGTCAAGGGTGGCCACAAGAGAAATGCCCGAATAGGGCGGCGCGGGAGTCCAGTAATAAGTGGAGGCCTGGGTGAAGTTTAAATATTGATATTCGGCGCCGATTTTAACTACCGGAATATCTCCAATCTTGCGCAAATACCCGGCATTGAATCTCTCCCGATTATTTGCGTCAGAAAAGTAGCCCTCGGCAAAGTAGGCGTTTAGTTCATCCGCCTCTGATAACTTATGGCTGAGCTGAAATTCAAATTCATCCACGCTCAAAGGCGCTGTAAGGGGTAAAGTAGGCGCTACAGCAAAACCGGGAATAATCGTGTTAAGGTTTTCTGTATCAAGAATACCGTCTTTGTTAAAATAAAAATTTGCCTGAAACAGGGTGTCCGGGGTAAACTGTACGGCGGTTCCGAGCGTTAAACTGTATCTTTCCACATAGGTATGAAGCTGTAAAACGGATAAAGCCGCCAACCATTTCCAATTTTCCTGAATAATTCCTTCAGCGGCCGTATATATCTCCTTTCCCGGCGCAGAAGCAACTGCAGCCTGCTCAAGCCAGTACTGTCTGAAGCCCGCATTTAGCATAAGGGCTCCGCTGTTAAGACGGATCCGGCCTCCTAAGTCCAGGGAAGTCCTGTGGAAATCATAAGTATTTTCATATAAATTCGAATAACGCATATATAATTCCGGCGCAGTTTTATTTTCAATTCCAAATGCTTTTTCAATGTCCAGGATTCTTTCTATTGCCTCCTGATTATACTGATTATAAGGCATACTGACGACCTTCTTATAGTTTTCAAGGCCTTTTTTTGAGTCTCCCTGCTCTTCGTAAATATTGCCGCGCAACAAATAGATATCCGCCAGGGAAGTGACCTGCCCCCCAAAAACTAGTCCAATCCTGAATACTAGTGTATAATACGGAGAGGACCAAATACAAGGGGGTAATATGGGCACGAAAAGACATACAATGGAACAGATCGTATCGGTTTTGAGGCAGTTCGAGGTTGAACAAGCGGCAGGCAAGAAAGTCGAGGAAATATCAAAGCAGGTCGGTATTTCCGTGAACACGTACTACAAATGGAAGCAGAACTTCGGTGGACTGGACATAGCAGAGGCCAAGAGATTGCGTGAACTGGAGCAGGAAAACTCTACGCTGAAGAAAGTCGTTGCAGACCAGGCTGTTTCTATCCAAATACTCCAGGAGTTTAAAAAAAAACTGGAGTCACGATAGAAATGTCAAGGGTACTGGTAAAAGAACTGGTTGCTCTCGGCCGGTGGTCAGAGCGGCAGATCTGCAAAGTGCTTGAAATACCAAGGGCAACCCAGCGGTATTTGAGAAAACAGAAGAACGAAGAATCCCTGATAGAGCGGATAACCTATTGGGCTCTAGAGTTTAAGCGTTCAGGATACCGCACGATTCTGGATTTGCTGGACCAGCAAGATGGAATAACCATCAACCACAAGAAGCTTTTGAGGCTCTGGTCGGAAACGGGATTAAAGCTCCGGAAAAAGAAGAAAATACATCGGAGGTATCAGGGTAACTACATCAGGGTAAGAGCTGAAAGAAAGAACCAAATCTGGAGCTATGACATTGTTTCCTGGAAGCTGTTTAGGGGCGGGAAGATACGTATTTTGAATGTCATAGACGAATACAGCAGAGAATGTATCGGGGTTTTGATCAAGCGGAATATCTCTGCGAGCGATGTGGAAGGTTTACTGGCAAAGCTTTTCATTCAGAGGGGCAAACCGGAATATTTGAGGTCTGACAATGGGTCAGAATTTACGGCGAAAGTCCTGATGAATTGGATAGCCGGTCTCGGTGTTAAGAATCTGTTCATCGAGCCCGGGAGCCCGTGGCAGAACCCGTTTGTCGAGTCGTTCAACGGCAAGATGAGGGAAGAGTCCTTAAACATCAACATTTGTGGGACTTTGATGGAGGCGGAATACGTGGTAAAGCAATGGGTTAAGGTATACAACACTATCAGGCCTCACAGTTCTCTTGGTGGTAGACCGCCGGCTCCTGAGTCTTTGCTGGCAACTTCCTGGATGGGAAAAGCAAACTTATGTTTCAGTCTCAACTAGAAATTGGTACAATATCTGGGGGCAGATCA
>CAIYPD010000127.1 GCA_903928075.1 Candidatus Firestoneibacteriota bacterium
ACAACTTATGGCGGGAGGAATGGAATTAAAGGAAGCTCTCGTTACTGCCGGGAAGACACGGCTTCGCCCGATAATTATGACTTCGCTTACGCTTGTTGCCGGCACCATCCCGGTTGCGATAGGGCTGAATGAAGCGGCAAAACAGCGGACCGCCATGGGCTGGGTTATTGTCGGTGGAGTTATCAGTTCGACCCTGCTTACGCTTGTAGTTGTCCCCGCCGCGCTGGTCTTTGGCGACAGATTAAAATGGTTCTTTAAGATGTCCTGGCTGCATACTAAATATTTTCTGTTCGTATGCTGGACGCACCTTAAAAAGTTTGAAATCATTTCCTTTTTTAAGGCCTTGATTATTGGGCTTCTTAAGTGTCTTATGGATTTTGTCTCTATCTGCGGCAGTGAAGATTATTACAGGGACTCCGTCTATAAAAACCAGGCAGATTTTGCGGAGTATGAGCGCCTTTCAAAAAGGGACAGCGATATTTAATTTTGACAATTGCCAGCAAGTATTGATACAAATATAATATGTAAGAACAATAAGAGTGATAGCAGAAGGAATACTCACCGTATCAAAAAACCTTTAATGGGCAAAGACCTCCGAAAAAACTTTGCGTTTTTCTGTAAGATGATTGCTGTATCCTGTTGACAAGAACTCCATATCTGTTATAATTCAATTACTGTTTACTTTGGGGGCAGAATGGTCGAACAGAAAAGGAAAAATTTAAAGACCGGAATTCTTACTAAACAAAGCGAAACAGATTAAAATTTAACCCGTTTGCTATAAAAAGCAAGTGGGTTTTTTTATTTACCGGGAGTAAAAGGAAGAAAGGATGAATAGATATGAAAAGGGGGATGTTTTTGGAAGCTCAATCTGAACCCGTCTCCCTTATTCAATATGCCGGCTCTCTATTAAAGCTCCAGGGTAGACAGCCGGTATAAACTGCGGGTTTTTTTTGGCTTAGAAAAAATACGGAGGGAATTATGCGAATTTGTTTGTACCGGATTTTGTTCTTTGTGGCTGTTTCGTGTTTTCTTGCAGGAGCTCCTGTTGTTGCCGCCCCTAAACCGGCTGTAGACAAACCGGATAAGGACGGGTTGTACAATGTTTCTCTGGTTCAACTTGGAGCGACGGCGAAGGGAAGCGGTTCGGCTTTCAACAAGGACTGGCCGCCAAATAATACTCTGCAGCCGGGTTTGGGCGGCGGAGGTACTTTAGTATCACCTCTTACCAAGGCGCGTGTTGATATCAAACTTATTGTTCCGGTGGAAATCAGGGCAATCGAGGTGGTTGGCCTGGATTACGGAGGAACGCTGCAGCCAAAGGCGATAGATATTTTTGTGGACGGTAAAATGCTGAAACATGCTGACCTGGAGGAAAAGCCGGGACAACCTATTTTGATTCCGCTTCTGGCGCAAGGGCAGTCGATAGGTATCCTTATTACCGATGAGTATCCTGTGCGTGATCTTGGTAATGGAAAAAAAGGTCCGAAATATGGCGGTTGGTCAAGACTACGGGTTCTCTCTCCGCAGAATGTATCGGAGTTGCTAAAACCGGTGGATTCTTACCGGGCGGTGGCCTTAACGGCGAACATAACACCGACAATAGGGGCCGCGGCGCAGGGAAAGATTGAGGTTGTCGGAGAGCCGCGGATGACGGTCGGCCATCCGAACACGCTCTGGGACAAAGAGGATATCGCGCATTACAAGGATATGTTAAATACAAGCAAAGCCTTACAGACGCAGTTTGCCGGGCTAAAAAAAGCGATGGATGTGCGGCTTACGCAACCTGCCGGGATACCGGAGCCACAAAAGGGTACTGATGGGAAATGGAGGCACATAAGCGATCTGGAAGTGTTAGATGGCAAGACCTACGGCGCTGTCCATAATCAGCTGAGTTTAGATATTGCAAATCTTGGGACAGTTTATGTTTTAACCGGGGATGAAAAATACGCGGATTTTTGCAAGAAGCTGTTGCTGGCCTACGCGGATGCGTATGCGAATTATGCCGTAGGAGCAAGGCCGGGATTTAATCATGCACCCAGTAAGGCGTTTGACCAGGTCCTGGGGGACGCGACCTGGCTGCCGCAGCTGGCGCGCGGGTATGATCTGATATATAATCTGCCGTCTATCAAGCCGGAGGAACGCGAGCACATTGAAGACGATTTGTTAAAGGCAGTGGCGAAACTGGTGGTCAGCAATCACTCCATGCTGGAGGCGCCGACAAACTGGTCTGCTATCGGGACAGCTTCGGTACTGGCGGTGGGCTATGCGACCGATGACCAGGAATTAATCAACACGGCATTATACGGGATAAAAGGGACCAAGGAAAAACCGACAGGCGGTCTTTTTTTGAAGCACTTTGGCAGTGAAAGCATTGATGCAGACGGAATGTGGGCGGAAGGCGCCATGGGATATCAATTTATGGCGCTTGAAGCGCTGGTGCTGGATGCGGAGATTCTCTGGCATCATGGCATTGACATGTACCGGTATAGGGACGGTGCTTTGAAAAATCTTTTTGATTCTCCGCTCCGGTATTCGTACCCGGATCTGATGACGCCTGCAATTCATGATTCCGGTCACGGGTCAATTGTCGGCACGGAGGCTTTCCTCTATGAATATGCCTACCGGAGGTATCGCGATCCGAGCTATCTTTCAATACTTAATCAGGCAGGAATGCAGCTGGCTGCGTTGTTCCAGCAGTTTCCTGTATCGGTTTTGTTTGACAGGGAGCTTAAGGAAAAGACGGCGCCGGTTGAATTGAAGAGTGTTAATTTTTTTGGTGTCGGCTACGGGATGCTGCGGACCACAACAGAGGCAGGAACGAACAGTCTGATGCTCGACTTTGGCCCGAACAGGTCGCATGGGCACCCGGACAAACTTAATATTGATTTGTATGCCTTTAACGCGCAACTAATCCCGGATCCCGGGAGCGTATGGTACGAACAACCATTGTACCGCGATTGGTACCATTCAACGCTGGCGCACAATACGCTGGTGGTTGATGAGCTCGATCAGGTTATGTCAGATGCCCGGCAGCTTGTGTACGGTACGGCGGAGAGTATGGGTATACAGCGTGCCTGGACGGATAAGGCGTATGCGGGGATAACTATGGACAGATCAATATTCCTGACGGCCAATTATATGGCGGATATTTTCGGCGCCTTTACGCGGCTGCCGCGGAAGTTTGACCTGGCCTGGCACATTCTGGGGCAATTTTCCTCAGGGCTAAAATTCGAGCCAATGGCATTTCCGGAACCGAAAGAGAGCGGTTATAAAGTTCTTGAAAATGTCCGGCATGCGACGGTGGGCGGCGGTTGGAAGGCTGCTGTGACACAGGACGGACGCACTGCAAGACTCATTGCGGCGGACGGCGGCGGCGAGACTGAGGTCATACTCGGGGACGGCTATTACAAATTAATGCGGCCGCCGGCGGTTTTGGAGCGCCGTGTGAAAGGCAGTACCGTCTACGGAAATGTGATAGATATTTCCGGTGTAAAGGATGGTTATGTAAAAAATGTCGTCCAGGAAGGCAGCTTAGACGCGGGATTTGGATTGCTCAAAGTTGAAACGGTTTCGGGAACTGATCTTTGTTTTGCGGCGTTTCGGCCGGGAGTATACAGGCAGGGAGAGCTGGAGTCAGACGCGCAGCAGGCGTTCGTTCTTATGGATGGAAGAAATGTACGGGCGATGTATCTTGGAGGCGGGAAAATACTCAAGCTGGGCGAGGTGAGTATTACGCGCAGCGAACCTGGCCTGGCATATTTTGAAAAAACTGAGACAGGCGCTTATTTAGTCGGGAATCCTTCACCCGTTGAAGGCACGGTGACGGTTGTTCTGCCGGCAATCGGCAATATGGAAGCGTTCCGGCTTGATGCCGAGGGAAAGAGAATCGGGGCGGCGGATTTAGGTAAAGTAAGCGGTAAGGATTCCGTGTTGCTGGCACTCAAACCGGTTTCCAGGGTTGAACTTGCGGTCAAAGGTTCGAGGAGTGTTTTTGAATCCAGGCAGGAAATGCTGCAAAAGCGCCAGGCGGCGCAGGAAGCGGCTTTAAACAAAGCCAAAGAGGAATGCACGGCGCGAACTAAAGTACGGGAAGCTGAAGCAAGGATGAATCCGGTCCCGGCGAATACCCTCGTAGCTGTTCAAGCCGAGGCTTTTAGCGGCCAGGGCGGCGGCGGAGTCGCTATAACCGACAAAAAACGCGGCGCTCTTGGTACGGCATTTTCAAGTTGGGACGCTCTCGGACACTGGCTCGAATGGACTTTTGAAGTACCTGCCGAAGGCTACTATAATCTTAGCATCTGCTACTGCAGCCAGCTTGCTAATATAGAACGAGAGATCAAGATTAATGGAGAAGTGCAGGAGCCTTTTGCTCCTATGAATCTGCCTACGACCGGGGGCTGGGCGAACGGCTCGGATGACTGGCAGTTGTTTACTGCCGGTAACCCGGTTACAGAACAGCCGCTTCTGCTTAAGTTCAAGAAGGGTAAGAATGTGGTTCGGCTTACTAATATGAACGGGCGCGGGGCAAATATGGATTACCTGGTGGTTACCAGTCCGGATCTCAAGGCAACGCGGGAAGCAGCAGCTGCCAAATTGAACAAATAGATAACCCGAAGAGGGACAGCTGTCCTTATATCAAAAGGTCGCTGTCCCCTTTAATAAAGGTATTGAAAGGTATTGAGTGCTTGACAAAAGCGCGGGCGGAAGGTATAATGGCTACATAAGTAGACATATGGCTATTAAAGTAGGCATTTATGAGATACGATACAATTTTGGAAGACATATTCGGGCAAAAAGTAAAACTCAAGATTCTTCGCTATTTGGTCTCTAATCCGGAGGGCAAAAGCGCAAGAGGGATTGCGGCTGCTTCGGATGTTAACCATTGGCAGTGCAGTAAGACACTAAAAGCCCTGCATGCGTCCGGAATTATATCTTTAAAACTTACCGGAAATAATCATATTTACGCTTTAAACAAATCTGCCTATCTGGTTAAAGAAATAATAGAGCCCTTGTTTTCAAAAGAGAAAGAATATCTTGGTAATATGCTCAAAAGTTCAAAAACGCTTAGTTCGAAAAATGTTGAGTCCGTTTCGTTATTTGGCAGTACCGCCAGAGGTGAAAATAGTTCTGAGAGCGATGTTGATCTTTTTGTAGTAGTAAAAGACGGCAAAGAGAAGGTAACGGAGCAGTTCGATAGTGAAAAACAAGCACTAAGGACTGAGTTTGGGCTTAAAGTCTCTCCTTATTATGTGACAGAAAAAGAACTGAAAAATCGCTTTTCGCAAAAAGATTCGCTTATTAAAGAAGTCGTAAGAGACTATATAACTATTAAAGGAAAAACAATAGGAGAACTCTTGTCCAAATGACGCCCAAAAATATTATTATACGCCGGCTTGAGAGTTCGAAGCACGCCGTCTATTGGAAAAAAGCGCAGGATTTCTATCAGGGTATGCTGACTGCGAATAATGATGGAAACTGGAATTCGCTCGTACTGCAAGCAGTTCACTGTGCGATTTCAGCTACCGATGCGCTGCTTGTAAAAAAGAAAGGTATCCGGTGCTCAAGTAAAGATCATTTTGATATCATAGAATTGCTGAAAACAAGTATTGACGACAAAGAAATCAATAAATACGCCGGCTCTTTAGCCAAGATAATTAACTTTAAACACCTTGTAGAATATGAAGACCGGATGGTGATGGAAAAAGAAGCATACGACATTTTTCTGAAAACCGACCGGTACTATAATTGGGTGAAAAGCAAGATATCCTAGAAAAGCACCCGTCGTCTTTGAATTAGTTGAAACTGCCGTCTGATCTTTGACGAGTAAAAAAGAAAATCGTTGTAGCATAATAATCAAGCGCTGATCTCCATATAAAACTGTATAATTGAAAAGCAATTGTGAGATAAATGAAACTATTTTAAAAGACATGCTATTGTTTGCAAGCTTTTGGAATGACCGGCTTTCCGGTTCCGGATGGGTTAATAATTTGAAAATCTTTGTGGAGGATATTATGGATAAAGAAATTGAATACTTTGTTGAGCAACTGGAAGAAGCAGCAAAAAGTAATCTTATTTCTGCTATTTTGTATGGGAGCTTTGCGGACCAGGTTGAAAAGAAGAATAAATCAGATATTAATATTATGATAATCTTAAAAGAAATAAGCGATGCGCACATTTTTAATATGCGTGATGTTATAAGGAAAAATATTAAAAAATTAAGATTGAACCCAATTATTATAACAAAAGAAGAACACCTGAATTCCCTGGATGTTTTTCCGGTGGAATACCTTGAGATGAAGGAAAACTTTAAAGTGGTTTATGGTGATGATTTAATTACCGGAATTGATGTAACCAATGAGAACTTGCAGCATCAGATTGAATTTGAGCTTAGAAGTAAATTAATCTTGATGAGAAAAATGTGGTTTAATATTGAAAATGATGCAAAAGTAATGAAACTTTTTCTGGTTAGAAATAGCGCCTCCTTTTGCTTTCTCGCTAAATACGCGGATAGAATTTTAAAAGAAAAACACACGCTAAACCTGAATATATTTGAAAAAATAAATAAAGTGAAGAAAGATGAAGTAAAAGCAGATAAAATATTATTAAACAAACTTTACTGGGAATTGCATTATACTGTAACAGAGTTGACTAAGAAAATTGATGAAATAAAATGAGAAGAATATGAAAAATATATTTAAATTGTCAGTAATATTGCTAATTATTTTTCATCTTAATAGCTTTGCGGTTCCGTCAAAACCAACGGGACGGGTAAATGATTATGCCGTAATTTTGAACAGCGAGACGCAAAGTTACTTAACTTCGGTAATTGACACATTTGAACAAAAAACAAGCGTTGAAATTGCTGTGGTAACGATAAAAACTCTTGACGGAGAAACCATAGAAAGATATGCTTATAATCTATATAATAAATGGGGCATCGGAAAAAAAGGTAAAAATAACGGAGTTTTGTTTCTGGTTGCCATAAAAGAACGAAAAATGA
>CAIYPD010000128.1 GCA_903928075.1 Candidatus Firestoneibacteriota bacterium
CTCCCCGGGGAAAAGAAGTAAATTATTTCCCGCCTCCGGCTCCGCACAAATCCGAAAGACGGCCAAAATCTTCTATAGAAACATCTTCAGGCCGGGCATTTTCAGAAATATTGCAGGCCGCAAGAATTGTTGGAACCGTTTCTTTGGGTATCCCGAACCTTAAAAGAGCATTTCTGATATTTTTGCGCCTCTGCTGGAAAGCCCCCTTAACAAGCTTCTCAAATAGTTCAAAATCCCTGACCGGGACCCTCGGGTTCTCAAGCGGCTTGATACTGATTACGGCAGAATCGACATTCGGAGCCGGAGTAAAAGCGCCCGCCGGAATAATTTTGAGGATTTCCATCGAAGCATACAGGCCCGCCATAATGGTTAAAACACCGTAATCCTTGTTCCCGGGCTTTGCGGCCAGTCTTTCCGCGACTTCTTTTTGGACAGTTAAAATTGCCGAAGTTACCCGGTGCCGGCTCTCGATTATTTTAAAAATTATCGGCGTCGTTATATTATAAGGAATATTGCCTATTATTTTGAATTTCGGGACAGCTATTTTATTGAAATCATAGGCAAGAATATCACCTTCCACAATTTCCACTCTCGGATTTCCGGAAAATCTTTCCTTAAGCAGGGCAATCAGGTCGCGGTCTATCTCCACCGCAATTACCGGGCACCTTAAAGCGATAATGACGGTGAGTTCCCCCCTTCCCGGCCCAATCTCCAGGACGGTATCCGTTTTTACCAAATACGCCAGGTTAACGACAAACTCCCGCAGGGAGGGATCTTTCATAAAGTTCTGCCCAAATCTTTTCTTGGGCCTGTAAGAGAGCCCTATTTTATTATTGTTTTCAAGCATGTAGCGATTATATTACTATTATAAATGCTTGTCAATACAAGTTCCCGGTCGGCAGTAATAGTTCACAATATTGTGCTCGATTTATCGAGCCGCCTGATGAATCAGGCAACTACATTTTGGCACAGCCTCTAATGCTTGAGACTAAAAGCCCGGACAGAAGCGGAAAAAATATATTAAATTTTTAATTTCAAAAGCAGGAGGCAGGCAAGAAGCGGCAGGAAAAATATAATTTTATACGCAAAGGCAATGGAACCGCCCAGGTCAGAAAGCGCACCCGTTATCAGGATAAGAACGCTGGCGAGTCCCCAGGCCAGGCCGATTATCGAGCCGCCGGCTACGCCTTTATTCTTTGGCAGATACAAATAGGACTGATTTACCAGCAGCGGAAAAGAGAAAAGCAGAGCCCCGCCCGCAAGGGGAATAAATATCAGAAAATAAGGATAAGGTGTGTAAACAAAAGCATATAAAAAGCCCACAGCAAGCAACTGGGAGACAAGAATAAGCTTCTTTATGCTGAACTTTTTTGCCAGACTGCCGGCCGCAATCCCGCCGAGAGAGCCCGGGAGGACAAAGAGTATAAAAGAAAAGGCCCCGAAGGCCATATTCAGGCCTTTTTGTTTAAGGTAAGAAGGCAAAAACATCCCAACGGTTGAATGCACAGAAACAATGATAGTAACAATCGCAAAAATAAGAAGGAACTCCGGAATCCGGTTCACCTCTTTAAGTTCAAGGGCAACAGAAGGACTGCTGACTTCTTTTTCCGTCTCGACAAGAAAACTCCGGTTTTTATATAGCGCGTACGAGGCCAGGATTCCAAAAATTAGCGTAAATAGGAGTCCCTTAATGCCAAAAAGCCAGATAAGGATACCGGCAACAAGGCCGCCCAGCGCATAACCGCCCGTGCCGCCCGCCAAAAATATCGAGAGCGCTAAATTTGAATTACCTCTCTCTGCCGACCTGGCTATATGCGTGGCTTCGGGATGAAAAAGCGAGACACCCAGCCCGCCGATTACCAGAAAAAGCGCAATCAGGAAATACGAAGGCATCAAAGCCGCCGTGCCAATGAAAATTGCCGAAAAAAGCGGCGCAAGAAAAATCAGGTATTTTTTCGTTTTGTCATAAAGGAGCCCGAACAAGGGTTGGGGAAAATTGGTGGAGAAAGTCAGAATCATCCCCAAAGACCCGGCCAATGAAACACTGTAACCCCTTTCCATCAAAATAGGGATAACCATCGGAATAAAAGCAGGGTAGGAATCGTTTACTATATGGGAAAGTGTGATAAGGGTTAGTTTTCTTTTGTTCAAACTCATTAAGGCCCGGGCTTCTTCTTCCAATGCTTTATATGCTTTTCCACCTCAAGAAGTTCCGCTTGTATTTTTTTTAATCTGTTGGCCAGCGGGTCCGGCAGATTGGCATGATTGAATGTAATATTCGGAACATACTGCCCTTTTATCTTCACCACCCGCCCCGGAACACCGACTATAGTGGAATGCGGGGGCACCTCATTCAGAACAACGGAATTGGCACCGATATAACTGTCATCGCCTATCTTAAAATTTCCCAGTATTTTTGCGCCTGCGCCGACTACTATATTGTTACCGAGAGTAGGATGTCGCTTCCCTTTTTGTTTACCCGTCCCGCCCAGGGTCACACCCTGAAAAAGCGTCACATTATTCCCGATTATCGTGGTCTCCCCGATAACTACGCCCATACCGTGGTCAATAAAAAATGCCTTACCAATGGTAGCCCCCGGGTGAATCTCAATACCCGTAAGAAAGCGTGACAATTGCGAGAGAAACCTCGGAAAAAATGGAATATGCAATCTCCATAAGATATTCGCAACCCTATGAAAAAAAATAGAATACAAGCAAGGATAAAGAACAACATCCCAGATATTCGCCGCCGGATCCTTCTCTAATATGGCCCTAATGTGGCTTATCATAATCCAAGTATTATACTATTAATCCGGTAGGAATTTCAATCAGAGAAAGGGGTTCGACTTTTGTTCTGATTTAATGAGATATCATAATCGCTATCTATAAAATCTATTATAATTTAATTCAACACTTGAACAAACACAGCTAGTGTTTTCATGTTTTGTGCTTCTTCTGGGGTCACTTTGATATCAGCAACATCCGGATTCAATGATTTTAACGTTATACTTGTATGCCCTAAAACACCATCAGAATTGACCGCTTTTTCACTCATATATTTCTTTACGGTAAGCCGGCTGTTAGTTTCCGGATCTTTGGAGTCTGTTAGGCGTGTTAAAAATATGTTTTTGCCCTCCTGATTTCTAAAAGCTCCTGAATGTTTTCGAAAGAGACATATGCTACCATTAGGTATCTCCGGTTCCATAGATTTACCAATTACTCTTATCGTTAATAGATCTTTTGTGATCTTACGATTAACAGAATCTGTACTTATCCACTTTTCCTCACCAGATGTTTCTCTATCAAAAGCTCCAGCAGCCGCCTCAATTGTCGGATAGAATGGAATGAACCGTACAAATTTTTCATAGTCCGGAACGTTATCGAATACTTCGATTTTATTGGCTTTGAGTATTGCGCTTGCCTTTATGTTACTTTTCTCTATTTCTACTTCCCCAACTGCATATACCCATCGCTTCAGATATTCCTTCAAATTATCATCGCATACATATAAATATGTTCCATGAATTCCACGAGCCATTAATGTTCTATAAATGTTCTTAATGTATGTAACGAGCTCTTGGGCGGTTCTTATATTTACAGACCCATTTCTATCGTGGTATTTTTCTATATTCACTGTTATTTCATTACTTCTTTTATCATAAGATATTTCTGGACCAATTATAACTCCAGCGTAATTTAAGTCGTAACCTTGTGTAGTATGAATACACCCGACTTCATCAATTGCAGTAACAGAATTTACCCAATCTTCATTTGTACTATTCCATTTAAACTTTTTCCCGTCAATCTCAATGTCGTGTTGATATTGCTTATCTCTGGTTCTCCATTCCCATGCATAGCCAGCAACAATCCTTGACAATCCTAATTCCCTCTCTTTATTCTTTACCGCATTTTCAAACTCATCTATGTTCAAGAAAAGCTTAAAATCATATTTATCGAATCTTGCTTTTTCCTTTACATTGCAATCAAATATTCTATTTATATAACCAAGATAGTCTTCACCACCTTTTATTCTCATTTGCGACTGTAGCTTGTATCTTTCTGCATTTAGGTCTTGAATTTTGTCAGATCTTACATCTGATGGCTTAATAGACTGTCCCTCATCATAAAACAGCACTTGAAACTTGCTGCTTTTAATAATCCAGTCAAGTTCCGTACCGGTCTCTTTGTCCAACCCAAGCTTTTTATTTATCTTATCAAAAGAATCATAGTTTGTAATGTTCAGTCTTCTTTTTAATCTATGTACTTCGTCAACTATCAATAAGTCATATTTTTTCTTTATTACATCAGCCGGACCTAAAACCATATTTGGATTCAAACCAGAAATATTTTTGAACACTTTTCTAATCGTTTTTCTCAGCGATGTCATGGGAATTACAAGCCCAATGGATAATTGATGCGAGTTAATATTGCCAAGCATTTTATGCAACTCCATATCGTCACTTATTTCATCGTTATCGATATAATCATCGAAATTGTACTTTGTCATTAATAACTTCATCAAATATATTGCCAATACAGTTTTACCTGTTCCCGCCCCGCCCTCAACAACAATTGGCTTTGATAATATATTTTTTTGGATCTTATTAATTATGCTCGAAAGGATTTCCCTTGTTGCGCGATATTGATCGTCGGAAAGAGATTTATATGGAGAATATTTGAATAGATCAGAATTGTCTATTTGTTGAATATTGTTTCTTACTAGAAAACTATCATTTAAAAGTCTTTTCCATAATTCTTTAAATTTGTCCTGATAATTCTGTTCCTGGTAATAATGGTGATATCTAAGACCCATGTTTCCATTTTGTAATTTATACTTGCCATCTGAGGCCATATATTTAATAAGAGATGACTCTATGTCCAATGTGGCTGATTTATTGAATTCTTCATCTGAAATTAGATGGATTTTATTTAGACTAGCTCTTTCAGGATTCAATAAATGATTATTTATTCTAGCAACAGCATCTGTTGTTTCCCCGACATATGCTTCACAATCATTATTAATAATGTAAACAACCGGCCATTTTTTTCCTCCAAATTTGTGATTTTCAATGGCCTTCAAACAACTTTCATTAAATTCCAACGATTCAATCTTAAGCATTTTTGAGCTTTTCCCTATGTAGCTATTTCAACTTATCATATTTAAGGTGTTTACCTTTCGATTTATTCACAGGGTATTTCTTTTTGTTTTTCGAAAGCTTCTTGATTAAAGCATCTTTTACGTCTATTCCGAGATCGTGACTCATCAGTAGAACCCAATAAAGAACATCAGCGAGCTCCTCAGCGATAGGTTTTTTGTTTTTCTTGATGTAGGTCTTAACCTCGTGTATAGTCTTCCACTGAAAATGTTCCATTAATTCGGAAGCCTCAAGTACCATTGAAAGCGCAACATCTTTAGGATTGTGAAATTGTTTCCAATCTCTCGCATCTCGGAAACTTATTATTAATTTTGTTAACTTTTTAATATCAGACATTTTTTTCTCCCTAAATTTATAAGAATGCCACCATTGTTTTGCTTTAGTCTTAAGCAAAAGCAGTTTAATACCATTAAATTAAGAGGGCCATCCACACTTATAAAAGTAGTAAAAATACCATGTCCCGGAGTATTATTCAAGACGATACCTACCTCTTGAAATAAATCTCAAATAACCTTTATCACGTAGCACCTGCAATTGTTGACGAATCTTATCTTTTATGTGTTTATTGTCCGGATGTTTCTCTTTTAGGATGTTTTCAAATTGATAAACTTTCTCCAGAGCGAATTCATCATCACCAATCCTTTCAATACAGCTCATAATATCTAAAAGCCAACCTTTCGCACTAATCTCCTTTTCTTCTTTCAAGAAAAGAGTCTTCCGCCAATTCTTTATTACCCTTTCTTTTGGCTCAGTTATTTTATTTTTAATAAAATATATTTTTCCGGATTGAGGTATATTATTTAATAAAATATTACATCCAACCCAACCTGAACGTCTAGCGGTTAAAGAAAGAGGTTTTCGTCTTTCTATTATATTTGGGACAAAATAGTGTTTCGGTATAACAACAAGATTTGAAACTTCCAGATTAAACAAATCGTATTCAAGGAGAAAGAAGTTTGGATTATTGTTGCTTGTTAATCTTTCTAGCATTGTTCCATATGCACCATCAACAATCTTGTAACCAATAACACCTTTCTTGCTCTTTAATTCATAATCTTCCTTGCAACTTTCGCAATAAAAATCCGCAACCGGCTTACCATCTGTGTACTTTTTAATTTCTATATTTCCGCAGTTTGGACAAAATATAGAACGGTGAACCCAATCCTCAGTCAATACCCTTATCTTTTGTGAAGGACTAGAATAGTTTTGAGCTAAACTTCGCCTAAAGCTTAGATTCATTGCTGCAAACCTTGTTTTTTATCTTTGGATTCAACTGCTTTTGCAAGTCTCTTTAAAACTAGAAATATATGATTTTTTGATCGTCCGCAGGAATAATGACGTTTTTCATCTTCCCAAAGATAATCAACAACAGTTTTGATATCGCTTTTAAATTTAGCTGTCATAATATCTTCACTCCCTTTCACTTAATATAGTTTTTTTATATTGTAGCAAATTTTCTTAATTGAATGAGGGTATAGACGAACTGTTTTTAAAATGGGAGATGTTTTTTTGGTTTGGGTTGATTTTAATGGCGAGTTGATTTTGGTTAAAATCAAGTTCAAAGCTTGATAGTTTCAACTTTATCCCCTTTTACTCAGAATCTATTAATTTATTATACTAAATTAGAGAGCGATAATAAAGGATGATTGTGATTGCTTCCGCCCCTCCCCTCCAAAAAGATCGGCGGGCAGGCACTAAGCGTTGGCGGATTTCGCTACTTCGCTCAAGATTGTCCGCCTTAGGGGCGAGATCTCACCGTAGGTGGATCCGCCTTAGGGGCGAGATCTCACCGTAGGTGGATCCGCCTTAGGGGCGAGATC
>CAIYPD010000129.1 GCA_903928075.1 Candidatus Firestoneibacteriota bacterium
GCTTTAGGGGTTAAAGGTGTTGTGGGCTCGAGGATGATGGGCGGTGGATTTGGCGGCTGTACTATTACCCTGGTAAAAGAAGAGGCTGTGAGTGAATTGAAGGATAAACTGTCGAAGGAATATCTAAAGCTGTCTGGAAGAAAAACGGAATTGTGGGTATGCAAGCTCTCTGACGGAGTAAGACAGGTACAATAAAAAATAATAAGATAACGGATGATTGATAATAATTCCCGATAAAAGTTTTAGGCTAAGGCGTTTGCCTGAACTAAAGTGCCTACGCCGGGCATAAAAGGAAATATGAATAGACTAAAATGCGCGGTATTTATAACGTTATTGTTTTCAATTTGTATTGCCGCTGAGCAAAGTCCGGCTCCTTACGACTGGCCGCGCTGGCTTGGTGCTGACGGCACGGGGGCTTCGCCGGCAAAAAATCTTCTGAGCGAATGGCCGAAAGAAGGGCCGGAAATTTTATGGAGAATTCCTGCGGGGATAGGCTGGTCCTGTCCTATTATCTATGATAACCGGCTTTATCTAACCTCTCTTGAGGATAAAACAACCGAAGCCGTCCGCTGTCTTGATGCTTTTTCCGGCAAAGAAATCTGGAAATATACCTATAAAGTAAAATACGAAAAAATGGAGTACGGCCAGGGCGGACCGAGGGCTGCGCCAGCGGCTACCGGAAAATACCTTTACACTATAGGCGCCATGGGAAATCTATTTTGTTTCGATAGGCAAACAGGCAGAATCATATGGGAAAGGGAGCTTGACCGGGAATATCCCACCGCCAGAAGAGCCTGGAAGGGCTGGAATATTTCTCCGTTGCCTGTTGGTGGTAAAATAATAGTAAATCTGGGGCCGGACCCGGAAAAGAATAATGAACGGTGCGTTGCTTTCAATTTTGAAACAGGAAAAGTAGAATGGCTCTATAAAAGCCCCGTTAAGATAGAAACAACAATTCAGGTAAGTCAGACACCTCAGGTTACCGTCTATGCCGGGGAAAAATATATTCTTTATTCACCTTACTGCAGGCTCTCGGCTCTCAGGGTTTCTGACGGCAAGCCGCTCTGGTCGTATCAGCTTTCTGAAGGCAAAAACACCATAGCTACGCCCCTGCTTTTTGGTGATTATATCCTGGAACAACCTTTTGAAAAGGAGCAGATACTGCTTTCGGTTACAGGGGAAGCGGGAAAGTACAATGTAAAAGAAGTATGGAAAACTAAAAACTCACCCTCCGGAAATTACAGCTACACTAATTATGGCGGGAATCTGTATGGGTTTGCCAGTTGTTTCCCTCTGGTTTGTGTCAGCCTGGCTAAAGGGACCGTCCTCTGGTCTAAATACGGTTTCAAAATAGATGCTTCACTTATGGTCGCGGACGGAAGGTTGTATATCAGAAGCGGCCGTGACTTAATCATAGCCGAGGCGACACCCTCCGGCTATAAAGAATTATCCCGCACTACCTTTAAGGTTCCTGTTGGAAATAATGACTATATTGGTTGGGCTTTGCCAATAATAGCCAACGGCAACATGTATTTGCGTTTTTCGAAAGAACTCCTCTGTGTGAATATTAAGAATAAATGAGCGAAACTCCCTCCCGGGTAGGCGCTCTATCTGTGTCATCTCTCTTTTATCTGTGAAATCAGGCCGGAACTTTTGCCGGCTTTTTCTCTTGCGGCAACCGGCCTTTTATAGTATATTTGAGCATGTTTAAATTTATTTGGATGTTGATCCTTAGCGTTCCTTTGCGGTTTTATTTCCGGGCCAGAGCTGTTGGTTTGGAAAATATACCGAAAAGTGGTTCCTGCCTTATCTTATCAAATCATGTAAGCCTGATCGACCCGCCGGCAATAGGAATTATGGTCTATTTTAGAAAAAAAACCAGATTTATGGCGCGAGACACGCTTTTTGGTAATGTTTTCCTGAAGTATTTTCTGGAGCATGTCGGCGCTCTGCCTTTAAACCGAGGGGCGGGTTTTCGCGGTGGTTTTGAAAAAGCTTTCGAAGCTTTAAAAAAAGAGGAACTGGCGCTTGTGGCCTTTCCTGAAGGGACAAGAAGCTGTGACGGAAAACTTAAAGAAGGAAAACCGGGAATAGGTTTACTTGTTCTTCAAGCGAATCTTCCGGTTGTTCCCTGTTATATATCAGGAGCGTATGAAGCGATGCCTAAAGGCCGCCTGCTGCCCCTGCCAAAAAAAATAGTTTTTACTTTCGGCGAACCTTTTACCGTTTTGCCGGTGATGGGCAGGGAACCGACCAAAGAAGATTATAAACGGGTAACCGCCGAAATAATGAATAAAATTGCTGCGCTGGGCGGAGTACCTTCGCCGGATATAAAAAGCGCTTAGAGGGAAAAATGAGAGTTATTCTTTCAAAAAATGCAGGATTTTGTTTCGGGGTAAAGCGGGCTATTAATACTGCAGAGCAGACGGCGGCAAAAGCTAAAGGCAGAGTTTTTACTTACGGTCCCATAATACACAATCCGCAAGTTGTCGAAAAATTTGAAAAGGCCGGTATTCATGCTGTGAGCAATATAAAAAAAACCGGTAAGGGTGATTCTCTGATTATCCGCACTCACGGAGTAGCTCCTGAGATAGAGAAAGAATTCTTAAAGAAAGCTTTAAATATTGTGGATGCGACCTGCCCGTTTGTTAAAAAAGCGCAAAAACTGGCGGCCAATTTAAAAAGCCAGGGTTATCAGACAATAATAATCGGTGAAGCCGAACATCCTGAAGTCCAGGGCATTTTGGGCTATACCGGAAACACGGCTCTCGTTGTCGGGAATGCGGTCGAGGCCGGAAAAATTAAAAAATACGGCCGGCTGGGAGTGGTTGTTCAGACGACTCAATCCATAGAGAATTTCATGAAAACAGTAAGCAACCTTATGGATAAAGCCCCCGAAATAAGGGTTTTTAATACTATTTGCGATGCAACAAAAAGGCGTCAGGAATCCGTATTGAAGTTGGCGGATAAAGTTGATATAATGATAGTCGTCGGCGGTAAAAATAGTGCCAATACAAAGCATTTAGCTGAGCTTTGTAAAGAAAAAGGCGTGCCGACTTATCATATAGAAGGTGCTCTTGAAATTAAAAAGGGCTGGTTTAAGGGGAAAACAATCGCCGGAGTAACCGCCGGTGCTTCCACCCCCGATTGGGTAATAAATATTGTGATAAAAACAATAAATGCACTGGCCTGAGATGAGAAACTATATGTTTGCAAAAACAGGACCGGGCAAAAAAATAATTCCTAACAGAAACAATACGCTTGTGTTGTTGGGGAAGGAGTCATTATGGTTGAAGAATTTGCTGACAATGAAGAAAATGGAGGGAGTGGCAACGAATTAGATATGGGTGCTCTAATGGCCGAGGAGTTTGGAGGCCTGGAGGAAGGCAAGTTAGTAAAAGCAAGAGTAATAAAAATTAACAATGACAGTGTTTTTGTCGATGTCGGTTACAAATCCGACGGAATGATCCCTCTCAAAGAATTTACCGACCTGCAGGGCAAGATAACCGTAAAAGAAGGCGATACCGTCGAAGTTTTTCTTGATCGCATAGAAAATTCCCAGGGTTTTCTGGTCCTTTCTAAAATTAAAGCAGACAGAATGAAGAACCTGGATGGCCTGGAAGATATTTATAAAAACAAAGAAGCTATAGACGGAAAAGTTTTAAGACCCATCAAGGGCGGTTTTATAGTGGACATCGGCGTGGAAGTGTTTCTGCCTAATTCCCAGTTTCAGGGCAATGAAGTGGGGGGCGCAGAGAACGCTACCGGTAAAGTCATACCGGTAAAAATAATAAAATACGGCAAGAAAAAAGGCGAGATTATTGTTTCCCATAAGGTTGCCGTGCTTGACAAGAGCCGCAGGCAGAGGAAAGAGCTCTGGGACACAGTTGCGGAAGGGGATATTAAAAAAGGTATCGTAAAATCCATCACCTCTTATGGGGCCTTCATTGATGTCGGAGGGGTTACCGGGCTGTTGCATATTTCCGATATGTCCTGGGGAAAAGTCGCTCATCCGGCGGAAGTAATCGCAATAGATTCTGAGATAGATGTGAAAGTAATAAAAGTAGA
>CAIYPD010000130.1 GCA_903928075.1 Candidatus Firestoneibacteriota bacterium
AAATTAAGCTTTTTCAGATGCAAAAGCACCTGAAAAATAGGCGGTTTTGCCTTTAGGTAAATTTAACTCAAATATGCGTTTGATAATCTTCTTAACGCCGGGTTTTTAACAGGATATACTCTTCCCTTGTCAACAATATATCTTATCAGCCGACGCTAAAAAAAGAAAAGCGTCTAAAAGTCCGTAAAGTCCATAAGGTCCGTAAGGTCCTTTTAGTGCGTCCAATAGTCCATAAGGTCTGTAAGGTCCATAAAGTCTAAAATCTTTGTAAGATATTAAATCTCAATTCCCTTACTCTATCTTATCCGGCAAAGCAGCCCGCCTCAGGAGGGTTGTCCTCTTGTTATCTTGAAAAGTAACCGCCGGTCTTTTTACTGCCGCGTCTTTCTATGAGCTTCTTTTTAACAAGGGAAGCAATTTGTCTTTCCAAAGTTTTTACCGGGCGTGAATCAAGCAATTTGCTGAGATTTTTCACCTGAACCCCGGGGTTATTATTTATAGCAAACAAAAGTGTTTTTAATCCCCCATTTAATCCCTCATTCATAACCGCATCAACATAAGCTTTTCCTCTAAAAAAGATAGCAGTAAAAAATGCACCAGATTCGAATTTAACTTTCAAGCCTTTTGCTCTTACCCACTTTCTAATTTTAACAATCCCTCTGCCGAGTTTCTCACCTTTTTTCATTCTCGCAAACAAATCTGCAAGTACTTCATTTCTTCTTATAGAAAGTTTTCCAAGATTATTTTTGTCAACACCGGCAGCGAGACTTCCCGGATTACTAATTTCGACCCTGTCGGGAAATATTGAAACAGTTATCTGTGTGCCGGTAATAGAATAATCCCGGGGTATGGCAGGTATTTTAGCAAACTACTGAAAAATTCGTTTTTCTTATCGTCCGTAAGGTCTGTAAGGTCCTTTAAGTGTGTCTAAAAGTCCGTAAAGTCCATAAGGTCCATAAAGGTCTAAAGTCATTGTAGCATTTTTATTGTTTTCATCCGTGTATCCATGCCCGCCGATCTTTTTGGAGGGTGTGCCATCTGTTTTAATCTGCGCCATCGGCTGCACTTTTAGCAGCCTAAGGTCTAAAACCGTTGAGGGATATTTAGGTGGGCAAAGCTTTAGTCTTGCCATCTTATCCTGCGCAGCAACCCGCCTCAGGAGGGTTGTCTTCTTGTCGTCTTGTATTCTATACATCGTAACGTCGCCGGTTAATGCGACGCACGTCGGATTATCAGCCGACGCTACTCTGACCCTCTCTGCCAATCGGCAGACGCTCTTGCCAAACTGCTAAACCAATCCGGCAAGGAACTTATCTATACTAATAACTCTGACGCCTTTAATAATAAAATCTTTCCCCGGCTCCATTACTACAAGATAGGCCGCCGGTATGCCGATTCTTTCTATAAAATATCTGAGAGTTTGAGGTATTTCCTTGTAGGAAGATTTAACCTCAACGGCAAACCAGGGTTTATTATCTACAGAAACAAGAAAATCTGTTTCTCTTTGATCTTTATCTTTTATGAAATGCAGTTCTACCTTATAGCCCTCTGTATCGTACAGATAATCAGTAAGCTTTAAAAGATGAGAGGCAACTATGTTTTCCAATCTGGCTCCTTCATCTTCAAGTTCAGACCAGTCCCATAAGTACATTTTAGTTTTTTTATTCAAAGACCTTATCTTCAAACTTTTAAAAGGTGTTATCCTGAAAATATAATAAAATCTGGACAAAATATCCAGCCAATGCTGAACTGTCTTGAAGGAAACTTTCAGATCTTCAACAAGGGATTCTATCGATAACTCGGAAGAGACTTTTCCCCGCAATAATTCAACAAGCACTTGCATAGCGGAAATATCCTTTATACTCTCAATATCTCTTATATCTTCTTTTATAATTCTGTCAGATCTTTCATTATGCCAGCGCCTTAGTCCCGCTTCATCCTGTTTCAGGTAAACCTCAGGGAAGCCTCCATATTTCCAAAGTCTTTCAAATATCTTGCCGTCAACTTTACCGGTACAATCAGGATTATCTTTTAAGGGAACTCCTTTATAGGCCCTTCCCGCCATTTCTGCGGCGCTAAAAGGATGTAATCTATAATAACGGTACCTACCTAGGAGAGAATCCCCGCCTTTCCTGAAAATGTCAAGCCGTGAACTTCCTGTGACAGAGATATTGAGCCTTTTTTTATTTTTGTCGTAAATACCCTTTATATAATTCTTCCAATTCTTGTATTTGTGCAGCTCATCAAAAATGATGTACTTGCTTTTTGCTTCAAAACTTTCATTAAGAATATCTGTCCTGTCTTCCCGGCTGTCCCAATTCAGGTATTGATAATTTCCTTTGTACAGTCTATCTCCCAGTTGTTCCGCAAGCGTAGTCTTCCCGACCTGCCTGGGCCCGCCGATAAAAACCATCTTTTCAGAAAGATCAATTCCTGCCTTTTTTTCCAGATACCTGATTATTTGCTTGTTTGCGGCCATACTTCCCTCCACTCCAGATTATACGCGTATATTATGGACAATACTCCAATATTTACTTACTACATAATATCCAAATATCTGCTTTTTGTCAACCGGAATATTCCGCTACTTGCAGCACTCAAAGTTTTTTTGTAAATCAAAGGAAAGAAAATCAGGCAGGTAGTTTCGCAGGCTATTGAAATACTCTTTTACTTCTTATCTATACTTCGCAGCGTCGCCGGTTACTGCGACGCGCGTCGGATTATAATGTTTGTAAGTGTTTATAAAGTTTGCAAGCAAAGCTTTTCTACTCCGCCTCTTCCGCCTTCCGCCTTCCGGCTCTTCCGCCCTTCGGCGGCCGCTCTTGCCGACCCTCCAACCATCCAACCATCCAACCTTCTATCAGTCCTTCGGCGGCCGCTCTTGCCGACCCTCCAACCATCCAACCATCCAACCTTCTATCAGTCCTTCGGCGGACGCCGTCCCTTACTTTTGCAG
>CAIYPD010000131.1 GCA_903928075.1 Candidatus Firestoneibacteriota bacterium
GTTTCAGCTCCATGTTGAATAGTAAGCCATGGTAAATCCTTTGTTCCCGGATTTGTATCTTTAGCTCCGGCTTGGCGGTTGTTGACATAGTAGGTAGCGGCATCGAGATTCAAGGTAAGCAGTAGCAGGACGGGCACGATAAATTTCAGCATTTGCGGACCTCCGTTTAAATGCGGACAGTATTTTCCAACTATCCGTATCTTAACAGAGGTATATTTTTAGTTCAACAGCAATTACTATTTTTCTATCTTATAAATATGGACCTGCCAGGGCTCAAAAATATCCTTAAAAACGCCCTTATCCGAAATTATAACTGAGCGGGCTTCACCGACCACCTCGGCAATAGTTTCTCTTGATATATTGTTTAATTCAAATTTCGCAGCCACTTTCCCGCTTCGCGCCGGCACGGCAAAAATATAGGTGTCACCTTTAAATTTCTTAATGCTTGTTTTTATAAAAGGTTCATTTCTGCCGGAAGAAACGGTCAGGCCGCCGGCTTCAGGGCTGTTAATAACAGGTGCCATCTCTTTTATCTCCGCGTTTAACTTAGTTACAGCAGTAAGCATTTCTTTATCATTTAAGAGTGCGCGGGAGTCGTAATCAGGTTTAAATTTGTGCGTATAGTAAACAAGACCCTTGGAACCATAAATAATGGAAAGCCATGCTTCCGTTCTGACATTTGCGGGCTTTGGTTTACTCGCCGGATTCTTTATCACTGTTGTTTCAATAAAATTCCATTTAATTTTATCAGCACCGGCAAATTCAGTAATTCTATCAAGCCCTTTCCCAAGGTACCAGATAAGATTATCGCTCCCGCGGCCGGCTACCGGGTAAACATTAAAAGATATGATATCCCCGGCTTTAAAATAATCTTTGTAATCACTAAGTGCTGCCCCGGGGCCTCTTCCTTCATAATTATCAATTACAAGCCCTTCGCCAAAATTAGCAAGTACAGGCCGGGAAGTGTCGTTCCTCTTAATTTCTTTGTAAACGGAAATAAGCACCACGGGCTTCAGACAGGTGCCGGAGCCCCGGCCGTAGATAACCGGCTGCATATTATCAGGCTCATTTTTACCCAGCCAGGCGATTATTGTTTTATCTTCTTTTCTGGAAAGCAACGTCTCATTTTGCGCGCAAATCAGATACATACCGGCTTCTTTTAATTTATCTATTTCTTTGCTCTTGAAGCCGTCACGCACTGCCACATAAGTATTTATCCCGGCTGCTTTATAGGCGGCCGCATCCCCTGCTTCCTGCAGCCAGACGCCGATAGGAAAAAACCCCGGATCGGCAGGCGGCCCGTTTTTCCACTGCTTATAGACTTCAGTAAAATATTCTCCGTTGTTATCTGCAGCCGGGCAAAATCCGGCACCAAGTAGAAATACTGTCAGCAGAATCCGTCTTAACAAAATATTGCTCCTTTAGAAAATCCGCAATTTACCGGCTTTATTTCAATATCGCAATTTTTTTGACTATCGCTACACCCGGGCCTTCGGCTTTAACCATATAAATTCCGGAAGCAAGGAATTCCCCTGCATCATTCCTGCAGTCAAAGACAAAACTGTCAACTTGTAACGGACCGGTCGCTATTGAGGAAACGGTCCTGCATAAATTGCCTCTGGAATTATATACCTTGAAAGTAATCGTCCCGGCTTCCGTTGCCTTGTAAAGAAAATTGGAGGTTTCCGATTTACTCGGGTTCACATAACCGTCTTTACCGCCGACTATTTTGAAATACCCGGAGTTGCCGGCTTGAGTTACTGTTATGTCAGCACCGAATTTTTCCAGAAAGGAATAGTAATCCACCTGTCCTACAACGAGTATATTACCCGTACTGTCGGTCGTTATTCCGTAACCGGAATCACTGGCAACTTTACCTTTATACGTGTAAATTTGTTCGGCAAGCGTGGTACCGGCCGTATCACAATCATTTAACCAAAGAAATCCATCTTGAGTACCTGTAATAAGCAGGTGTCCGTTGAAAAGCGTTATCCCCTGAGCAAGTATTTTTGCCTGATTCTTTTTCCATATTTGACTGCAATCACTTCCGGAATATTTCCCTAACAAAAGATTACCATCACTGCCGACACCGGGGGCATAGCCTGCTATATATAAATCTCCCGCACTATCCACAGCTATACCGCTTCCAAAACTGCCGTTATCAACACTTAATGTTTTATTCCAGATTATACTAAGGTTTGTTGCATCAAATTTTCCTGACCATAAATTGGAACCCGTAAAACCTGTTGGAATACCGGCTGTGGCATAAATGTAGGTCCCGGCTGTATCTACGGCTATACCCATTTTTTGCACCCCACTATAGGAGGGAACCCCGACGGTGCTTATAGTTGTACCTCTGGTGAATGCTCCTGCTGAGGTATATTTATCGATAAAAGCCCCTCCGGAAGTAGTTCCTATTGTATAGATATTATCAGTTTTATCTATGCAAATGCCGAATCCTTTGGAAGAAACGCGGGTGGTATCTGTCCATAGGATATTTCCGTTTGTATCGTACTTTCTCATCCAAAGAGATGTAGTGTTAGCATATCCGGTTACATAAACATTTCCGGCGCTGTCTAACGCTACGCCATTTCCTCCGTCCCAAGTTGTTGTACTATAGTATCTCCGCCACACCTCTTTACCTGCAGAACTATACTTTGCCACGAAGGTATCTTGCGATGTACCTGGCGCGCCGGAGTAAAAAACCGCTGTACCTGTAACAAAAATATTTCCCGGCACATCTATTGCTACAGCATTTATGTCAAAAAACCCTGTTTCGGTTATCGAGGTGGTCCAGGTGACGGGATGAATACCTGCCTGCGCAGTAAAAACAAAAATACTACTTAGGAACAAAACTAAAGCTGCCAAAAAAATTTTTTTCATTATCCATCCTCCATTTATACTATTAAAAGTAATTTTTTCATGATTTTTTATTTTACTACAGGTTTAGCTTGCGGGCTTTCCTTAACCGGAATAGGTGTACTTGCATTCCCTTTTACATTTCCACTTCCGGGCGTATAACCCTGGTTGTTCTCGGTCTTTCTCTTTTTAGTTCTACTTCCGGCTGTGTCATCCAATAATATACCCACGCTGATGCGATGGGTCAAGCCCAGGGATTTTCCGAAACTTACGCCGTAATCAAAAATATACTGTTCTTCCATTCTATAGCCGAGACCGAAGGAAAAACTCTGATCATCCGTAGAAAGAAAAGGCACTCCGATTCTTACGGCATATTCTTGATAATTACCTTCAATTCCGAGTTTTACCATTTTGCCGTCACCGTTAATAACGCCGTCCATTGCGACAACAACCACTAAATCTTGTGCCAAACCATTAACAAGATAGGAAACTCCGCCTTGAATAACAAAAGGGAGAGACTCTGTTGTATCAAGATATTTCAGACCCGTACCCAAATTTAAGATTGAAATCCCGGCATTTAACTCTTCCATAAATAAACCTTTGTAAAATGCTCCGGCATCGAAAGCGAAGGTAAGCGCATTTTTGGAACCTATCAGGGTACTCGAGAGCGCTTTCAAACTTGCGCCGATACCGAGTTTATTTCCTAAGGGAAGCCCGAAAGTTACACTCCCCATTATATCCTGTTCACTTGAAACAATTACAGAAGTTCCGTCCAGCGAGTTTAAGTCCATTGCGCCGCCGTCCATATAGGATAAATTTATTCCCAGGACACCTATGCCCATTTTTTGACCGTAGGTTATACTCCCGAAATTCATACCCGTAGAACCGCTGTTATAGTACATCGTGGACAACTGGGGAATCTGTAAATCTGCAATACTCGCAGGATTATACCGTAGAAGCGTTATATCCCCCGTAAAAGAGGTACAAGCCCCGGCAAGCCCTGCTCCTCTAGCCCCAATATCCTCAAGCAGAACATATCCCGTTATAGCCGAAGAAACACCCCTAAACATAATAAATAAAGCAAAAACTAGGGCCTTTGTTCGCATCTTTCCTCCAAATATTCAATTTTATTAGCTTTCTACTATGTATTAGTAGCATTTAAATGGTAAAAGTTCATTTTCTATAGAAATTCATTTCTTTTGCCTTATAAATTATACCTTAAAAAGTGTGACAGTAACAGAAGTACAATACAGAAGTATAATAACATTGTATTTTTCAACTTATTTAAAGAAGTGTGAACCAGTCTCACTTTTGAAGATATTTTTTAAGTGAAACTCCAAGCTCTCACGGACATGGCTTCTTTTTAACTTGGTCTATCGACCAAGTCAAAGGAGTATCCTCTTTTGGAATCCTCTTATGAGAAGAGGCAATATTTATCGCGGTTTTTTCCGCCTGAGGCGGACAATTACCCGCCAAGCTCAAGAGCGGGCATCTACGGGCTCAATGCCCATAGTTTTCAAAACCGCCTGCATAATAAAAAAACAAATAGCGCCTGTTTTAAACCGGGCGCTATTTGTTCTATTATAATTTATTTAGCTTTTACCGCTTCTTTAAAATCTATCTCAAGATCATCAATGAATATAGTCTCGTTCACAGGTTTTAACTCATCTCCGCCGGCAAAGACGATACCATTTGCACCTTTGTTGAAAAACTCGATTTTTCCCGGAAAGGTTACATCTTCTTTTTCATCATTAGCTGTAACACCCAGTGTTTTATCGTCGGTAAAGGTAAAAACAAACTTGTTCCAACCTTTTTTTCTGTTAATACCTGAACTCCAGACATTTGACCACTGGTTTTCACCGGTGAAGACTACAGTGTAATTATTGACATTAGCAAATGAACGCCAGGCAATTCTTTCAACAGCCTTGTCGTCATCACTGTTTACCAGACCGAAGTAAGGCCCGTTCCAGACTTTTCCCGGTTTACTCCCTTTTGCCACAAATGAGTCATAAACCCAGACGGTTGCCGTACCAAATACATTTTCAGGATTAAATCTTAAAATTGCGGAAGAACCCACAGGCACTGAAAGAGCAGTTTTACCGCCGTGAAACTGCTCCGCCGCAACAGTAACATCACCCTCAAGCTCCCACTTTTTCAAAACCGCCTTATCTTCAAAACCCTCCGATATTTTTGCCGCATAGACAGACGAGACAAAACTTACCGCCATTACCGCCAAAACTATTCTCTTAAACATTTTTCCTCCTTTTCATCAACTTCCTTCTCCTGCTTTTTAAACTGCTAAATTAGTTCAAATACCGTATTTTTCTTTGAGTATTATTACCGCATCACCTATGAGTGTTCCTACGCCAGAAATACCCAGCGAATCTTTAAAATCACGGCTGATTTCTCTTACTATTTCTTCTTTAATTTTATATTTTGTAAGCGCAATAAGTATTCTGGCCGCTTCCGGGTCATACTCGTCATCCGGACAGCCCTGCATTAAACCGGCAGGATCAGTTTTATTAAGGAGTTTTCTAATCTCCTCCAAACATTTTATGTACTTTTCTTTTTCAATATCACCCATTCTTAATCCCTCTCAACCTTTAGACCTTTACGGACCTTTAACACTATCCTTCAACGATTTTAGACCTTACGCCGCTAAAAGTTGCGGCTGATGACACAGATAAAAACAGATGGCACAGATGCACAATCAAAAAAAAATATCCTTCAACGATTTTAGACCTTATGGACCTTACAGACCTTTTCAGACCTTTATGGACCCTTACCGACCTTTACAGACCTTACGAACCTTACAGACCTTAAAGACCTTATAGACTAGTAATCGCCTTTTCCTGCTTCTTAAACTGGACCTTATACAATTTACTATAAAGAGTTTTTCTGGCCATCAGAGAATCATGTGTGCCTTCTTCAACAACCCGGCCTTTATCCATTACAATAATTTTGTCGGCATTTTGAATTGTAGATAAACGGTGGGCGATAACAATAGTAGTTCTATTTTTTGTGAGCCTCTCCAGCGCCTGTTGTATCAGATGTTCCGTTTCTGTATCTACCGAGGAAGTTGCTTCATCAAGGAGCAAAATAGGAGAATCTTTTAAAATAGCCCGGGCAATGGACAGCCGCTGCTTCTGGCCGCCGGATAATTTTATTCCCCGCTCACCGATAAGAGTGTTATATCCGTCACTAAAATCCATAATATAATCATGCGCATTGGCCAGCATCGCCGCCATCTTTACCTCTTCGTCCGTCGCATCCTTCTTGCCGTAAAGGACATTATCCTTTATAGACCCGTTAAACAAAAATACATCCTGCAGAACCAGTGCAATATTTCTTCTTATGTGTTCAAGTTTAAGATCTCTGATATCAATTCCATTCATCTTGATCACACCGCTGACCGGATCGTAAAATCTCGGTATTAGATGAATTATTGTGGTCTTGCCGCCGCCTGAAGGGCCGACCAGCGCCGTAATTTTCCCGCTCTCTGCTTTAAAGCTGAGATTATGGACTACCGGCTTATTTTTAACATACTCAAAGTTTACATTGCAGAATTCAATCTCTTTATTTGAGTCTTTCTTTGTTTCTTTAGCGTCCGGCTTATCTTTTATCTCGGGAATCGCGTCAAATACCCTGAAAATCCGCTCGGCATTGGCAAAACCCCTCTGGTAAAGTTCTGTAAGCCGGCCTAAACTTATTATCGGATTGTAGAAAAAGCCGAGATACAGGAGAAAAGCTATAAGTTTTGAAACCTCAATTTTCCCTTCCAGGTATAAACTACCGCCGAACCATATAGTAAGTATCGTCCCCATAGCGGAGGAGAACTCGATAACCGGATAGTAGGTGCCCCAGGTATTAACGGCATTCATAGCCGCCGCATAATGGGATTCACTGCCGCTTTTAAACCTGTCCTCTTCGGCTTTTTCCTGGGTAAAAGACTGTATAACATTCATTCCAACCAGGTTATCCTGAAGCAGGGCCGAAATTTCCGACATCTCTTCCTGTACCCGGCGCCAGGCTTTTCTGGAACGCAGGGAGAATCTTATTATAAGAAAGGCAATTATAGGCATCGGAATTAAAGTAAAAAGTGCCAGTTGTACATTTATGGAAAATAGTATAATCGAAACACCGAAGAATATTATAATATTTATAAGCGTCTCAGGAAAGGCGTGCGCAAAAAGTTCTTCGCCGATATGGACATCATTGGTAAGTTTATACATTATTTTACCGGTCTGCCGCTCATTATAATACTTGGCCGAAAGCGTCTGGAGATGATTGTACAGTTTTTCGCGAAGATCACAGACAATACTGTAGCCTACTTTATGGGTAAGTCTGGCCGTAAGCCCGCGCAGTATCGCCCGGACAACAAATATTCCGAGCAGCAGCAGTACCATGTTTTTTATTAGATACACCACTTCCGCCTTCGGGTGCGTTGGCTCGGTAAAAAGAGATATAAATCTGGAAAGAACCAGCGGGACATAAAGATCGATGGCCGTAAGCAGTATCGCAAAAACTATGCCTGCCAGCCATAACCAGCGGTAGGGTTTTAAGTAATCGAAGTATCTTATAAAATATTTCACGGGAAAACTTCAATCTCCCATCAATTGCAGAATTACTTCTCTTTCTCTGGGCCGGTTATCAAAATCCACAAATATCAGATGCTGCCATATACCCAGCAGCATTTTTTTATTGGTAAAAGGGATAACAAGGGAGGGGCCAAAAAGAGAAGCCCTGATATGTGCGTGGCCGTTACTGTCAGAATGGGAAAGGTTATGATTGTAGGGTGCTTTTTCCGGTATTATTTTCTCCACAAACTCTTTCAAGTCCATAACCAGTCCGGGTTCATATTCAATAGTCGTGACCGCGCCCGTGGCTCCCGGAACAAAAAGAGTTACTATACCCGAATTAATGGCGTTTTCTAATACGGCCTTGTCGACCATAGTAGTAATATCAATAATATCCGCTCCGCCTTTGGTTTTAAATTTTATTTTATCAGAAATTACTTCCATAATTTAGCCTCGCTTTTTATTTTGCACGCCTATTTCAAAACCTTTTTCTAAAGCTTGCCTGTTTATCAATATAAGATCCTTGTATTTGCTTGAAGCCACACTATCAAGCGCTGCGATTACGGACTCAAGCATTATAACACCCGACTTACCCAGATATACGCCTAACGCCACCATATTGGCAATCCTGACATTCCCCAGGTCCCGGGCTATTTGTGTTATTGGCACTTTAAGAACCTCTGCATCCTTTCGTTTTGTCTCCCGGCCTATAAGCGTGGTATTTAGTATTATCAGACCCTTATCCGCCAGTGTATGCTCATAAAAATCAAAACCAATATTATCAAGTGCGATTATTACAGGCGGCCGGCTAATCAGAGGGGAAAGTATAGGCTCTGTGGAAATAACAACCGCACAATAGGAGAGCCCCCCTCTTTTTTCCGCACCGTAAGACGGTAACCAGGTAACATTCTTATTTTCCTTGATTGCAGCATGGCACAAAACGGTACCTGCAAGTAATACGCCCTGCCCGCCGCTGCCGCAAATTATAAGATTTGCTTCCATTTTAAGCACCTTTTTCTTTTTTCATTTCTTCTGTTTTATCTTTAAGAATTCCAAGCTTAAAATACGGAATCATCTGGTCTTTTACAAATTTTAAAGCCTCGAGAGGTTTGAGTCCCCAGTTAACCGGGCAAGGAGAAAGAACTTCTACAAACGAGAAACCTGTCCCGGTAAGCTGATTTGAAAAAGCCTTTTTAATGGCTTTTTTTGTCTTTATAACATTTGCAGGATCTATGAGAGAGACTCTTTCAATATAGACCGTTCCTTCGAGTGTCGCCAGCAGTTCGGAAACACGCAATGGGAAGCCGTGAAGTTTCGAGTCCCTGCCTTTTTGTGTGGTAGTCGTCCTCATGCCGGGTAAAGTTGTGGGCGCCATCTGACCGCCGGTCATACCGTAATTAGCATTATTAATAAATATTACGGTAATATTTTCACCGCGGTTTGCGGCATGAATTATCTCATTTGTCCCGATTGACGCCAGGTCGCCGTCCCCCTGATAGGTAAAAACTATCCTGTCCGGCAGGCAGCGTTTAATCGCCGTAGCCACTGCAGGAGGCCTGCCATGAGGTGCTTCAGCCACATCAAAATTAAAATAGTCATAAGCATAGACCGCGCAGCCGACAGGAGCTATTCCGATGGTCTTTTCCCTCACCTTTAATTCATCAATAACCTCTGCAATAAGCCGGTGCACGAGTCCGTGGCCGCAACCCGGGCAATAAGAAGTTACTACATCCTTTAAACTCTCAGGTTTCAAGTAAACTGGTTTCATTTTATGAGTTCCTTAATTTTTTCAAATAAATCTTCTTTTGAGGCTACACCGCCGCCCGGCCGGCCGTGGAAAAATACTTTTTTGCTGTCTTCCACCGCGAGCTTTATATCTTCCACCATCTGTCCGAGATTCTGTTCCACCACCAGCACCTTCTTTGCTTTACTCCCGTACAAGGATGCCGTTTTTGAATCAAAAGGCCATAAAGTAATAGGCCGGAATAAACCTGCTTTTATTCCCTCTTTTCGCGCCATTTGAATGGCGGCTTTACCTATCCTGCCCATGATCCCGTAAGCGCAGACAAGTATTTCCGCATCTTCCGCAAGATAGGTCTCAGATAACACTTCTTTTTCCATTTTGCTAAATTTTTCAAGCAGTTTCCAATTATGCTTTTCCAGAGCTCCCGGCGCCGTCATCAGTGAAAAAATGCTCCGCGGCACCCTGTTCCGGGCTCCGTCAAGGATCCAGTCTTTTTTAACAAGCTTCTTTATTGGTTTATACTCCTTAAACTCGACCGCTTCCATCATCTGGCCCAGTATCCCGTCAGAAAGGAGCAGCACCGGCGTGCGATAGAAATCGGCATAATCAAAAGCCGCCATCATAAGTTCTGCCGCTTCCGGTATTGTGGATGGTGCCAGCACCGGCATTCTATAATCACCGTGGCCGCCGCCTTTTGTCGCCTGGAAATAATCTGCCTGCGAACCCTGGATATTTCCGAGCCCGGGCCCGCCGCGCTGAATATTAACAATTACTCCGGGTAATTCACAACCGGCCATGTAAGAAATTCCTTCTTGTTTTAGCGATATTCCGGGACTTGAAGAGGAGGTCATAGCCCTGGTGCCGGTTAAAGAAGCACCAAAAACCATATTTATGGCGGCCAGTTCACTTTCGGCTTGCAGAAAAACGCCGTTTACTTCGGGCATACGCCAGGACATATATTCGGGAATCTGGTTCTGCGGGGTTATAGGATACCCTGCATAAAACCGGCAACCGGCCATTATGGCGGCTTCTGCAATAGCTTCATTCCCGCTAATCAAGCGCTTGTTTTTATTCACTTTTTATCCTCTTTAAATACTTCAATAGCTGCTTCCGGACACATTAGAGCGCAGATTGCGCAGGAATTGCATTTATTAAGTTTGTCGTCAAACTCTATATAAAAAAAACCTTTTGCATTATTCTTCTTGCCGGTGAACAAAATGCCTTTCGCACAATAAAGGACACAAAATCCGCAGCTTTTACACTTTTCTTTGTCTATTTTGACTTTTATTTCCTTGCTCATATCTGCTCCAAATTATTTTCACTACTATCAACTAAATTCTTATATATTTTCAAAATGCGTTATTTTTTTAAGTTCCTTAAAGCGGCCTACTATTTGCGCTTTTTTTAGCGTTCTATACCTATTAACTGAAAAGTCTTCAACGCAATAGGAAGCTGTAACCGTCCCGAATATTAAAGCCCTTTTAATCTCATCTTTGCTTATTTTTTTAACCGTTGAAATATAGCCCATAAACCCGCCGGCAAAAGAATCCCCCGCGCCGGTAGGATCAAAAACATTTTCCAAAGGATAAGCCGGCGCCGAAAATTTCCAGGAGGAAGTCATAAGCAGGCAGCCATGCTCGCCTTTTTTTATAACAACCATTTTGGGCCCCAATTGCATGAGTTTTTTTCCGGCCGTTATCAAATTCGAAACTCCGGAAATTTCCCGGGCTTCAGAATCGTTAACAAAAAATATGTCTACGCGCTTAAGCACCTTTAAGAGCTTTTGCAGATCCGTTTTAATATAGAAATCTATCGTATCACAGGCAACAAGTGCCGGCCGTACATACATTTGCTTCAGTACATCCAACTGCAGCGCCGGATGAATATTACCCAAAAAAAGATATCCGGCTTTTTTATAAGATTCCGGAAGTACCGGTTTAAAATCGGCAAAAACGCCCAGTGCCAGGTTTTTCGTTTCGCGGACATTCATATCAAACTTATATTCGCCTGTCCATCTGAATGTAGGGCCTTTCACTATTTCCAGTCCGGTCAACTCTACATTCCTTTTTTTCATTTCGATAAGGTATTTACCGGGGAAGTCTTTTCCCACTACACCCACAAGTTTAACCTTGTTAAAGTAACTCGCGGCGTAAGAAAAATATGTACCGGAGCCGCCCAGCGCATCAACAGCTTTTTTAAAAGGATTTATTACCGTATCCAGAGCTATGGAACCTACGGCTACCAGGCTCATTTGGGCCCCGCAACACTTACTTTATTTCTACCTGCAGTTTTTGACATATAAAGCCCCCTGTCCGCACTGTCAACCAGAGCTTCTCCTGTTACCCCATCCTCGGGATATGTTGAAACACCCAGGCTTATGGTTAATTTTCCGTCAGGCTGGCGGGACCCGAATTGGAAAGGAAACTCTTCAACAGCTATTCTGATACGCTCAGCCAAAATAACCGCACCTTCTTTTTGTGTTGAAGGAAGCATCATAATAAACTCTTCTCCGCCGTAACGACTGGCCATATCAACTTTACGCGTCATGTTTTTTAAGATCTGCCCGACCTCAACAAGCACAGAATCCCCTGCCAAATGTCCGTTTTTATCATTATAATGCTTAAAATGGTCAATATCTATCATTATCACCGATAGAACCGCCTCTTTTTCGTAACGGGACATTCTAATAATTTCATCCCGTAAACTTTCCATAAAATAACGGTGATTATAAAGGTTAGTCATCCCGTCAATTATAGCAAGATATTCAATTTTCTCGTAAAGTTTTGCGTTCTCAATAGTCATCGCTACCTGATGTGAAAAGGAGGTAAGCGGCATCAGGTCAAATTCTTCAATAGGTCTCTTATTGATAAAATTATCGGCCAGCAATACTCCGACCACAATGTCTTTCGCAATTAGAGGGGTTATTACAAATTCCTTAAGGCCCAGCATCGAGACAAATTGCTGAGAGCAACGGTAGTCATCCTGGGCATTTTTAATAATATAACCTTTTTTTTCTAACGCGACCCGGGGGACCATGTCCAGATTTTTATCCATTTTAAAGGAATAATCTTTAATCAGATCAAAATCGATGCCGAAAGCCGCAATGGGTTTAAGCAGTTGTTTATTCTTCTCGTCGGTTTCCATGGAATAAATCAGGACACGGTCGTAAGTGAGTTCTTCTGTAAGATTTTTTAAAACAAGTTTGAGCACATCCTCTGTCTTTGTGGAACTGCGGAGGGCCGTTGTAAGCTGTTCAATATAATTAAGTTGTTTATTTATCCGTGTCAGGTTTTTAATCTTTATATAATTCCGTAAATCCACATTGACCAGTATAAAACCCGTGGCCAACGCCCAAATAAAATAGAAGCCCATATCAAGAAAACCTAAATAATACCGGGATACTAAAAGAAAAACAATCATATAAAATACCCCGATTCTAAAGATATTTTTAGACAGATTAAATTCATCCGTCAGGTAAAAGCGGGCTAATATTTTGTTTATCTTTTTCTTAACCAAGCATTCTCCTGTCAGTATACAGTTCCCGGGCATTATACGAGCTTCTTACAAAAGGCCCGCTGTAAACGCTTTTAATTCCTAAATTAACAGCGGACTGTTTTAATCTCAGAAACTCTTCCGGTAGATAATACTCTTTTACTTCTGCACTGCTTTTTGACGGACGCAGATATTGACCTATCGTCAAAATATCACAGCCGGCTTTAGCGATATCTTCAATAACCGAAGTTAACTGTTTTTTTTTCTCTCCGAGTCCGACCATGATTCCGGTTTTGACAAGAATTCCCGGGCCGTTTTTTTTAACATTTCTCAATAAACCAAGAGACCTTTCATAACTTGACCGGGAAGACCTTAACTTCGGATATAATTCTTTGACCATTTCCAGATTATGCGCAATAACTTCAGGCTTTGCCCCTATTACGGTATTAAGCGGCTCAATTTCCCCCTTAAAATCCGGTATCAAAACTTCAACTTCTAAACCGGCCGCAGCTTTTAAAGTGGTGATAACTGCCGCAAACTGCCCGGCACAGATCGGAGAGCACACGTCTGAACTCCAGTCACTACAGGATATCTCGTATGCCGTCTTCTGCTTGA
>CAIYPD010000132.1 GCA_903928075.1 Candidatus Firestoneibacteriota bacterium
ATACCTAAGCCGCATTACTTCTTTGATCATTCTCATGTTCATCCTCCGTTGCGCCATATTGTGTACCATCCTTTAGGGTGAATTTTACACAATTATGGCAGATTGGGAGGATTATGCCGGTCTTTTTCTGTTGATTTGACCTTTTCCTGAGATTATACTGATTTCAGGCTGATTTTTGCCGGTCGTCATGACCGGAATAGGTGGTCGTCATGGAGCGGAATCAGTGGTCGCCTTGCAGCGGAATGGGTGGTCGTCATGCACCGGATTTTACACCTAAACATTTAAATTTAATATCAGTCCTTAATTCATTTGCTTTTGTCATAACTTTCACCCTGCAAGTACTTCTTCTATCTTAAGAACAAAGTCTTTGGCATCCTCTATTATCCATTCGGTATCATCATTGGTAACGATTTCAACTCCATATTGTTCTATAACTCTATTTTCCTGGGCCTTATCCAAAAATTCAGCGTATTTTTTCTCAAGTTGTTTGGCGCGTTTAATATACACAATGTATTTTGGGTCTACCCGGCCCCGTTTGACATAGAATTCTTTGAATGCCGCTATAGCGCAGTAATGTGCTGTCGCCCGGATACCTATTTTGTAGAGAGCCGCAAGAACCGCGTGATACATCGCATAATAGCCGCAGATCACAGACCAGTCAAACAGCTCATTGTCGTTCATCAACTTCATTGCTCTCAGGTTTCCACGCGCTTTCTCAATATGCTTCCTTGCGCTTTTTATATCTTCCGGTATGCGCTGAAGATTTGCCCTCCCGGTCTTCGGATGAAAAGATCCCTGCAATATCTTTTCGAGATTTTCAGACATATCATTCCCCCTTGTAAATGACTTGCTGATCTTATTATCTAATCCTCCCTATAATGAAATATCTTTATTTTCTGACCGACCTGCTTTAATAAGCTGCCAAAAAATGAAGTCATTGTACAATACTATCCGGTCCTTCCAGATATTCCGATAAAACTCCGTCTTTTCTTTAAAACCGTTTTCAAACTTATTCATTGTGGTGCTCACCGGTCTTATCTCCAAAAGCGGGCTAACATCTATCTTGGCTTTATTTAATATATTGACGATATCTTGATCTTTTTCAGAAATGACCGCCAATATATCGATGTCGCTCCCCTTTTTCCAGTCACCTCTTGCTACGGAACCAAATAAAATAACGAGTTGAATTCTTCCGCCGGAAAACTCCACAATAGAACCGGTATATTTTTTCAGCAGCCGTGCAATGTTTTTATTCTCTGCGTAAAAATCCTTCCGCCTTTCCATCTCCAGCAGCTCAAAGACTTTTTGCATTTCTTCATTTTCAAGCTCAGGCCTGAAAAATGTCGAATTTGCAAGCTCCCTTTTCACAAACATTCCGTTCTTCACCAGCAAACGCATCGTATTATCAACATTTGTAAGCGAAGCTTTAGCCAAACGCGAAATCTCTCTAAGATGTATCTCCTTAAAAGGATCCTGTAAAAATACTTTTAAAATGTCCTTTCTTCCTTCCGGAATCAGCATACTCCTCCAGTGTTCTATCTATTAGTACAGTCGTACTATATCATAGAACACCTTAAAGCATCTGTCAATAGTTTATTATAACATTCATTTAAGGGCAATATCTTTACAGAATAAGCAGATTTTCACTTAATATTTCACCCCTTTTACTCTTTCCCGGCTTCATTTCTGTAAAGTATTGATTCCTTTGTGAGGGGCCGGGTCCTTATTAAATATATTATTAAGAATTTCTTCCTTCAGGTAATCTTTTGGTTCAAGTTTTCCGTAATTTTTTTCCAATTCTTCCTTTTTCATTTCTTTATATTTTATGTTCTCTATTTTATTCAAACCGGAAAATATACAGACAATATCTTTAAAATCTTCAGCCGGATAATCCAATTCCGCGAAATGTTCTTTATCATAGGCTATTTCAAGATACATAGAATTTGTTTTATTATTGCAGAATTTGCTGCTTTTAAGATAACAATTGAATTTTTCCGGATCGAAGTAATGATTAAGGCCTCCCGGCTTGGCTGAAAGGAACTTATCATAACAAGCCTTGACCCTTATCATAAATTCTTCTCTTGTCTTTCCAAAGGGAGCTTTGGGAAATATTTTTACGCCTTCTGTAGGTTTAGATATTGTTTGCTTTCCGTAGTATTTAGTCTCCCAACCCGGCTTTTGCCTTAAACTCTTTGCAAAAATCTGAGTATAATGCGTTGGAGCAAAATGGATCTCATTTCCACAATAGATTATAATATCGTTCATTAAACAAAGAACCTGGCCCGGGACTCCGTTTATATTTTCCAGATCTTTATCGATGATTACCGCTATCCCGGCAGAAGGATTGCTATGAAGATATAAAACAAATATATTCTTCTCGAATTTCTGTATGTTTGTTATACTCCCGCTGTCAATATCTTTAATATTATTTTCTTTCCATACCTTTTTCTGCTTATCATAAAGGCCTAAATATATATTTCTCTCCAAACACATCGTTCCTTTTTGAAGATTGTAATACGCAATAAGATAAATCTCATCATCATTTAATTCAGCAAAACTTGTTATGACCATCTGCGGCTCTTTTAAACCTTTCGAAGGAATACCGGATTTTCCTACAACATTAGATAACAATTCTCCCGGCACAAGATACTCATTCTTATCCTCACATTTTGCATCTCGCGCGCCTCCAATAGAAAAAAACAAGAAACTGCAAATTATGATCTTTAAGTAAATATTGCCCTCCATAATGATCGCTCTGTCAATTTCCCTTGCACAAAAACTGATTTAATGGTGTCCCTTGTTTGTAAAATTTACTTTAGCTTCTTTCTCTGCAACCCGTCGCCGGCTTTGAAAAATCCGTTTAGCGAGACGGGCGCCTTTCCGGAGACGGCTATTTCGCCGAGTATCGCTTTTGCTACTGCTTCCTGGGCAAAAGGAGAACCGCCGTAGGTCGCAAAGAACGGGTCCATGGCGGAAATCTCATAAAGCCTGCCGGGGCTGTCAAAACTTACAAAAATAGATTTCACTTCTGGATGCGCGATATAATAGCCGCTCATCAGGCTTCTCACATAAGGCCCGTGCATTCTCGGCGTGATCCAGCCCCACTGCACCGGGAAAAAGAGGCTTGTGATCACAAGATCAAATTCTTTGTTTTCCACACGGCTGTACATTGACTCGGCGTCAGGATTCAAAATAGGCACAACCTTGTATCCGGCTTTTTTAAGATAATCATTAAAGACCGAACCGTTAAATTCGGTTTCCCGGTTGGTGATGAGCACGCTGGCTATTGTTGCGCCTTTTTTAAGTTTAAGCGGGATTATATTCCTGGAATCCGTAAGAAGCGTAATTGATTTTTCCGCCAGTTCTATCGCGTCTTTCTTAAACGGCGAGTTTTTAAAGACCTCGAGCCGCTTTTCTTTTTCTTCTTTGGTCAGCTTGTTGTGCAGGCCTATCTTGGCCTTAAGGGTTAAAACCCTGCGCACCGAACTATCTATTTGCGCCTCGGTAATTCTTTTTTCTTTTACCGCTTTTTCAAAATAAGCAACGGTCTCTCCGACCCGGAAAACAAAGAGCAGCAGGTCGTTACCCGCCTCAAATGACTGCAGATATCTTTCAAACCTTCTTTCATGTATGGCTACACCGCCCATATTTAAAGCATCCGTGACAATAACGCCTTCAAAGCCCATTTTTTCCCGAAGTATTCCCGTAGTCATATACCTGCTTATGTTTACGGGCCGGGGATTTTTCGGATCACCGCATTCTTTATCCATAGCCGGCATGGCTATACAGGAGTTCATAATAGTCCAAACCCCGCTGTCTATTGCAGTCTGGAAAGTATAACCGGATTTTTTCCACCATTCTTTTTCGGAGAGGGTATTAACAGAAGTAGTTATATGCTGGTCCCGGTCGTCATAGCCGTCGCCGGGGAAGTGCTTAGCGCAGGCCGCCATCCCGTTATCCTGAAGCCCTTTTATCTCCGCAACCGTTATTCTTGCTATTTGCTTCGGGTCTTCGCCTACACAGGCAATAAGCCTTAAGTGATCGCGTATCGCGCAGATATCAACTATCGGGCTGAAGGTCCAGTTGTACCCCACCGCCAGATTTTCTACGGCAATCGCCTTGCCGAGTTTGTAAGCCAGGTCTTCACTGTCGGCCGCGCCCAGAGCCATCTGGCACTGGAACAAGGTGCCCTCTTTTATCCGGTCACCGCCGCCCCGGTCTAAATCACCGGTAATAAGAAGCGGTATCTTTGCCTTTGCCTGAAGCGCTTCGGTAAAGATAAAACTCTGTTCTTTATTTCCCCCGAAATAATGCCCGCCGGCAATATTATATTTTTCGACCATCTCGCCTACCGTTAAAGGATTTGCGCTGTCTGCGGAAAGTATAGGCAGAAGGAGCTGGCCTATCTTCTCTTTTAAAGTAAGTCCTTCTAATGTTTTATTTACCCATTTTTCGGCTTCTTTATCTATTTTCATTACTAAATTCCCCCTCTTTGAGTTTTCTCAATTTTTCTTCTACAAAAGCAGAAACTGAACTATTTTTGCTCTAATATTCCGGAGGCCGGGCCGGCAATTGACCGGAGTAAGACTAATCAGCAGTTTTTTAAGCAAGTCCTGCGCCGGCGTGGTTAGCTTACGGCTTTTTAATTGAAGCCTCTCTTTTTTGCTTCTTCAAGAATTACCCGGGTTGCGGTTGCGCCGATTCTTGTAACTCCTATTTCCCTAACCTTCAACATTTCATCCAGGGACCTGACCCCACCCGCCGCTTTTATTTGAACTTCCGGCGCGGAGTGTTTGCGCATAAGTTTAAGATGCTCTTCCGTCGCGCCCTTATAATTATACATACCGTTAGCCTGTTTTACAAAACCGTAGCCGGTTGAAGTTTTAACAAAAGCAACTCTTACTTTGGAACAAATAACGCATAATTTAATAATTTGTTCGTTTTGCAAAAAATCGTTCTCGAAAATAACCTTTAAAATAGCCTTGTTTTTAAGGCAGGTCTCATTCACGGCTCTTATTTCCTCTTCTACATAGTCAAAATCCCCGCCGAGTACTTTTCCGTTATTTACCACCATATCTATCTCGGTTGCCCCGGCTTTGCAGGCTTCCTCTGTTTCTACGCATTTATTTTTTATAGTCGCGTTGCCGTGCGGAAAGGTCACGACCGAACACACTTTAACATCCGAACCTTTAAGGAGTTTTAAAGCCATTTCAACAGAATAAGGTTTAACGCATACCGTGGCGGTAGAGTATTCTTTTGCAATCCGGCAGCCCTCCGCTATGTCCTGATCGGTCATAGTCGGGTGCAGCAGAGAATGATCTATCATTTTTGCGAGTGTTCTCAAGCTTATTTCTTTTTCCATTTTTCCCCCATTAGCCTTCTGTCTTCTTTATTCTTTATTCTTGCCAAGCCTCCAAACATCCAAACATCTAACCCTCCAGTCCCTTGTTCCTTGTACCTATTGCTTCAAGGATTTCCAATGAAAATCAATAACCCCTTTCGAAGCGCCGACCCAGAAAGCCCAATCATGTTTGCCGGCGGTTTTAAGGAGTTCGGAAGAAAACCCGTTTTTTTGAAGACAATCATTCATCGCAACATTTGAAGCCATTAAGCCGTCTTCCGTCCCACAATGTAAAAACATGAGGGGTAATTTTTCTTTTTTAGCCGCAAGTTTCTTAATTCTATAATAAAGGTCAGTCTCTTCATATTTTGCTCGATTCTGGCTGAAGGAACCCAAAAGATTGCCCATCCATTTCCGCCCGCTATCATCGTCAATTAAGGAAGAAAAGCCGCCGCTCAAACTGCTTACCGAGGCAAACATCCCGGGCTTCGTAAGCATGTAATGGAAGGCGCCAAAACCGCCCATAGAAAAGCCGGTCATCATCCTCTGTGAGGAATTAACCCGGTAATACTTGTCCACACAGGGGATAAATTCGTCAAAAAAGAAAGTGGTAAAAAGCGATTTTACCGGGGGAAGTTTAGGATCGCCTTTTTTCTTTCCTTCATTGCTGTAATCTTTCTGCAAATTAGCCGCATCCAGATACCAGGAAGCTCTATCCGCATCCATACAGGTAACTATCATGGGTTTGTCTTTTAAAGCCTTGCGCAGAGGGCTCATCTGGCTGAAAGTATCATACGGCGCGCCCATGCCGTGAAAAGTATACAAAATCGGGTATTTCTTGTCGGGCTTGGACTTGTATTCCGGAGGTAAAATTACAATAACCTTAATTTCCCTATCCATGCTCTTAGAATAAACACTGAATTTCTCAATTGTACAGCCTTCGCCGGAATCTTCAGAATCCACCGCAGTCCGGTCGCTTCCTTTTGCTCCCATTGTTGACACCTCTGCATAAGAATTTACCGTTAACACCGTAAAAAAAGAAACTATTGCCGTAACCAAAAACTGCTTCGCCTCTAATTTCATCTTTCTCTCCTTTTCCTAATTTAAACACCTGTTCATTCTACTATAAATTGCGGGCTTTCGCTAACTCTAATTTTTATTTTTCCGTTCTGCGCGGCTTCAGGTTTTTTATTTCCCATTTTATCGATGAGCACGGCGCCGGCCCCGCTGAATTTTAACTCTCTTTCTTCGGACCCTTTATTTGAACTCCACGCCATAATAACTTTTTTTCCTGTTTTTCCTTTGAACTCATACGCGTAAAATCCTTCAAGACCTTCGGCAATAATATTTAGCAGCACCGGCGGGTCGCCCAGAAGGTCAAGCATTACTTTGGTCGAGGCAGCCTGCTTTCTCCACCTGCCGTTATCAAAAAAGCCGAAGGCTCTTTTTGAATTATCGGGCCCGTAAATTATATCGGTCACATACATTATCTGCACCTGGGTAACTCCGTGGGCCGCGCTTAAACTCCAGAGGCGCAGAAGAAAATCCGCCTGTTCGTCTTCGTCTTTGACATTTCCTTTGTTCGGGTAGACCAGAGGGAAACCGACTTCCGTAAACCAGACGGGTTTTTCGCCGCTGCCGTTCTCTCTCATCTCTTTCCTGATTCTCTCTATAGATTCTACAAGTTTGAATTTTTCCGGAGAGTTGGGCGTAGTATAAGGATGCACCCCCAAAGCGTCGTAATATTTTCCGCCGCCTCTTTTGTGTACCTCTGTAATGAGTTTTAACCAGCCGAAATATTTAAGTTTTTGAAACATTCCGTCGACCGGCGGGCCGTTGCTTTTTATAATGGTTCCTCCGGCGGTATTAAACGCTATTACCTGAATATCTTTATTAACGGCCTTTATTTCTTCATAGGCATTTTTAAGCAGGTTGTAATATATTTCATCCCGGAGCATCCCCTCCGGCGGTTCCAAAAACTCGATGTTGGGTTCGTTCCAGATCTCTACATATTCGACCGGGACCGGGGGCACAGAGGGATTTTCCTTCCAAAGAACGCCGCCGGCGCCGTATCTTGTAACGGCTTCTCTTACCGTTTCCCGCCAGGCCTTCATATCGTTCTTTTTTGCCGCTTCTTTATTTGCCAGAACCGGGACACAATGTATCCCCTTCTTTGCGGCATCGAGAAGGCATTTGTCTGTTTTGGCCGAAGGCACCGGACCGCCAACGCGTAGCCACTTTATTCCCGTCTTTTCTATATCTTCCATACAGCCGGAGAGCTCGCCGCCCCAACCATAGAGCGCAAAGAAACCGGGTTTCTCTTTTATTTCCGCGTTTAACAAAACCGCAAGAAAAAGTAGCGCAGCTGCTCTCAATACTGTTTTCATACTAGCCCCTTTGATCTAATTACTGATTGTCCGCCTTAAGGCGAGATCACACCGTAGGTGGACTAATTACTTCCGCCACAAAGCGTTGGCGGATTTCGCTACTTCGCTCAAAATTTCCGATTGTCCGCCTTAAGGCGAGATCTCACCATTGGTGGACTGATTAAATAATTAAAAATAGAGCAATAAAATAGTTAAAGCAAAAAATATTTTCTTGCAAAATTTCTTCATTTTTTCATTTACTGTTTGACACTACCCAATTAAAGCCAAGCACTAAGATCAAAATTCTAAGCATTAAACAAAAGCGTTGAACTGTTTACTTTTATTTTAAAATATTTTCGTAAACTTCGCCGTATTTTTTAAAGGTGACATAATTTCTAAGCGAATATCCGTTACCTTTTAGGGACTCCTCGCTCCAATCTTCGGTCTTGCCCCGGGCCGTCGGGTGACAGCCGTCTCTTTTATCTATTAGAGTCCCGTCCCAGTCGTCAGGCCTTCTTTTTAGGACTTCCGCATAATAATCAACCAGGGGAATATTTAAATTTTTAGCCACGGCTCTGATAGCTTCGTTGAATTCTTTTACCTGGTCCTGCCAGTTCCTTCTTGGCGGGATGGTGGATAAGATAACTACGGTGCCGTTATTCAGGCATTTCGTTATAACCGTGGTCAGCTCTCCGGCAAAATTCCGGTCCTTGACATTGCCCCGCTCAACATCGTTTGTGCCGAACATTACGATGGCAACTTCAGGATTGTGTTTCGGCAGAACCTTGTCTATCACCTGCACGCCGTTCCTCACGCTCCAGCCTATTACATTTCCGTTCTCTTTGCCTTTCCATTTCCAGCATTCAGGCGCGATATAATTAATAAGTTTTTTTGTGTCTATATCCTCGCAATTTATAACCCCGTCCTTAATCGAAGTCCAGAACCGGTCAACATAGGTAATACTATCGCCGTAAAGCGCCACCGTTCCGGGCTTGCCCTTAAAGTTTTTATGTGTCTCAGCCATCGGCTTAACCCAGTACTCTTCCGCAAAAATAAAAGAACACAAAACCGCCGCCAAAACTGCAATCTTCATCTTCACAAACTTTCCCTCTCTTTTTCTGACGGTAATATTAAATTATTATAGCATCCAAAGAAGTTTGTTCAAGAGAAAAGTCCCGAAGATAATTGCTGTAAATTAAACGGTTTTTTTGACCGGACCGGTTAAATTAGCCGGCTGTTGACATAATAGCACAAATGTGCTATACAATATAATATAGCTTTAGCAATCGAATCTGTGCAATCACACAGCTTTGTGATCTCGTCGAAAGATCCGCCGAATATAACTGGCGGAAGTGCAATCGCTTTAGCAAAAGGAGTGTTTATGTCTACTCTATCCACCGCGCAAAACCGGGTGCTTAATTCCATAATCACCTGGTTAAAAGAAAATAACCATCCACCCACCCTCCGGGAGCTCTGCAGGGAATCAGGACTCAAGTCCACCTGGACTATAAGACATCATCTGAGGAAACTCGAAGAGGCAGGTTATCTTAAACTGAAAGAAGGGCTTTCCCGGGGTATTTTTCTTTTGAAAAAATCTACAGGAATACCCTTGCTCGGAAAAGTCAGCGCCGGCAAACCCTTTGAAGCCATTGAGAATATAGAAGGACTGATAGACTTGAATTATATATTTTCCTGCACCGATAATATCTTTGCCTTAAAAGTAAAAGGCGACAGCATGATCAACGCAGGCATCTTTGACGGGGATATTGTTTTTGTAAAAAAACAAGCCACGGCAGTAAACGGGGATATCGTAGCCGCCATAATAGATGAAGAGGCGACGGTAAAAAGGTTCAAGAAAACCGAAACCGGGGTAAAACTCCTGGCAGAAAACCCGAAGTATGAACCCATAATTTCAAAAAATGTAAAGATAGCCGGAAAAGTAATCGGGGTAATAAGGAAATACAGGTAAGTACAAATTCGAAATTCGAAACTCGAAACAAGATCGATGAATAGATATTAAAGGAATGTTATGAATATTACGGTAATTGGTCAACGCATAAAGGTCGGGGCTGTTTTTGAAGGCGAACTTATTAATCCGAAATGGTTTAAATGGATGGATAAAAAATACGATATAAAAAGTGTCTCTATGCGCTGGAAAAGTTTTGCCGGAAGCGCCGTAATCACCAACTTCTCGGTAACCGACGGGAAGAACATCTACGAGATAAGCTTTAACCAGAAAACAATGGAATGGTTACTTAATAAAGTCGGCGTCGAATAACGCCATAGGTTTATAAAGTTTATAATGTTCATAATGTTTATAAGGTCTAAAATCATTGACTGATATTATTTCAGAGAACAGGTTTATTATTAATTAGGTTTTTGGGAGGGTTTAATATGAAGGTTAATTCGTTTGAGGAGTTGGATATATACAAGAGGTCAAGACAATTGACGAAAGATATCTATGGTTTAACCAAAAATAGCAGGTTTTCCAAGGATTACGGGCTTAAGGATCAGATACAAAGGTCCGCAGTATCGGTCATGTCTAATATAGCGGAAGGTTTTGAAAGAAAGTCCAATATGGAGTTCGTTCGTTTTCTTTTTATTGCTAAAGGCTCGTGCGCGGAAGTAAGAGCACAACTAACAGTAGCTTTAGACCAGGAATATACAAACAACACTATTTACGACAAACTTTATAATGATTGTAAATGTATTAGCGCCATGACAAGCAGTCTTATAAAATATCTTTCAAAATCCATAAAAGAATAGGACCTTATGAACAGTCTTTGTCTTTTAACTGGCTTTTACTTTGCAAACCTTCTTTTCTTTTTAACCTGTTTTTACCTTATCTCGCGCTGTCAATCAATATTGACAGAACTATATCCCTTCCTATCGAGAAAAGCTTTGCTTCTAAACCTTATAAACTTTACAAACATTACAAACCTTATAAACCATGCAGAATATTATTTATGTCCATAAATAATATTCTGCATATCGACATGAATTCCTTTTTTGCCTCCGTCGAGCAGGTGGCTAATCCCTCGCTTAGAGGCAAGCCTATCGTTGTGGCGGGCTGGGCGGATCCGGAGAAGAATTATGCCAGAACTATAGTTACCACCGCTTCTTACGAAGCCCGGGCTTATAAGATAAAGACCGGTATGACCATACCCGAGGCAAAACGGCTCTGCCCGCATGTAATTGTCGTAACGGCTGACCCGGACAAATATCTTGACGCTTCTTACAAGATACACGAGATACTCCTGCATTTTACGGATCTGGTGGAAATTTACTCCATTGATGAATGCTTTCTCGATTTAAAAGGCGCGCAGTTTACCGCAGGCGAGGCCGCCCTGCAAATGAAAAAAGAGATAAAAGAGAAGCTGGGCCTAACCTGCTCCATAGGCATTGCCACCAACAAGCTCGTGGCCAAACTCGCAAGTGATATGAAAAAACCGGACGGGCTTACCGAGATTAACGACGAAGATATTCCGGTGCTGTTTGCTACCTTAGCAGCAAAGGAACTCTGGGGCATCGGCGGAAAAACTGCCGAACGGCTTGCGAACTATGGCATAAAAACTGCAAAACAACTAGGCGAAGCAGATAGCGACCTCTTAAAACATGAGTTTGGGATTCTCGGCCCAAAAATGAAACTCATGGGTCAGGGTAAATATTTTGACCCGGTTATATCCTATTACAAACAACGCCGGGTGAAAAGCGTCGGGCACTCCCACACCTTCCCCGAAGATACTTACGATATAGATATAGTAAGAGCGTTTTTAAGAATGCTTTCCGAAAAAGTAGCCACCCGCCTGCAGCGCTACAAATTAAAGGGCCGGACCATTCATCTTTATGTAAGATACGCCGATTTTACCGGTTTTGGGAGCCAGACCACCCTGGAACAACACACCGACAGCGGATTGGAACTCTTCCGGCAGGGCTTTGAAATCTTTAAAGCACTTATGCCCCTGCAAAAGAAAGTCCGGCTTCTGGGTTTAAGCGCCGGTCAATTGGTAGAAGAAAATGGGCAGGCGCTTCTTTTTGACAGTGCAGAGAAAGATCAAAAATTAAAGGAAACTCTCTTTGAGGTAAACGAAAAATACGGAGAATTCTCTTTAAAACCCGCCAGTATAATATTAGCGGAAAAATTCGGGATCCGCGAACGCTGTGCGATGATAGGTAAATATTACTTCGACCGGAAATTAAAGTAAAACTAACATGGGCTGACCTTAAGTTTTTCACCTTCGGACCTTCTTCTGATATTTCTTGCTAAAAATATAAAACAATGTTATTATTACACGACAAACCCTCTTAGAAAAAGTTTCTACCGGGAAAATCATAACTACCGGAGTATTTATGGGCTGGCTCTATGTATTAATAACAATTCTCGGAATAACCACAGTCGCTTTCGTTGCTAAAATTGCAAGCCGTAACAATATTTCGGCTCTCGACCTGACTTCCACTCTTTTTACGATAAGCGCGCTTCTTTGCCTGGGCCTGCTGGCCTTTAACCCTGTACCTTTGGTAACCGGCAGAATTATCCTTATATCCTTTATCCCCGGCGCCTGCGGCGGAATTGCGGTACTTCTTTTTAACTATGCTATCCGTCTGGGGCATTTTGGTTTTTCAAATACCATTTACAGAACCTCTTTTATTTTGCCCATAATATTTTCCGTTTTACTGCTGGCAGAACCTTTACACTCATCCGCAAAAACAGGTATCACTCTCACTCTGCTTGCAATATTTCTTATCTCCTATTCCAATGAAGCCTTCTTTGGCATCAAATCTTCGGCCTTCAAGTGGTTCCTCCTTATTCTCCTCTCTTTTTTCTTAAGCGGCGGGCCGCGAATCGGGCAAAAGCTCGTAGCCTATTATAAGGAGAGCACGGCGGTTTATCTTTTTTTATCTTACCTGGCGGGAGTGTTGGTGCTTCTTCCTGTTTATTTTAAAACAAGGTCCTATTCAAAAAAAGCTCTGCCTTATGGGCTTATTGCGGCTCTCGGCAGTATAGCCGGAGTTTATTGCACCATCTCCGCGTTAAGAATATTTCCCTCAAGCGTAGTCTTCACCGTAACCCTTTCAGGCCCTATAATTCTCGGGTTAATTCTCTCTCTCGCAGTCTTTAAAGAAAAAATAAAAGCACTCGGCTGGCTCGGTATTGTTCTGGGCCTGGCGGGAATCAGAATTATCTACCTGAAATATTAATTTTTAGGCCGGGCTAAACCGGTTTATAACAGGATCCTGTCCAGTTCTGCGCGTGTTTTTGCCGACAAATTGTCGTAATCCGGTATTTTATATCTGCATTTTTCCATGTCTGTTATTACTATACTGCTATCTGCTTTAAACCTTACATTTTCTCTCACATTCCTGAGATAAAATATTTTGTTTCCCCGGTCGGTCTTAACATCAAATTTATGGAACCAGTATCTGGTTGTAATACTGTTTATCTCTATAATCTCGGGAACAAAGTATCTCAATTTTAGATCTTCCCTAACATATTGGCTCATTGTTTTTGGCAAACTTTTCAGATGTCTTATAATGCCTATCTCCGTATACTCCGCTCCTTTCCTTATGACCGCAGATACATGGTTCTCGAGGTCAGTGAAGGGAAAGAGTAGAAGGAAATTAACATTTTTGTAGGTTTTGCCGTCCTGTGTGGTCAAACTTAACCGGTTTTTTTCACTCTTCTCTATTTTTATCTTTTTAGAATCAAGTATATACATTATTTTTCCTCATAGAACCTTGGCCTTTGAAGCTTGCTCCGAAAATTCCTTTTGCATCGTTATCAACCTGTTGAAAAGCCCTTTCTTGGCCATTAATTCCCTGTGCGTGCCCGTTTCCACAATCCTGCCGTCCTTGATAACTATAAGCCGGTTGCAATTTCTTAAAGTGGAGAGCCGGTGCGCAATGGCAATGGTGGTCCTGTTTTTTGTAAGCTTTTCAAGAGCATCCTGTATCTTCTTTTCTGTTTGCACATCCACGGAGGAGGTCGCTTCGTCCAGGATTAAAATCCTCGGATTTCTAAGAATAGCCCGGGCAATGGAGACCATCTGTTTTTCCCCGCCGGAAAGATTGTTACCCCTCTCCCCGACATCCGTATCATAACCGTCGGGTTTTTTCAAAATAAATTCATGGGCATTGGCGGCGATGGAGGCTTCTATTACTTCTTCTCTCGAAGAACCCGGTTTGGCATACGCGATATTTTCATAAATAGTCCCGTTAAATAAAAATGTTTCCTGCAGGACAATGCCTATCTGGCTCCTGAGATCGGCTAATCTGATTTTCTTGATATCTATTCCGTCAATCCGGATCTCTCCCTTATTAACATCATACAAACGGCAGATTAAATTCACCATCGTGCTTTTACCCGCGCCGCTTCGGCCTATCAATCCAATCATTTCATCGGGCTTTATTTCCAGACTCATTCTCTTGATTACGGGCTTATACTTATTATAGCCGAAAGAAATATTGTCAAACTCAATACTGCCCCGGATTTCCTGTATTTTTTCCGGCAAGACCGCGTCTTTAATCTCCGGTTCGGTATCCACAATATCAAAAACTCTTTCTGCGGCAGAGAGCGAATTCGAAATCATTTCTACCATGCGCGTCAGAGTCCGTATGGGATTGTAAAACATCGCCAAATAACCGGTATAAGCAACTATATCACCGACGGACATTTTATTTTTGAGGATAAAATCCCCGCCCACATACCAGACCAGAACCGTCCCGAAGGTAATGAATAAATGCAGGATGGGATGGTAAATGCCCCATTGGTTCACCATTTCTATTCCTGAATCGCGGTACTCCCCGCTTCTCTTTTTAAATTTTTCTATCTCTATTTTTTCCTGACCAAAGGCCTTTATCACTCTGATACCGGAAACCGAATCATTTACAAGTACCGAAAGCATTGCCCTTTTATGATAAAACCTGTGGAAGAAAGTCCGTACTTTCGGAAATATCCATTTTAAAAATATTACGGTGGGAATAATCGGTATCAGAATATAGAGCGTCAGTTCCCAGCTGATAAATACCAAAAGCGCGCCGACCCCAAAAAACATAATGATACCTTCAAGGGTGATAGGAACAAAATCCACCAGAAACCTTTGCAATTCTCCTGTATCCTGATTTACCCGGGAAAGAATGGCGCCCGTCTGATTCTTATCAAAATAAGACATCGACAATTCCTGAAGTTTCTCATAAACCGCCGCGCGGACATCATAGACCGTCTTGTATCCCAGGGAACCGGATAATCTTTCCAGGAAAAAACCGCTAAAAAGCTGCTGGGCAGCATAGGAAAGAAAAAGCGCCAGAGCGGCCCAAACGAGCCAGCCGGAATTAGCAAAGGCTTTTGTTAGAGGGTCGGGTTTTAAAATATAATCTATTATGACTTTAGTTACATAAGGTGCCACTAAGCCGAATAAGGAACCTATCGTCATTACAAGGACTATCAAGAGAATTGTGGACCAGTAGGGCTTTGCAAAACTCATGATGCGGAGAAGTGTTTTTGTTTTATCGGTGCATTTAGGGCATTTTCCCAGGTCTTCGGGTATCGGCTGATTGCAAATCCCGCAAATAGCCTTTGGCTTTAACCTGCCTTTTGTCGCTACTTCTTTTCCTTTTATAATGTTATTAATGTCTTCTACTGCCTGGTAAAATTCAGAATTTCTGGCATTAGAGTAGAGAATAATACGGTAGATGTATTTTTTCATATCTACCTCTAAGGCACTGCTCCCGATTAGATCAACTATCTCAACTTCTTTTATCTCTTTAATCTTTATGGCGTGCAGTACTTTTCCCGTATCAGAAAACACGAGCAATTTATTTTCTGTTACAACGAGCCATTCCACCCCAAAAGAGCCGTCATATTTTATGTCCGAACCTATGACCAAAAGCAGTTTATCCTGCCGCAGGACCTGTTTTATTTTTTCTCTTATATGAACGGGTATTTTTTCGCTTTCCATATTTTTTTACTTATACCCCTGCAAAATAATGCAATGAAAACAATATATAATTGATAAATAATGCTGCGAGATTTTTTACGGTAACCGGAGCATCAAAACCTTTCCTGCGCCTTTAACTCACAGGCCGGAAAGAGACAAGGGCCTGCCTGGATGTTTCAAGAAAATGTTAACTTTCTCAAAAAATAGAACAAAAACCTTTCATCCGTTTTATCTTTCTTTATCCCTGCCCGCCGGTCTTCAAGGAGGGTGTGCCATCTCTCTTTCATCCATTTCATCTTTCTTTTATCTGTGCCATCTCTTTCTCATCCGTGCCATCATCTTCTCGGCCTCAGCGTTTCATCGCCGGCGAGATGAATACTTTGCTTCCCTTTAATTCTTTGCCTTTTATTCTTTTAATCACATCTCTCGCTTTTTCTAAAGGAACTTCAAAAAAAGAGAACCGGTCATGCAGGCTGATGCGAAAAACCTCTCCCGCAGAAATCCCTCCCTCCTTCTCTATGAATTTCACAAAATCCGGTGCTAAAACACCGTTTTCCTTGCCTAAATTAATGAACATTCTTACCCGTCCAGGAACTGCCCCGGTGTTATTTAAATCATCATCATCCACTTCCTCTTTTTCTGGCGCGCCGGCAGTCATAAGCTTTAGAAGCGCCGCCGCTACATCCATAGCCGCGTAATCATCGCTGACTATAGTTTCGGCAAGATCCATATAGGTTTCAAGTTTTCCTTCATCAATAGTTTTTTTAACTCTTTCTATTATCTGACTTCTTCTTATATCCTCCAGGTCCCGCGTTGACGGTATTTTTGCCCGGTTTATCTTCGTTTTAGCATAACGCTGAATATCTTTTAATTTATAGATCTCATTCCCGACTACAAAAGTATAGGCCTTACCGGTCTTGCCCGCTCTTCCCGTACGGCCTATTCTATGAACATAGGCATCCTCATCTTGCGGTATATCGAAGTTGAAAACGGCTTCTACATTTTCTATATCCAGGCCCCGGGCTGCGACATCCGTAGCAACAAGTATTTCTATGGCGCCGCGCCGGAATTTACTCATAACCCGGTCTCTTGAGGCCTGTTTTAAATCCCCGTGCAGACCCTCTACCGCATAACCCCGGGCTTGAAGCGCGTCCACAATATCATCCACCTGGCGTTTCGTGTTGCAAAAAACAAGAGACAATTTAATATTATTAAAATCTATCAGATTTGAAAGCACATCAAGTTTTCCGCTGGCTCTTACATCGACATAGAACTGTTCTATGGCCGGCACGGTCAAAGCTTCATGCGCAACCCGAATGTGCACGGGGTTGGTTTGAAAGCGTTTAGTCAGATCCAAAAATGCCTTGGGCATAGTAGCGGAGAAAAACATCGTCTGTCTTTCTTTTGGTACCTTCTTAAGTATTTCAGTAATGTCATCGACAAAACCCATGTCCAGCATTCTATCGGCTTCATCCAGCACTACCATTTTTACCTTGTCAAATCTTATGGAACCCCTGTTAATATGGTCTATAATTCTTCCGGGTGTGCCGATAATGACCTGAACACCGCGCTGCAGGGCCGACAACTGCCGGCTGATCGGCTGCCCGCCGTAGACCGGAAGCGTAAATATTCCTCTTTTATATTTTATCAGCCGTTTCATTTCTTCTGCGACCTGGATAGCCAGCTCCCGGGTCGGACACATAATCAAAGCCTGTATTTCTTTCTTTCTTGCATCTATTTTTTCAAGGATTGGAATTCCAAAAGCCAGGGTCTTTCCGGTCCCGGTCTGAGCCTGACCGTTAACATCCTTACCTTCAAGCAAGGGCGGTATGGCCGAGGTTTGAATGGGTGTCGTTTCTTCGAAGCCCATATCTGATATCGCTTTTAGAATGTCACTTGATATTTTCAGTTCTGTAAATTTTAAATTTTCCATAATTCTCCTCTGATTGTTGCCTCCCGTGCTTGAACCTTACGATATGAACGGCTTTTTGGGGGACTTTTTTTAGTTCACACTCATGATACAGTAATACCTTGACAAACTCAATAAAAATGTTGCCTTACCGGTTAAAAACACTTATAATTATGTTACGATTTCCAAAAATTCCTCAGACAAAAAAGTAGTATTGCAAACCTTTCAAGTCATGTATGCTATCGAGATGGAGCTTGCCCGCCTTTACTCATTGTTTGCCGTACGGTTTCCGGAAGATGCCGTTTTTTGGAAAAAGATTGCGGCAGATGAGGTTGTCCATGGCGACAATATAAAGAGAATAATTTCGCTTATTTCCGAAAATAATCTTGTGTATATAATAGGCAAATCCTTCAGCCATAAAGCCGCCGTCCTTATCCTCGAGAACACCAGGCTCTACACGGATGACGCAAAAATGAATTGTCTTACGAAAGAAGATGCTTTTTCTATCGCATGCGGGATAGAAAAAGCCATAATAGAGTCAAAGTACATGGATTACCTACTGACCAATAATAAAGAATACAATGATTTCATTGAGCAAATAGTAAGAGAAGAGGCGGACCATAAGGGTCTGTTTGAGAAAATATAGTATGGATTTTCTTCCGGGAGTATAATGGCGCAGGAACAATTGCTTCTTGTCTTTAACGCTCTTAAAGAACTGGAAGGCGCAGTTTCCGCGCTTTACGGGTGTTTTTCCGAAAAAACTTACGGCGAGGACAAAGTTTTCTGGGAAGTTCTCCAAAAAGCAGAATTAATCCATATCAAACATTTAGGCAGTATAATAGAAGCCATCACCAATAATCCTGATGCTTTTATCACCGGAAGGCCGCTGACTCTAAAAGCTGTTTTACTTGTAACCGGGAGTGTAAAAGAGAAAATATCGGGTGCGCGCTCCGGAGAAATTCTACCCGTAAAATTTCTTTTACTGGCCACAGATATAGAGAACTCTCTTCTCGAGAACAAATATCATGAAATAGCAAAAACTACGGATTCCAAATTTAACGCCCTTACGGCTATAATAATGACGGACACAAAAGCCCATCTGGAAATGCTCAAGAAAAAGGTTCTTTCTCAAAAACCCGGCCCGCCTTGAAAAGCGGATGTGCCGTTAAACACACTTAATCTGCAATTTTATTTAAAATCACAAGCCCGCTCTTCTATTGCTTTCGCGGCTCCTGCCTTTCCGGTCTTTTTGACCTCCAGATATTTGCAAATTTTTCCGTCTACCAGCTCGTAAATATAATCCGCCCTTAAGGCTACTTCTCTGTCGTGTGTCACCATAACCATGGTTATATTATTCTCTTTGTTAAGTTCAGCCATCAGGTCCAGCACCGTGCCGCCGCTATCCCGGTCCAGGTTGCCTGTCGGTTCATCGGCAAATATTAGTTTAGGTTTATTGATGAGAGCCCTTGCTATAGATACCCGCTGCTGCTGCCCACCGGATATCTCCGAAGTCAATTTATCCTTCAACTTCAATACTCCTATACGGTCCATAATTCTTAGGGCCTCTTTTTCTATTTCCGGTGAGGGCTTTCCGTTTCTTATCCAGCAGGGAATTAATATATTTTCATAGGCAGTGAATTCCGGCAGGAGGTAATGAAACTGAAAGATAAAGCCGATATTCGCGTTACGGAAATCTGCCAGCTCGTTAACATTTTGTGAAATAATACTTTTGCCGTCAAAAACAATTTCACCCGAGGTTTGCGGGTCCAGCAGGCCCAGGCAATTAAGCAGCGTGCTTTTTCCGGAACCGGACGGACCGATCAGGGCGGTAAAACTTCCTCTTTCAATCTCAATATTAATATCGAAAAGCACCGGCGTATTAACTTTGCCGAAGTAGGTTTTATTCAGGCCTTTTGTTTTAAGCACGCTCTCAGCCATTCCTGATCACCTCAATAGGCGAAAGTTTCGCCGCTCTTTTAGCCGGAATAGTAGAGGCGATAACCGCCGCCAGTATAGCCAGTATTACCGGAGTTACAAGCGTGCGGGCATTTATTTCAAACCCAAAATTGACGCCGGTCCCGGCAATAAAGCCGTAAGCCAAAAAGAGACCGAAAGCCACACCAAGAACAGAGCCGGTGCTGCCCAGCAAAAAGCCTTGAATTATAAATATTTTTGAAGCGCTGCGGTTTGTTGTGCCCATCGCCTTTAATATGCCTAATTGCCGCTGCTTTTGAACCGCAGCAATACCCAGAACACTCGCGATGCCCAGAGAGATGCTTATAATAACAAAGAATTGTATGGTGTCGGAGGAAGAGCTCTGGGAACTCAGCGCAGTCAGCAGTTCCCGGTTTTTTTCCTGCCAGGATTCCAGTTTTACCCTTTCGTACTGACGGCCGTATTCTTTAGAAATTTTTTCCGCGGAAAAGACATCTTTTACCTGCAACTCTATAACAGAAACGCCCTCTATCCCGAAGAAACTACGGACCCTATCCATGGAGATTACGACCAGCTCGTTGCCGGCTGAAGACCCGAGATCAAATATCCCGCCGACCCGCAAAAATACCTGTTCCCCTTTATTGTTCCTTAAAAAGAACTTATCCCCGACAGCAAGCGTAAGCCGGTCGCAGATACCCTTACCTAAAAGGGCGGAATCCGAAGAGAGTTCAGGGATTCCGGCGGTTATTTTTTTCCTTATCTTATAAATATCCAGCCCGTCAGGCGCGGTCAGGCCCTTTACGATTACGGGGACAACGGAAGTTCCTCTTTCAATAAAACCTGAGCCGTTTGCCGCAGGGGCCGCATAAAGTATCCGCTTATCTTTCTTCAGATCATTTACATACTGCTGCCAGGAATATATTTCGGTGCGTTCTTCATAGAGCACCTTTCTGTTATCGCTTTTCACCCCGCCGCTTATAGGTTTTGCAATGCGGTCTGCGGGTAAAATATTTATATGCGGCGCGGCCCCGACAGTCCGGTCAATCAGGCTTATCTGCAGGCCGCCGATCAGAGAGGCAAGGAAGAATTGCACGGCGACACCCATTGCAATACCCAGGACAATAAGAACTGTCTGCCCCCGGCCTTTGAGCAGAAAGCGCAGAGCAATCATTAATTCATATTGATTTTTGCTGCTTTTCATTTAGGCAGGACTATCCTTGAGCCCTCAGGAATATTCTTCAGACTCACCCATTTTTCTCCGATAGTGTTAAACTCCGCCGGCATTTTATCTGTTCTTTTTTCTGTTTTCACCAGTAAAAAGTTGCCCGCTTTCTCCCGGATGATATATTTGGAAGGCAGAGCAAGAACATTTACATTAACATTTTCTATTTTCTTTCCCGTTATTTCAGCATTTCCGGTCATGCCGTGTTTAATAAAAGTTTTGTTTTCTTTTATCTGCAGTTTAAGATTGCAGGTACCTTTTGCGCCGTCTATGGTGGAACAAACCAGGCTGATATTGGCCTTTACTTTTTCAGAAGGGTAGGCATCAAAGAGAATAAAGCAGGGCAGGCCTGTTTCTAAAAAACTTACTTCCTTCTGGTCAACATTAGTCTCGAGGATCCAATCTTTTTTTTCCAGTATGGTCAGAGCTTTTTTTCCGGTAGTAACCGTTTCGCCTTCTTTAACATCTATTTTTATTACAGTACAATCATAGGGCGCAAGTAACTGTCTTTCGCCCACCGCGCGTTTTGCCAGCTCCACCTGCGCATTCAATATATTAAGCTGGTTAATAAGTTCCGCCGCCGCGCCGCTTTTGGAATACGAGTCCAGCTGCAATTTTGTCTGGTTGAATCTTGCCTGTCCGGCGTCATATTTTGTCTTTGCATTTTCCAACTCAGCTTTAGAAACCACGCCGCCCTCAAACAATTTTCTGGTCCTCTCATACTGGTTTTTCGCGTCGGTTAGTACAGCAGTGTCATCATTTAACTGTTCTTTAAGACGGGGGTAGGTTTCTTCTCTGGAATTTTTGAGTTTTAGTTTGGAGTTTTCGTAATTGTTTACGGCTATTATGAGATTCTGTTTTTCCTTGAAATCGTCTATTTGAATAAGCAAAGTACCCTTTTTTACCTGCTTCCCTTCGGCAACCGGAATACCTAAAACATCCCCCTCCGTCTTTGCCGCCATCTCATACGGTTCAGGAAAACTAACAGTACAACTGGCAAGTATCTTATAGTCAACATCCGTCCTTTTCAGCGTATAAATTTCCTCGGACGGCTTTTTAAAAAGAAACGCAAAAAGAAAGACAATAAAAACAACCCCTAAAAGCAAAGCAATGGCTTTATATTTCATATTTTTGCTCCTTGTTAGCATTGAGCAGTATTATACCTGTTAGACAGTATTTTTTCCAGATGAATATAGAAGGTATTTCAACAAGACAACAAGATATAAAAACAAGTCCGGAATTTGTCATCCATCATACATTATTTATTCTTTTATTTATTTGTCTGCTGTTGTCAAATAAATTGGGCAAGGCCCTATTTCTACCGGCAGTTTCCACTTGCCCTCACCCCCGGGATTTGCGTTAATTTTCTGCGCAGTACCCAGCATATCCACCAGTGTCGCGGCAGGAGCACTCCAGTCAATTTCAACATTCTTTTGCCCGGAAACACAGTAAGCCATGGTCACAGGAGGAAGGGTAGCTCTTGAACGGGCGTCCGGATTAAAGGTCCAGGCATACCAGTCATCTTTACCGTCGTTAACGGCTCTAATCAGTTTGGGAAAGGGCATCAACTTTATCATGTTGCGCACGGCATGGGAAGACGGCCTCCAGGACTGCTCCCCCGGAAGAAGAGAACCCCAGGTCTTGTTATGCATAAAGAAGCCAAAGTTACAGTTATCCGTATCAAAGGCGTGCATTACATGGACACGCCCAACCCCCAGGCGCAGGGCCAGGGAATACATACGGCAGATATAGGCAGCCTGAAGTTGGGTATTTGTCCTCGGGCTGTCGTTGGTCTTATAGTAACCGCCGTCTGCCTGGGAAACATCCCAGCCAAGCTCCGTGTACCAGACAGGTATCGCGGAGGAACCGAGGGTGGTGCGTATAATGGCGAGGCTCTTAGAAATCGAATAGCTTCCCCACGGCTGTACAGAATCCGTCTCGGGCGGTACAGGGCAGACATAAGGATGAGTTGAAAGAACATCATGGCTTTCAGTTATTAGCTTCGGATTTTCCTTAGTGACATTTTTAATAAACCGTAGATCACCGGCACTCGCTCCGCCGGCCCCAAAACCAACTACGCGCACCTCAGGCCATTTTGCTTTTATTGTTTTTGCAGCAACAGGCAGGAGTTTGGCATAAAGCGCCTCGCGCTCTTTTTCGACCTCCGCTTGCGGCTGACGGTCAGGTATCATATATTGGAAGTTAGGTTCATTCCAGATCTCAAGCGCCGTGATCGGCCGGACCGGTAAACCTGGATTATCTTTGAAGAAACTTCCTCCCGGGCCATA
>CAIYPD010000133.1 GCA_903928075.1 Candidatus Firestoneibacteriota bacterium
ATTATTTCAGAAGGATTGGATATGCTGGCTGAGGTGGAAAAGTATTTCTTGAATTATTACTCACGAGAGACGCCTGAAGAAGCATTGAACAAAACGGTATGAGGATATTGATAATATCACGATACCCTCCTTTCCCAGGAGGCAGAGAGAACTTCGTCTTTGAGTTGGCAAATCAGCTCGCCAATAATAACGAGGTGCTAATATTGACGCCGGACGGCGTATCATCTAAAAACGGCAATTTAACCATAATGAAATATATTGACGATGCGGAGTCTCTTTCCAAAATGATCGTAGAGTTTAATCCTGACGTTATCAATAGTCACACTTTCTATCTATCGTTACCAGCTATGGGAATAGCAAGAAACATCGGCGTGCCTTTTATCATAACTTTGCACGGGAACCAATTTGTAATTGGAGATAAGCAGAGGCGAGATTTGGTTACCAGTGTGGTTAAAGCAAGTGATTTTGTTTTGACGGTTTCCGAAAACTGCAAGGATGCTTTGCTTGAACATATAGAAAATCTGGATAAGGAAAAGATCAATGTTATTAAAAATGGCGTAAATATAAAAAAATTCAGTGAGCGCAAGGACGAAGCAACCAAAGAACTCAGGGAGAAATTTAACATTAGACACGACAAACACGTTGTGCTAATTCCATCACGTCTCGCTCCATATAAAGGTCTTGAGTTTTTATTGAGCACTATTGCCGAGCATTGCGAGGAATTCATAAAAGCAAATCTTTTGTTCCTTATCGCGATTCCGGATTTTACGCTCTCTTCGGATGAGTCGATGCTCTATTTGGGGTTAAAGAATTTGGTGCAAGAAGCAAGGATAGGTGAACTGGTAAGGTTTGCTTTCTTTGACTATGAATCCGTAAAAGACGCGTACCAAATAGCAGACACTTTTTTGTTGCCGTCGCAAAGCGAGCAGTTCCCAATGTCCATTTTGGAAGCAATATCGGCGCGGTTGCCGGTCATAGCATCATCCGTTGGTGGCATACCGGAGATTATAGAAGACGGTGTGGTCGGCTTGTTGATAGAATTCGGTAACTCGCAAGGGCTTTGTGATGCGCTACTGTCTCTTGTTTCCGATATTAAATTAAGAGAACTTTTGATGGTGAACGCTTCAAAAAAGATTGTAGGATTTGCAATAGAGGAAACCGCAGTCGAGTATTTGGCATACTATAATGAATGTCTTAAAGATTTCGGTAATATCAATATTGTTCAGGCGGATAAGAGAGTGTTGCCGGAAGAATACATAAGAGATAGAGAGCTGTTGTGGGATAATAAAGTAAAAGAATATGAAAAAAGCGGTGTTCCGTTGTGGAACGGAATCGTATATTGTTTAAGCGAAATTAAGCCCATAAAATGTAAAGACGTTTATGTTGAGAAATGTGAATACAAAGATGTTCTTTTTAGGGATACCTTGGGCCTTAAATATATACAGGAAAAATACGGCATAAATTTTACATATCTCAATGTTCAGATTTTGTTGAAAAAAGAGGACGGCAATTATGTTTTTGGAACACAAAAACATGCAGGAAAATCCAAGTTGATTCCAGTCGGCGGGACGCTCAGATTAGAGGATGGTGTTGAAATAGATTCGCTTAAGGATATTGAAGTGTATGCAATAAAGGAGATACGTACGGAGACAAATCTTGTGTTTAGAAAGACTGACTTGTTGTTCGCTGGTATGTTTGTAAAGGATAGTATTTGTACATTTCTATTTCAGTATGCGCTTACAAGCGAAGATGCCGGTCCTTTTTTGAAATTGGGAGAATTTAGCGGAGAGGTTTCTTTGTCTTTAGAGGAAGCAAAAGATGATTGGCAATATGTGTTTAGCGATAGACCGTC
>CAIYPD010000134.1 GCA_903928075.1 Candidatus Firestoneibacteriota bacterium
AATTGTCTACAGGTTGAATGGTGGCGGAAATTCCGAGATGGACGGCGGGGAGATTCAATTTATCAACAACGACCCGCAATCAATAGGTGCTACGGATGTTTGTATAAGTTATCTCTCAAGAAGAAAGGAAATAATCTCCGTTAGCGGGCTTATAAATAATCCCTACAAATATACCTGTACCGACCAGTGGGTGGATTTTGTCAGTTTAGATTTATCGAAACTTGATGAAGACAATTGGCCTAAGTACGGCTTGATCTTCGCCGATGTCCCGTTGTTTGTGAGCGGTATCCCGAAGAAAAAAATAACGATAGTTTCCACGAAGGATGTTTACCTCGGAAGTATTAATTACAGTTACTGGAACAATGCCGGCGTCTGGGTTCCGAGCCCCTATACCATGGGGGACGAAAGAGCCAATCCCGTAGCAGTTATCTCGGGGGGGCAGATCTATGTCGATTTCCAGGAGAATACCGACCGGAGCTTACATCCTATATCAGAACTTACCGAGCTCCATAGCACCGATGCTGTATTTGCCGTCAGGAATTTAAACAAGGTTATCTTCTATTCCCAGACAGATAATCTTTACTACAGTGAAGGTACTGCGAGTAACCGTACTTTTATGTACGGCTCGGCGGTACTGGGAAGAAAGACCGGCCTGATAGCGGGTAAGAACGACGCTTTTCATACGAATAATGTTATTGACTGGGATATTACAAGAATGCCTATCTCAAGATTTGATAATGAGGGCATGGGCGGTTTTGCGGGTATTTTGGGATCCGGCAGCCAAAGGGTCTATGAAGAATCGTTCAGGTATAACCTGCCGCCTTGTATCCCTAAGACCATAAAGGCTATGGATTACACCGAAGGCCATGTCGATAAGATTGAAAGCATGCTAAAACAGTTGGATGAACTTCTGGCGACTCTTGACGAGACCAGTCCCCAGGTTAAGAAGAAAGGCCTTGCTATGATAGATGACTCCCAATGGGAGATAATCGGAAATACAATCTTGACGGACTAAGAGACGGACCGGCAAGAAAAAATAGCTTTTCAAAAGGATGTTAAAATGAAAAAAGTCCTCGGATTTTTGGCTCTTTTAATTTTGATGGCAAGCCGGCCCGCTTATTCGGCCTACGAGGATTTTTCTTCTTATAAAGATGTAAATGGTTTTACATATTCTAAGAGCATCGACAAATGCGAACCACCGGATATAGATTTGAGTTTTTATACCTTTGTGAACGACGGGCACACGACCTTAATTTCAACAAGTGTTACCTCTTATACCACAGGTTTCATTAGTAAATTAACCGACCAGTCAATGATAAAAGAGGGTGTGGCCGCTTTTATCTGGGATAAAACAGGGACAAGTTCCACCACACTGACCTCGCAGAGTCATTTCAGGACTACCACGGTGCCAATGAATTATGACACCTGGAAGACCAGTAACATTGCTTTCTGGTTGTATTTGCCCCCGAGTTCCACAAGCCCGGCAAGCGTTACCATGGCTGAGGTAATTTTGGCGACTGATACTGCAGTTACGCCTGTGACCTATATAAATACTACGCAGACTACGGCTTATACCACCGGTTGGAACTATTTCAAGCGGCCGTTTTTTCCGGCTATTTACTCGGCCGGGAACACCTCCGTTTCCACAACTTACATAACCACTTACCCTACTTCTTCTCATGTATTTTCGAGTATAGGTACTTTTACCGTAACCGTCACAACAGCTCAAATGCAGCGAAATTTCCCGGATTATACGCTATATACTATTACCTCTGTTGTTACCGCCACCGGAACGCATACTTCAACAACCACCGCCGTACATACCTCAACTATTACGATTACTAACAATATAACTCAATCTAACTTCCCAAACTATACACAGTTTGCGCAGATTAAAGTTGGAATATGGACCAATTCGGCGACCACCGCCTTTACAGGCATCAGGGCTGATGATATCAGATTTGTGGACCCAAGCGGCTGGACCGGGGGTATCTGGAATGAACTCGGCGGTGTCTGGAAAATATTTGAGGAGACCGGCGGCACAACCTCGACGAATTTTGTCTACGCGCAACAGGGGGATTGTAGTACGGCCTCTGCGGATCTGTCTCTCGCTGTAGCGCCTTCTGTCCTTAGCAAATACGGTGTATCGCTTCTAAATGATTATGTGGATTTTACCTATTCCGCCAAAGTCAAATTTCTGGAAGCGGGCACGCCTTACGGCGGAATTGCCTTCAAGTATAGCGGCGGTAATTTTTATCTTTTTAATATTAACAATTCATCAGGACAATGCGAGCTCTGGAAATATAACGGCAGCTGGAATTCCCTGGCGGCGGGTGTTGCAACCACCGCGCTTACCGGTACCTACTATTACCTTAAAACTGTCTGCAGGGGTTCAAATATTAAAGCCTATAAATCCGCCGACGGGATAACCTGGGGCAGCGCGGTTTTTGATATCACAGATGCCTCTTTTGCTTCCGGCAAGGTCGGGCTTTTTGCCGGCGGTCCCGGAACGAAGACCGTTTACTTTGATGAAGTAAAAGTCGCGCCTTTTCCTAACGGGCTTACTGCCGTTGCCAAAGAGAATGTTGTGGACCTGGCCTGGACCATGGTGCAAGGCAGAACAGGAGAAGTTACTTCTTATAATATTTACAGGAAGGAGAGCGGCGGGACTTACGCAGTTATCGGGACCTCAACAACTCCTGCTTATTCGGATGCCGGAGCTAAGGGTGAAACCACCTACACAAATCCCTCTAACTATACGGAGAAAAAATATTATTACCAGGTCTCGGCTAATATAGCAGACGGCCTGGGCGAGAGCGAATTTTCCAATGAAGCCTCTGCGACACCTTTTACCTCTCTAATTGTTTATATGTCTACCTTTACTCCGACCACAAACAGCCCGATATTCAGCAAGGTCAATTTCAAGGTTTATAATACTACTTCCGATCCGGTGGAACTGAAAATATATGATATCAGCGGGTCTTTAGTCAGAACAATAAGTTCGACTGCCAAGATCTTAACAAACTATAGTACCGTGGATTGGGACGGCAAAAATGAGGCCGGCAACCTGAAAGAAAGCGGGGTCTACATTTATCAGGTAAAACTCGGCGCGGTAAGAAAGGGCAGCGGTACAGTCTGTTTGGCGAGGTAAAAAACAGTTCTTAAGGTTTATAAAGTACAACATTCAATGTGGAAGTGCAACGCCCGCATTGAAGATTTTTAATGGTGTTTCGTAACCAAGTTTTTTACGAGGGGTATTGTTCATGATTCTTTCAA
>CAIYPD010000135.1 GCA_903928075.1 Candidatus Firestoneibacteriota bacterium
AACCGATACGATCTGTTCCATTGTATGTCTTTTCGTGCCCATATTACCCCCTTGTATTTGGTCCTCTCCGTATTATACACTAGTATTCAGGATTGGACTAGTTTTTGGGGGGCAGGTCATCACCGAAGATGCCCCGCCGGCATTATTGGATGATACGGAAGTTGTAGCCGCCGTTGCGGAAGTCGAAGCGGCGCTTATAGACATCGAAGGCGTTGGGCCTATAGGATTATTACCGCAACCGGACAGCACCGCCAAAACCCCCGCCAAAAGAAACAAACCAAAGACTTTCTTCATTGTTTCCGCCTCTCGAATTTAATTTACTTTTAAGTTTTGCTTTTTAATTCCATCTCAACACATAATTTTCGAATTGCTTGCAATCAAATCGGTATTCCTTGCCACCGTGGAAACAGCATGACAGTCGCCACCACTTTGGTGCAAGTACAGGCAGCAAACAAGCCATCAATAATTTTAGACTTTATTTTACCTTTAGCAGAGTTCTCGTTCAAAACTGAAACAGCTGATGCAGGAACAGGATTGGGAGAGGCAACGGGTTTGAAAAGATTTTCAGCGAAATCTGATAACAAAAACGAGAAGAAACAAGATAAAACCAAACAAAATAACTTTGTCATAGTTTTACCTCCTAAAGTTTATCTAAAATATTTATTATGCACTTCTCTTATTTACGCTTGCTTCTATTGCTTCCAACACTTCCGTCTCACTGATAAGGTTAAGACACTTATACTTATCATTATCCAGAAAACAATCTCTTTTAAAGCAGGGACTGCACTCCAGACTTTTATAAAATACGGTATTCTGCTCTCCCAGCGGCCCTGTCCATACCGGATCGGTTGAACCAAAAATCGCAACCACAGGCACCCCCAAGGAAGCAGCCAGGTGCATCGGACCCGTGTCATTACTGAGAACGACACAGCAGTTTTTCATTAAAGCCGCCCCGGTAAGTATATCATCACACGGACCTGTAATAATACTATCACTATATGTTGAATTTTTCAACAGGAAATTAATTAAATCTTTTTCGTTTGGCCCGCTGAAAACTACAACATTTACTTTCTTTTCTTTAATTAGAGAATTTATTACACCCAAAAACCGTTCTTTTGGCCACATTTTCGCCGGCCCATAGGTTGCTCCGGGGCAAACACCTATAATCAATTTATCCTTATTGAATCCTGTGGTTTTTAGTATTTCGGCAGCATTAATTGTATTTTCTTCAGGAATAAAAAACTCAGGCTTGTATTCAATATTTTTTATTCCGGCAGTGCGCAGAATTTGAAAATATTCCTCTATCAGGTGTATCGATCTGGGCTTTTTTAGAAACATCACTTTTTTGGTAAGAAACAGTCCCCTGTGTTCAGTAGGATAACCAATACGCTCTTTCACACCCCAGTGCCAGAACCGAAAGGCGGAAGAGAATGAATTTGTAAGAATTAAACCCAGCTCAAATTTTTCGCGGTATATAGATGCATTTTCAATGCCTTCAAGGTAAATTTTGTTTACATATGGGACTGCTTTTAAAAGCTCTGCGGGACCGGCCCGCAATACCAGCCCGATATAGGCATCAGGGTACTCCTGCCTAACGGCTTTTAAAACCGGGATGGAGATCACAGAATCGCCTATCCAGTTTGGACCTCTAATAAGTATTTTTTTCACTTGCGTCCGGTCAATTCCCATAATTTTGCATATTTTACAAAGTTATACCAGGAACTTAGAATACAGATACAAAAACCGGCAAAACCATCAAGAAGACCCGCCCGAAGAAAGTACATTTTAAAAAATGTTGCAAGCGGATTTAAGATAAGTTTGGCCTTGGAAAATTTCCTGCCATCCCGCATATACTGCTGGGCCGCAAGTGAGGTGTACTTATTAAACTGCTCGAAATACTGACCAATGTTCTTGTAAGGGAAATGCAGCATTTGATTCTCAAGCACCCGCTTTTTTCCTTTGAGAAGAACACTTTCATGTACTATTTTATTTTCATCAAACTGCCCTTCTGACTTCTTGAACAGGCGGAGTTGCTTATCCGGATACCAGCCGCAGTGCCTGATAAATTTCCCCATAAAATAAGGTTTCCTTTTTATATAATATCCTGCAAAGCCCTTTGGGTTCAGATCAATTATCTCCTGTTTTAATTCTACGCTTAGTACTTCATCCGCATCCAGACTGAGTATCCACTCATTTCTTGCCCTGCTGATTCCATAATTTTTTTGTCTGGAAAACCCCTCCCACTCGCGCTTAAAAATATTTCGCGTAAATCCTGCAGCAATTTCAAGGGTTTTGTCACGGCTGAAGGAATCAATTACTATTATCTCTTCCGCAAAAGTAACCGATTCCAGGCATCTTCTAATATTATCTTCTTCATTATGGGTAATTATTATCACAGATATTTTCATATTACTATTTTACCAGAGTTTTCAGTTTTTTTCTATGCTTTATCTTATATTTGGACTCTTAGAACTTTCACAATGAAGTTACAGTTTCTCCTTTGGTTTTATATAATATTCTATAAAATTGATTGACTTTACACTAAAATAATAAGATAATTTAAACAGAGTTTTCCCGGGAGGGTTAAAATGAAACGCTTATTTATATTATTTTTTCTAATGACACAGACTTGGGCAAGCGACAAGATTTCCATGGCTATAACTGATTTTGATGCCTCAGGTATTACACCAGAAATAGCTGCCTCCGTTGCTGACTTTATCCAGGACGGGTTACGCCAGACCGGCCGGTTTACGGTAATAGAGAGAAAAAATGTCCAAAAATTACTAAAAGAACAAATGTTCCAAAAAACCGGCTGCACCTCTACTGATTGCGCAGTAGAGATAGGTAAAATGCTGAATGTCAATAATATTGTCACGGGCAGAGTATCTCAAATGGGTTCCAGGATTGTTATTTCTTTGAGCCTTGTTGATGTGGAAGCGGGAAAAATAAGCCTGACCGACAGTGTCGAATGCGGTTCTGTAGAACTTTTAAACTCGGGCTCAAAAATACTGGCAGGGCATTTCAGCAAGGGCGTGGCTGTTAAAGGTAAAGTTATTAGAGTCACAGGCAATGATGTTATCATTAATTTAGGTATGGATGACGGTGTTAAAAACGGTGATTTTTTAACTGTTGAGCGCTTCGGCGAGGCTGTCAAAGATGAAACAGGGAAAATTGTTTTTCAGGAAAAAAATAAAATAGGAACCATCTCCGTCAAAGATGCTTCAACTTCCGGCTCAAAAGCACTGGTTACCGAGGGTGCTGGGAATATTAAGAACAGCGATGTAGTTGAACTAAAAATTGAAAAACCGAGCCCGCTCGACCCGATATTAAGTTTAGTGGACTCAGCAACCTACTCTGCACCCTCAAACGACACGGAAGGCACCAGAGTTGAAACCAGGTTTAAAACCGTAAAAACAGTAAACAATCTTGAGGAATTTCAGTTCGGTTTAGGGGTTACTATGGGATTTAACGGTTCCCTGTCTTTTATCAGATATACAACCTCCGGCTCGACTATTTCCATACTGCAGACGAAAATAGCCACCTTTAACAACTATCTAAACTTCACACTGGATTTTGGTTCTGCTGTATCTGAATTCATGAATATCGGCAACATGATACAATTAACCTTTCCGGGTTTTACGGATCTCGCAAGCTCAGATGATACCAGCCGGTTTTTAATGATTATGAACGATGGATTGATGCTTAAATTTTACCCGTTTGTAGGCATATTAAACCCTTCTTTTGCTCAGTACAAAAAAACCTCCCAGCAAAGAGGGGACTTTCAACCCTACATTGCTGTCGATGGCAACCTGTATCTGGGCCTATTTGATCCTGATGTTTCAACTTCCGGATCAAAATTTGATACCAGCGCCGTAAGTCTTGACACTGTGCTACTCCTGGGATTGGGACTTGACCTGAAAGCAGGTATTGAAGTAGGCAATGTTTTATATGCTGAAGTATTCTGGAGAATTCTCTCCACGCCTGCCGGAACAGTGGATGTTAAAAACACCGCCAAAACAAAGATAGGGACTCAGAAGTATATTGTTGATTTAAACACTTTTGGGGTTGGAGCAGGCTTAAAATTCTAACTGGCTGCTGAAAAACTAAATAAATGGACATTAAGCAGCCTGTTATCTCGCCATTTGATCTTAAATGGCGGATAAAATAATCCGAAGTAGCAGTTGATAAAGGCTTAAAAAGAGTTTTTCATTAACCTACAAAAGATTTTCAATAAAAAAAACCCGCACAGTTTTGTGCGGGTTTTTTTATTTTCTTTCTCGCTTTACAATGCGTTTTTTCTCATCTTTTTGGCATAAAACCACAGTCTTAGCTTATCCAGTAAAGATATATCCAGAAAACTAATACCGTAGAATATAGTCACACTTTCCTTTCCTGTTCTTACTATTTTACCCTTCATATTATCAAAATAATTACCGGTTGGAAGTATAAACTTGAGTAAAACTTCATCTTCAGCGTCCAGCTGTTCGTTGGACTCTACCCGCATACCACCGACACAAATATCTGTAATAAAACCGCTGGAGATAAATTTACCGCTGAAATAATTATAAATATCCACCATTATAATGTTGCTTACCCGGACATGTCTTCTCTTTTCGCTTCCGATGTTATTCATATCTTGACCACTCGCCGGAAAATAGATTTTTAATGGTGCCGAGAGACAGACTTGAACTGTCGACGCCAGAATTTTCAGTCCTGCGCTCTACCAGCTGAGCTATCTCGGCACTCTTAATTCATCTTTCTTTAATTAACCAAATACAATTGACCTCATTACTTCCGGATGCCTTGTTATCATAACACAACAGGCTTACCATTTTCCATAGAATTTATTTCGGCCAGAGTAATTCTAAGGGATTCTCTCGCCTCTTTCGGTGTAACTATAGAGGGACATCTGTCAGTTTCCACACACTTGAGAAAATATTGTATTTCTCTTAGATAGCCGTCACCTTTAGGAAGTACCGGAGTTATGGCAGGTCTCCCTTTTTCATAAACCTTCATTTTACAATTCATGCTGTCATATTCTATAGCACCTTTTTCAAAAAGCGCATTAAAAGCCATCCGGAAAGGGTAATTTGCAACATAGGCCCACCCACCTTCGGCGCTCACTTTAGGCCCGCCTGCATAAATATATCCTGTATGGATATGGTCAACTCCTTGACTAACCACGCCTTTTAAACCCACAGAAGAAACTGCTTTTGGTTTGCCGCAAATATTCAGGATATAATCTGTGTCATGAATGTGCAGGTCCAGAGCAGCAGAGAGACTCTTTTTAGAATCTAAGACCCAGTTATTCCAGGTCCAGGTAGGTGTAGGTGAAAGACGCTGCAGTTTAAGCAAAAGAAGATCCCCGAGTGATTTTTTGGATATATACTCAGTTAACACCACATATTCAGGCCAAAATCTTATTACATGCGCTACCATAAACTTAACCTTATTTTTTTTCACTGCGGCCAGCATTTGATCAGCCTCTTTAAGGCTCAAAGCCATTGGCTTTTCACAGAGTATGTGTTTCCTTGCATCCGCGGACTTTATAACTGCCTCTTTGTGCATATGGGTAGGCAGACAAACATCTATTATATCTATCTGCGGATTCTTGAGCATTTCTTTCAGGTCCGTATAGACCTCCACCGAAGCAGGATTGAAAGATATGGGATTTTTATTTGTTGTCGAAATATTTCCAGCAGGATTTTCACCCTGCAGCAAGCTTTCCGCCCGTTTATAGTCTTGGTCACACACCGCTACCACCTTAGCGCCTTTTATCCTGCAGTAAGCGTTATAGTGTACAGACCCAATAAATCCGCACCCCACCAACCCAATTTTTTTCATTTTAGAATCCATCCTTTTATACAATTTACCAACTTGTTTTCTTGTCGTCTTGTTTACTTGCCAAGCCTCTATCCGTCTTCCGACCTCCAGTCCCTTCCTAAGTTTTGTTCTTGCCAAACCTCTAAGCATCCAAACATCCAACCATCTAGAATCCCTCTAGCATCCTTTCAGGATTCTATCCATAGCCAAAGAAGTTACTTTCAGCCTGACTTCAGGATAATGTCTATAAGGCGGAATCATCTCCGCAGTCACAGGTCCTGAATATTTATTTTCTTTCAGCGCCCTGACTACTTCAGGCCAATTCACATCGCCCTGTAGAAGATCCACAAAACCTGTCATTCCACCGTTTCCCGCCTCTCTTTTAAAATCTTTAAAATGCACAGCTTTTATCCTATTTCCCAGTATACGAATCCATTGTTCCGGATAACCAAAGGGAATAACATTTCCCACATCTAAATAGACGCCCAGATAGGAGCTCCCGAAATAATCCACAAAACTTTTCATCTCCATAACACTCATTGAAAGATACTTGTTCCAAACATTTTCCAAACAAATTGTCACCTTCTTTTCTTCGGCGTAAGGCAGCAACTGTTCCAAAGCTAGAATACTCCGGTTATTTACCTCATCGTAGGCAATTATCCCTGCCTCCGGATTAAAAAAAATATCAACGGCTCCCGGGATTACAAGTATTTTATCAATTCCGAGTAGATAAGCGGTATCAATATATTTTTTGGTGAGCGCCACAGCATTTTTTCTCGCCTTTATGTTTTCTGATGCGAAATTGTAATTCCAGTAGAAACCGGCGGCTAATGAACTAAGTTTTACTTTTACTTTTTCTGCGGTTTTAATAATTGCTTTAATTTCTTTTTTCGAGGAGTAAGGAGAAAGTGTACCCCTATCACCAAACGATAATTCTATCCCCTCATACCCGAGTTGTTTTGCTTCAATGATAGCTTCTTTTACATCTTTTGTGCCGTCAAGCCCTCCCGGAAAAGACCAGTAATTTATAGCTTTTATCATAACCTTCCCCTGTTATCTAAAGCTTTTGAAGAAGCTTGTCTATACTTTCAGAAGCATATGCGCCGTCACCAACCGCCGTGGCTACTTGGCGCAGACCGGTAACCCTGCAATCTCCGGCGGCAAAAACACCCGGCACCGAAGTTTGAAGCGCTTCATCGGTTATAATATAACCTTTACCGTCAAGTTTCAAGAATTTTCCGCAAAAAGCAGTATTAGGAGTATGTCCTACGGCAACGAAAACCCCTTCCAGCGGCAGCAAGGTTGCCTTATCAGTTTTCACATTTTTAATAAGCACTGACTCCACTTTATCTTTACCGTTTATTTTGGTAACAATTGTGTCTAAAACCGGTTTTATCACGGGCTTTTCAGAAATTCTTTCCTGCAGCAATTTCGAAGCCCGGTACGCATCTCTCCTGTGAATAAGATAGATTTCTGAAGCAAAGCGGCTTAAGTAAACAGCCTCTTGAAGGGCAGAATTCCCGCCCCCTATAACCGCAATTCGCTGATTTCTAAAAAAAGCACCGTCGCAGGTGGCACAATAAGAAACACCTTTACCTGCCAGTTCGCTTTCCCCGGGAACTTCAAGTTTTTGATAGCTTGAACCAGTGGCAATCAATATTGTCCGGGCCGTGTAAGAAACATCTGCGCCCTTAACTGTAAATACGCCCGGTTTCCCCGATATTTCAAGGGCCTCGTCCATAATTATCTCTGTGCCAAATTTCCTTGCCTGTTGCTCCATTTTCATAGCCAGCTCATAGCCTGAAATTCCATCAGGAAATCCCGGATAATTTTCCAGCTTATCTATTATTAAGGCAGTACCGCCGGGACCTACCCGTTCCAGAATACAAGTTGACAGCCGGCTCCGGGCCGTATAGATGGCCGCTGTAAGGCCTGCCGGACCGGCGCCCAGTATAATAGTATCGTAGATTTTTGTCATTTTTCCTTTTTTTTAAATATTTGAGAGCATGTTTTTTATGATTATTTCTTTTTTTAGTTTCTCAGTTTCTTCTTTGGCCGTTTTAAGGTACTGTTCCAGAAGTTCTTTTTCTTTCTTGAATTTATTTTCAAGTTCTTCCGAGCGTGCTTCTAATTCTTTTTTAATCCTTTCTGACTCGGCCGCTCTTGAACCAATTTCTTTTTTTATAGCACCTTCGTTTAGATATAAACTTTCTTTTAGTTTTCTAAATTCGGCTTCTCGCTCTTTTATAATCGCTTTTAAGTTATCATTTTCGTATTTAATATCTTTTAACGCCTTCACCGCTTTCGCGTCATCCTCTTTTCTGCCGGTCTCTTTTTCTTTTTTTCCCTTTATTTTTAAACTGCTCAATTCTCTTTCCGCTTCGGCTAATTTCAAATTTTTCTTGTAAAGAATATCCTTTAGCTCATTAATACTTTTTCTTCGTTTACCCTCTATATCATTAATGGCTGTTGTTTTCTCATAAGCCAAAAAACGCTCTTTGGCTTTTAACTCATCTTCTATCTTGCTCCTATCCAGTTTATAATTATTGATCTTGTTAACCAGGTTTTCCTGCCGCAATTTTAGCTCTTCATTTTCTGCTTTTGTTTTTCTGAACTCAACTTCCCGTTTGCCTGCTTCAGCAACTGCCTGCAGCAACTCTTTGTTTTTAATCCTTATTATCCTGTCTTTTTCTGCCAGCTGTATTTTAGAATAATCAAATTGGCTTTTCATAATGTCCGTAAAACCGGCTTTGTTTTCCTGTAATTCTTTAAGTATTTTCATTTGGAATTCCTGGAGTATCTTCAGGCGCAAATTCAAATTAAAATCTTTAATAAATTTTTTCTTGCGTAAAGCCTTAAGGCCTTCTTTTTTGCGGGCTAAATCAGCAAAACCCTTTTCGGAATTAACCCGGTTTGAGGTTTTAGGTTTTGCTTTTACTGGCTTTTTCTTTTTCCCCATGTTTTCCCCGGTTTCTTTAGAAAATAGAAAATAAACCGAATTGACAGATGTTTCTCGAATTTCGAATCTTGCTCTCTTTGCTCGTAAATAACTTTCCGAAAATCGAAACTCTTTATTTCTCGATTTTCGACTTTCTATTCTCGCGCCAAATTTGCTTAGCAAATTTGGCGGAGAGGCCGGGATTTGAACCCGGGGTACAGTTTCCCGTACAACCGCTTAGCAGGCGGTTGCCTTCAGCCACTCGGCCACCTCTCCACAAATACTAAATTTCTTTAAAACTTTTTTAAATTGTTTCAGTCTGTCTAATAATCAAGTTGACGCCTTTTACGATATAAACTCTGCAAAATCCCTTATTTTTACCAATACTTACCGGCGCAGGTTCAATAACAACAAGTCTTTTACCTATACGCTGATATGTGTCCTCTGTAATCAGGGTAACACCTATATCTGCGTTTAAGGCGACGAGACAGGCCAACTCAACTGTATCACCTAAAACCGTATATTCCATTCTTTCCTTGGAACCAATAGTGCCGACAATTGCCGGGCCCGAATTGACTCCGACGCCTACCCCAAAAGCTATTTTCATCGGGGTCACTATTCTGATATTGGCTTCAGCGAGAATGCTGTCAAAACTTTTGCATATTTCCAGGGCCGCATCCACTGCTCTGAATTCGTGGCTCATTTCCTTGTCGTCACCGGTTTTAGCTTCAAAGACCGACATTGTTTCATCACCAATGATCTTATTAACGACTCCTTTGCGGTTATGAACTATGTTTGTCACCGTTGAAATATACACATTTAAAAATCTCATAACTTCTTCAGAGGACATATTCTGATAAAACTCGTTAAAGTTTTTTATATCGGTAAAAAGTACTGTCACATCTTTAACTTCACCTTTAGTGTTATTTAGCTGCAGCATGGACATACCCCGCATGTCCGTATAACGGGCTATCGTCTCTTCACATTCCTTCTCTATTCTGTTTACTGCAATTATTCTGTCACTAAGGTGGCCTAAAATACTATAAATTTTATCTGTTGCCGCTTTACTGTCAGGTAAAGCCCCGCTCTTGTACTCCAAAGGCAGCGTATTTTTCTGTTGCAAATATCTGACCATACCGGCTTCAATTTTAAGTGCATAACTCTTTACCGATCTTCGGGACAGAAAATATGAAAACAACCCTGCAACAACAACTCCTGATATTATACTTACCAAAAAAGTGAGAGCAACAATCTCGCTTAAATTTGCGACATTCCAGCCGCCCAGATATTTTATGGCCCAAAATACGGCAATACCTACAAAAATACCGTATAAGATATGTTCACCCAGCAAACCGCCTTTAAATATCGTCCTGTTTTTGTCCATTTTCAAAACCCCGCAAATTTCAAAGAAAATCATTTTATCAGCCGGTAATATATTTAACTGCCGTTCCCGACTAATGGCTTATTATATATAAAACCTTAGCTAAAAGCAATTGAATTACATAAATTGAAGAATTAAAAGTAAAATGGAGAAAAAACAGGTAAGTGAGATTGCAGGAAATTTACCGGTAAAGCCGCTTTCTTTCTTGAAATATAAAATTCCGGAGTTTGTTTAATTGAATGGTGATTTCCAAATAATTCCCTACTACTCAAACATATTACTTATTTTTCGATTAAGAGCTTCAATTGTCTTTTTGTCTTTATTTGAATAATTTTACTGCTATTTTTCTGTAGAAAAGCTTTTATGCGGTTCATATTATCGGTGTCAAACTTATTGTTCCATTTTATCAGTTCCATAAAATCCGAGAAGCTTTCCCTTTTAGCTTTTATTAGACCTGACTTTCTTTTAATAAACCTGAGCATAACCCGCCAGTTACGCAACCAAAGCGGAGTTTGGAGAATGATTATAATATCAGTTTTATTAAAGGAATCCTCCAGCCATTTGTAATACACCCCTTCAATCACCCATTTATCTGTTTTTAAAATTTCAGCCAATAACCTGCTCCTTGCTTCTTCCGTTGTTTTAGTATGATAATCACCGGCTTTTCTATCCCAGAACAGCTCATCTAAATCATAAGACGGGATAGAAAGTTTTTTAGAAATCACCCCGGCCGCGAAGGTCTTTCCGCTTCCCGGCCCGCCTATGATATGAATTTTATTATAGCTCAATTATTTCTCCCGGAAATAGAAAATGTTTTTCTTTACTATCTGTTACTTTGGATATCCCCAATTATACCCATTTACACCCGATTTGCCAAGAGAAGTTAGAACCAAAATCTCACAACTTCTAATTAATTAGAAACAGATCTTCATTTAAACTGGATCAGACCTGTAAGCATCTTCCCGATTTCATCCAAATTTTCTTTAAACTTGGTGCTTATTTCCTCACTGATTAACTGCTTTCTTTTACATAATTCAATAATTGGTACACATTCAAAGGCTGAACCTCTGGCTATTCTGAAGAAGTGGATTCTGTCGGCTTTTTGAAAACGACCGTTGCCTTCAGCAATGTTTGCTGCTATGGATAATGAAGCTCGATTTAACTGATCAGCAAGATAATAGGTGCCGCGACGGAATTCTTCGGTGAGAGTACTTGACTCATCGGCAAAATCAATGGCTTTTTGGTAGACTTTTAGATTTTCGAAAAGAAATGGCATAATAACCTCCGGTTATAGAGCAATCGACAATTGAACAATAGAAAAGGGCTTTGTAGAATTGTGTCAGAAATGGCATCTTTTCACCCCCGTGAAAGATAGAATTTAGAATTACATGACAAACTAGAAAAAAATAGCTACAAAAGACTTTTTGAGCAATAGACAATAGAACAATAGAACGCAATTGAACTAAAACTCTTTTTAATTTCAAATATTACTTATTCTAGAGCTTTATTTATCTATTCTCTATTGTCTATTGTTCAATTGCTCTCGCCAAATTTGCCTGGCAAATTTGGCGGAGGGTGCAGGACTCGAACCTGCATGTCCTTACGGACGACGGATTTCAAGTCCGTTGCCTTACCAATTAGACTAACCCTCCGGCTTAGAAAATAGAAAATCGACAATCGAAAATAGAGAATCAATTTCAACGCTTTAAAATACTTTTACTTCTTCTTATTCAGCCAGTCGTATCTGGGGTCGAAAAATTGTTTCAGTATTCGTTTCTTTCCGGCCAGGACCCAGAAGTAATATAATCTATATCCGGGGGAGACGGTAAGCGCGTGATAACCGAAGGGCATCGAG
>CAIYPD010000136.1 GCA_903928075.1 Candidatus Firestoneibacteriota bacterium
AATTGTCTACAGGTTGAATGGTGGCGGAAATTCCGAGATGGACGGCGGGGAGATTCAATTTATCAACAACGACCCGCAATCAATAGGTGCTACGGATGTTTGTATAAGTTATCTCTCAAGAAGAAAGGAAATAATCTCCGTATCCGGGCTTATTCAAAACCCATATAAATATACCTGTACTGACCAGTGGGTGGATTTTATCAGTATAGATTTATCGAAACTTGATGAAGATAATTGGCCCAAGCACGGCTTGATCTTCTCCGAGGTTCCGTTGTTCATTACCGGTATCCCTAAGAAAAAAATAACTATAGTTTCCACAAAGGATGTTTACCTCGGGACCATTAATTACAGTTATTGGAACAGTTCGGGGGTCTGGGTTCCGAGCCCCTATACTATGGGGGACGAAAGGGCCAATCCCGTGGCGGTTATTTCGGCAGGGCAGGTCTATGTCAATTTCCAGGAGAATACCGACCGGACCTTGCATCCCATGTCTGAACTTATCGAGAAGCACGGTACCGACGCTACATTTATGGTCAGAAATTTAAACAAGGTTATTTTTTATTCCCAGACCGATCTTCTTTACTATTGTGACGGCACCCCGGGTAACCGTACTTTTACTTACGGCTCGGCGGTTCTCGGAAGAAAGTCCGGCCTGATAGCGGGAAAAAATGACGCCTTCCATACCAATAATGTTATTGACTGGGATATCACAAGAATGCCTATCTCAAGGTTTGATAATAACGGTATGGGAGGAAATGCGAGTTTTTTAGGGTCCTCCAGCTCCCGGGCGTATGAAGAGTCGTTCAGATACAATCTGCCGCCTTGTATTCCGAAGACCATAAAGTCGATGGATTACAATGAAGGCGAAGTTGAAAAAATTGAAGATATGTTGAAACAGCTGGACGAACTTCTGGCGACTCTTGATGAGACCAGTCCCCAGGCTAAGAAAAGGGGTCTCTCCCTGATAGACGACGCTCAATGGGAGCGTATAGGCAATACAATTTTAAAGGATTAAGAAGGCCAAAACCTGCCCGCCGGCAGAGTACACAAAGCCCTTTATTTAGCAATTCTAAGGTTGAAATATTATCTAAAAATGTTATAATACATATGCTTTTACTGCGGGTAATTGCCGGGAAAATTTTTAAAAAAGGAAGCCATGTTTAAGAAAGTAGCGCTTTTTTTTCTTGTTTTCATGCTGTTTAGTTCTTCTTTTGCCGCAACCGTTCAGATAGGGGCAAATAAAGAATTTATCGCAAACGGCAGACAGTTCTTTCCTGTTTTTGCTTTAAACCAACCTGCCGAACTCCTCGTCTATCAGCGCTCCTTTGGTGTAAATATTTTTATCACCGAAAAAGAACAAAAAAAAGGGATGACGGTTGAAAAATATCTGAGTGAAGTTAAAGCCGTTAAGGCCTTTGCCGTACTTGGTTATGAATGGCTCAAAGAAACCAACAAACTGGGGCTTTTAAATACGGAGCCGGCGCTTATTGGCTGTTTGATTGCCAACGAACCGGACACTCAGGTCTCCGGAAACCCGAGGCTTAGCGCGGATGAATTGGAAAAAAGGTGCAAAGAAGTAAAAGCCGTGGCGCCCGGGAGTATAACCTGGTTAAATCTTTCGTCCGGTTTTTTTAACGAAGAAAATGCCGACAGAAGTAAACTTGTATATTATAAAAAGGCGGCCGGTTTTCCGGAAGTGCTGAGTTTTGGTATATATCCCATAAATATGTGGGGGAAAAATACTGTCGGTGCGGGTGCCGCGGTAAAACAATTAAGAGGGCTTTGCGGTGACCGCGTCCCGGTACTGGCTTGTCTGGAAGCCACTGTGCTTCCTGCCATAAATAAAGAAGGGCGGGCGCCTACTCCCGGGGAAGTTACAGTCGAAGTCTGGAGCAGCCTGATAAATGGGGCAAAAGGCCTTGGTTACCTCCTGGAACAAAAAGCCGGCCCGTCAAAAAAAACAGTGAAATTAGATCCGGTAATAGAGGGTTTTTTTGGTCAGACCCACGCTATGCTTCAGGAACTGGCGCCGGTCCTTGGTGCTAAAGATGTGCATGAAGCTTTTAATATCCAAAGCGGCGGCCTGGATGAGAGCGGTATTATAATTAAAGAAAACCCGGAGTATGTTTACGGCTTCTTTCTTAATCCCAACAAAAACTCAAAGAAAGTAAAGATAAATTTGAAGTTTAAACCAAAATTTTCCGTGATAAATCTTTACGGGGTTAACCGGACGCTCGCTCTTGATGCGGGTGATACTTTTCTTGACACATTTGAGCCGTACAGCGTTCATATTTATGAGGTTGCCAAGTAGACTTCATAGAAATAATGAAAGAGGACTTTAAAGGAGGTTCTGGTTATGCCGATTATACCGATAGTAGGTAGAAAGAAGACTTCGATGAGATTGTTAATCGCCGCCATGTATGTGCTTTTAACCGGAGGGGCGTTTATTATGATCTACCCTTTCCTCCTGATGCTCGGTATGTCCGTCACTTCGGAAGTGGACCGGAACGAACTGAGAATCATTCCCCGGTATATCTACAATTCCGGTGCACTTTATTCCAAATACCTGGACCGGAAGTATAACGGCGATGCTAAAAGGTATAATGAACAGGTCTATTTGAATTTGTATCAAATAAAAGATGCCGAAGCCCCCAAGGCCCGTCTTGAGTCCCCGGGTGCGCTGCTTCAGGTAACCGACTATGAAGAGTTTAAAAGAAGCCTGCCTGACTGCTACAAAGTCACAGGTTTTACCGAGCTCCGTTCTACAGGCCGCCCTACCATAGGCGAGGCTCAAAAAAGTTACCAGGAAATGCTCAGTAAAAAATTCGCGGGCAGTATTGACAAGTATAACACTGTCTATTCTGAAACCCTGGATAATTTTCAGCTTATTACCGCCCCCAGAGAACAGCTCTGGCTCAGAAATTTTCAAAATGATGATTCCGTAAAAACAAAAGAATGGCTTGATTTCAGGTCTAAACTCTCCGACCGTTTTACTTACGCCGTCAGCGGTGAGAGTATGTGGTGGCGCTACCTCGCTACCAAAGGTGAATTCAACGGGGAAATTACAAAATTCAACGCCAAATACAAGACGGAATATAAGGATTTTAATGAACTACGCCTGTCTAAAACCGTGCCCGTTACTGCCGTTAAAACGGAATGGGAACAGTTTGTGCGGTCCTATCTGCCGCTCCAATTTATAAGATTTACCAAAGCAGCTGACGCGGAGTTTACGAAATATGTCACCGAAAAATATATGACCGTGGCGGCTTACAATAAACTTAACGGGACTAATTTTACCTCCTTTTCGAAAATCCCGGTTCCGGATGCCGGGAAATATATGACCCCGGTTGCTTTCGGCGATTTGGGTGCTTTTGTCAAGACCGCAGTTTCTTCTAAAAACATTTATACCGAGACCACCGAAAACCTTTTTGAAAAATTCCTGACCGCAAAGTATCAGAATTTAACAGTTCTGAACCTGGCATATAAAACCGGGTATAAAAACTTCGCCGAGATTAATCCGCCGTATGCTCTGACCGACTGGCTTGAGTTGTTAAGGGAGGAAGGTAAAATCCGCTGGAACTATATCACCCGCAACTACGCCGAAGTGCTAAATTATGTGGTCTTGCACGGCAACGCGGTTTTCAATACCATTTTTTATTGTACCATCATGGTTCTGTCCGTCCTGACCGTAAACCCGCTCTGCGCTTATGTGCTTTCCCGGTTCAATTTTTCCTATTCTTATAAGATACTTTTGTTTTTCCTTGCTACCATGGCCTTCCCTTATGAAGTATCCATGATTCCTAACTTTATTCTGCTTAAAAAACTCGGGTTTTTGAATACCTTCTGGGCCCTTATTTTGCCGGGGCTCGCGAGCGGCTTTTCAATATTCATTCTCAAGGGCTTTTTCGACAGTCTGCCCAAAGAATTGTTTGAAGCTGCAAAGATAGACGGAGTTTCAGAGATGGGCACCTTCTGGAAGATAGTGCTCCCGCTCACAAAACCCGTTATGGCGTATCTGGCACTGGGCGCCTATACGGCGGCTTACGGCGCGTTTATGTTCGCTTTGGTCGTCTGTCAGGATCCGAAGATGTGGACGATAATGGTCTGGCTTTTTGATATGCAAAACTGGGCACCGCAGTACCTTATTATGACCGCGCTGGTTTTAGCTGCGCTGCCTACTCTTATCGTATTTGTACTCTTCCAGAATGTTATTATTAAAGGTATTATTCTTCCGGTGGAACAATAAAATTAAAAATTGAACGGCAGACAGGCAAGAATTACTGTCTGTGATTAAAAAGGAGACATAAGATGAAAAAAATAGTCCTGCTGTTATGCCTCACGGTGCTTGTCTTTGCCGGCCTGGAAACTTTTATCTACGCGGCAAAAGAAGAACCCGTGGAGCTTATCCTGATGGGGATCCCGAGAAAAGATGCCCGTTCTTTGACCGAGAGGATCAATAGGGAGGTGTTCGATAACTTCCTGAAAATGAATCCCCATATCAAGGTAAGGGAACTTTCCGGGGTAAGGCTGGAAAATCAGCAGAGAATGGACTCGGTGGTTATGTCCTTTGCCGGGGGCACAGCTCCGGATGTGGTGGTCATACCCTTTCGCAATGTCACAACCTTTATGGATCAGGGTTTCTTATATCCTATAGACGAATATTTTGATGAATGGAAAAAAACAGCAGATGTCGAAGGGATGTATATTCCCCAGGTCTGGAAGGTGGTCAAACAAAAAGGCCATGTGTGGGGTATGCCTTCGGATATGGGCGTCGGCGCGCTGATTTACCGTAAGGACCTTTTTCGAAAAGCCGGGCTGGATCCCAACCGCCCGCCCAAAAACTGGGATGAGTTCTATGACTATGCCGTTAAACTGACCGACAAAGAAAACGGCGTGCAGGGTTTTGGTTTCTTCGGCCAGGGCGGGGATATTTCCTGGCACTGGATTAATATTTTGTGGCAGGCCGGCGGGGATGTCGTCCAGCAGGATGCCGAGGGTAACTGGAAAGCGGTTTTTAACAGCAAAGAATCAGTGGAGGCGCTAAAGTTCGCGCATAAACTGTTAAGAGGGAAGTTTATAAAGAACGGCAAAGAGTATAAAGGTGTCGCTAAAATAGTGCTCTTTACTTTATGGGATGAGTTTGAGGCCGGTAAAATTGCCATGGTTTTCAGCGCCTCCCGGCCCGGCGATATAACCATTGTCCCCACGGATCTGGATCCCAATGTTACGGGTATCGCCCCCATGCCCAAAGGTCCGACCGGCATCGGCGGCTGTGAGCTGAACGCCGGTCCGTATTGCATAAGCGCCACCACAAAAGACAAAAAAACAAGGGATGCCGCCTGGAAATACATCCAGTATATGGTCGGTGATGACGCCAAAAGGATCCGGGTTACCCGTTTGATCCAGGCCGGTTACGCAAAATATATAAATCCCGAATATCTTACTAAATTTGGTTTTGATGAGTATGTGAGCGAAGTGCCCAAAGAATGGATCTCTATGTACAAGGAGATGCTCAGTTACGCGCATCCCGAACCCTACGGAAAAAACTGCCAGAATATTTATAAATTTATGGCCCCGCCTTTAAGCACGATTAACCTCTATGACGAGGTGGATTACCAGAAGGAACTGGATGCGGCGGTCGCTAAAACAAATGAGATGTTAATCGGGAATGTCCCGGAAGAAGTAATGAAACACCGCAGAGTGGTGGTTTCTATCGTGCTTCTGGTCCTGGCCTCCATCATTGCTTTCTTCTTTGTCCGGTATATAAAAGGCACCATGTCCACATTGAAACGGGAAGCCACTAATATCTCGATAACGGCGAAACCCGGAGATAAGAGCAGGGCTTTTTTAGGCTGGCTGCTTATGGCGCCCGCTATCTTAACCATGCTGGTCTGGAGTTACACGCCGATCATCACCGGTCTTATGATGGCTTTTCAGGATTACAGGATAATCGGAGTCAGTAAATGGATTGGTATAGATAATTTTGTCGCGGTCCTTTACAATGACACCTTCTGGATTGCGCTTAAAAATACCTTTATTTATGCCGCCTTATCCCTGCTTTTGGGCTATGTCTCGCCTATTATACTTGCTCTCTTTTTGAACGAAATACCGAAAGGGACGGTCATCTACCGGGTTTGCTTCTATTTGCCCGCGGTCACGAGCGCTCTGGTGGTCTTGCTTCTTTGGAAGAGATTTTATGATACGGCTTCTGACGGGTTGTTTAACCAGATACTCCATGTCTTTAATATTCCGCCGCAGCTCTGGCTGCAGGACCCGAAACTGGCGATGCTTTGCGTAATTGTTATCGGGGTCTGGGCGGCAGTCGGGGCGGGCAGTATTTTTTACCTGGCGGCGCTAAAAATGATCCCCGAGGAATTGTATGAAGCGGCGGATCTGGACGGGGCCAATATAATACAGAAGATCACGCATGTTACAATACCGGTCTTAAGGCCGATACTTGTTATAATGCTCGTCGGTAACTTTGTGGGAAGTTTTCAGTCAACGGAAAGAATCCTGGCGACGACCGCCGGTGGCCCTTTAAACGCGACGCATGTCCTGGGTCTGGAGATATTTTATAACGCGTATGTCTATTTGAAGTTTGGCTACGCCACCTCGGTGGCCTGGATGATGGGCGCGATACTTATCGGCTTTACCGTACAGCAGCTGAAGATATTCCGGGAATCAAAATTCAAAGCCGGGCAGACAAATTAACAAAGAAAAAAATATTTTTTACTGCCGGGTTTACAGTGTTTCGGGGTTATATTAAGAGCAATTAGCGGTTCTGTCTTCAGGAGTGCGTTTGCCGGTAGAGTTACTGAATCAAACATACAGCTGCCGACGGTTTGTTTTGTCCTTACTTCAGGACTTTGAGTTTGTTAAAGGCCTGCCGCCGCAGTCTAATACCGGTAAGACTATTTTCACGGTAATGTCAGCCCTGCTGCTTCTTGGCGTTTTTTGCGCGGCGGCCGGCGCTTTGGAACCGACTGTAGCCAGACAGCAGCTGCAGACGGTCAAAAATAAGAATGAAATAACAACTTTAAGGTTCGCGGCTTTGAGGGTACTGGTTAAGGAAAAGGAAAAAGAGGTACTGCCCCTTTTAAAAGAACTGGCGCTTAACCCGGCGGAAGATCAAAAAATCAGAATACTCGCCATACAATCCTACCCGGAATTTTATCCGGCTGCTGCGGATGAATTGATGGCTCTTGCCGAAAAATACTTTCTTTCCTGCCTGCTCCCTTTTGAGGGGGACCGGGAGGGGGAAAAATGGATAAAGTTTAACCCCAAGGAAATGCCCTATATCATTGAATTTATGTGTGCCCTCGGGAAAACAGGCCGGAGGGACGCTCTGCCCTGCTTTATTCTGCCGACCAGGGTAAAAGAGACCCGCCCGCTTTGCCCGCTGGCTCTCGGGGAGATGGGCAAGCCGGCGGTTCCGTTTTTGTTATCTATGCTGGACGACGAGGATGTAAAGACGAGAAAAAATGCGGTGAATATGCTGGGTAAAATCGGCGATAAAAGAGCCGTGCCCGCTTTAATAGAAGTGCTTAAAGAAGACAATAATATCGGCGTAAGAATGGAAGCCGCAAATAATCTGGTTTTATTCGGTGATAAAAACGCCCTGCCCTGCCTAGAAGAAGCGGGGAAGAATGCGAAGCTGGCCGAAGAAAAAATATATATGGAAAAAGCCGTAAAAACGCTTAAGGATAAAATTAAATGAATGCCGGCTCAGGGAAGTTTATAAGAAAAACTCTGGTTTATGCCTGCCTGGTGTTTCTTGCCTGTACGCTCTTTTCTTTTGCCGCCGACTTCAAATGGGGGCGGGTCAAATTTGAGGTAAAAGAAAAGGATACTGAAGACCTCTGGGATAAAAATATGATCTATGATACTTATTTTCTGGAAGAGGTCGGAAGACTTACAACCTTAAAGGTAAGTACCAAAGTTGATGTGGTGCCGCTTAATGACCTTAATATCATGACCGATTACGCCATCCTTTTTATGACTGCTTCCGGCACGCCTGTCTTAACCGCCAAAGAAAAAGCCAATGTTAAAGAGTACCTGCTTAGAGGCGGTTTTATCCTGGGGGATGATTGCGTGGACTGGCGGGATGAAGCTATAACCGATAAATTTTACCGCGGTTTTAAGGTGCTTATGGAGGAAATTTTCCCCGGGAAAAAAATGGAGGATCTGCCGCCGGAGCATCCTATTTATCACGCGCATTTTGACCTGCCCAAAGGACTTGTCTGCAAGGGTACCAATGTCGGACCCGGGATGGGCATGCACGACGATAAAGGCCGGCTGATGGTTTTTTCCTCCTGCGCAGACCTGCACTGCGAGTGGTCCACGAAAAATTTAAAAAAAGACGATACCCGTACCACCTCCGCCTACAAAATGGGTATTAATATAATAATGTATGCATTAACGCATTAACAGGCTGCTGAAAAATTATATATGGACATTGAGCAGCCTGTTACCTCGCCATTTGCTCTCAAATGGCGGGTAAAAAGTTCAGAATTGCTGCTGAAAAATTATATATGGACATTGAGTCCGTCTTTTAGGCGAGATCTCACCATTCGATTATCGAATGGTGGGCAGCCTGTTACCTCGATATTTGCTCTCAAATGGCGGGTAAAAGATAAGAGCGGGTAAAAAGTTCAGAATTGCTGCTGAAAATCAAAATAACGCGCATAAAAGGAGGGTGGAAAGTTTATAACGGTATATTGAACTGATAAAGGCAGGAGAAAGAAGTTTAATAAAATAAAACGGAGGAGCCAAATGAACCTGAGGAAAATGCTTGTTTTGACGGTAGCAGTTTTGTGCAGTCTGAATGTTTTTGCGGAGACGGCCTTAATACGGACCAACGGGACCCTGGAAATTACTTCGGCAAAGGCACCGATCCTGGACGGTGTTTTAAATGATGAATGCTGGAAGTCAGCAGATAAAGCGGACAAATTCTCTTTAAACGCAGGGGAAGGCTTTCCTACCAAAGATACTATTGCCTATATTTCCCGCGACGAGAATAAACTGTATATAGCTTTTGAATGCAAGGAAGATAAACTGGACAAGCTCGTGCAGGTCAGCAAGGAACCGGAGGGGGATTCTGTCTGGATGGATGACAGCGTTGAAATCTTTATAGACACCAAACATGACCATCTCACCTACTATCATTTTATGGCAAATTGTATAGGCTCTAAAGGCGCCAGCAGAAAAATAAAAGATTCCTTCGGGGATGCTTCAGTAGATGATGAGTTTGTCGCCAAGTGGGAAGTTAAAACCGGCCGGACAGCCGACGCCTGGACGATAGAAATTGCCATCCCCTGGACTACTCTCGGGATAACTCCGAAAGCGGGTGATGTTATCGGCTTAAATCTCAACCGGGAAAGAAAGACTGTGGCAGAGAATGATTGCTGGACCTGTACCTTCGGCGGTTTCCATAAGCCCGATTACTTCGGCCAGGCGACCTTCTCAGGCCGCAAGATTTATTTGAACAACGCCACTCTCAGAAACGCCGGCACGAAAGAGGAAAAGGTAAAAGTAAAGCTGACCAATGTAAACGAAAGTTCAAAAAAAGAAACGGTAAAAGAAATGCAGTTAAATCTCGGGGCCAGCAAAGAACAGAGCCTGGATCTTTCCGGTCTGCTTAAAACGGCGGAAAAAGGAATAAACAAAATAACGGTAAGCCTCGGAGCCGGAGTGGAAGAAACTTTTCAGTATGACAATAAATAGCTGCAAGAGATTTTAGTGCTCGCATAAAAATCGTATTAAAGGAGATTTATTCTATGAAGATGAGTGTAATGACCGTAATGGCACCGGATATGAAACTGGAAGAACTGGTACCGCTGATGAAACAAATAGGCTATGACTCTATTGAGCCGGCAGTCGGGTATAAAAAGGCCCTCTGGGACCAGACCAAGACCTGGCACATCAGCGATGAAAACCTTAAAGAAGAACTAAAAGGTCTGGCAAAACTTTGCGCGGCGAACGGCTTAAAGTTCTCCTCTTTGGCTTGCGGAATTCCTTCTGCCGACCTGCCCAAAGTAGAGAGATATTTTGACGCTATTGCCGAAGTGGGTTGTCCTATGGCCCGGATCGGGGCTTTAAACTACGATGGCAAAACGAAGTATAAGGAACTCCTGGAAAAAGCACTGAAAGAAGTAGAAGCGGTCGAGAAGCTCGCAAAAAAGTACAAAGTAAAGGCCGTCTTTGAAACACATATGAAAAACATTATTCCTTCCGCCTCGGCGGCGTACAGGATGGTGAGTAAATTTGATCCTGCCCACATAGGGGTGGTTTTTGACCCCGCGAACGGGATTGTTGAGGGCTGGGAAGCTTTTGGTATTGACCTCCTCGATAAATATGTGGCGCATGTGCATGTTAAGAATCTCAGATGGGATATCAACAAAAGCGGCGAAGAGAGTTATTTTACACAGGGCAAATGGGTCTGGACTTTTTGCGGTATCCCCGACGGGATTACCGACTGGCCGGCTACTTTTAAGGCGCTTAAGGCCATCAACTACGACGGCGCGGTCTCCTTTGAGGACTTTGAAGGCGGGTATGTCCAGAAACCCGTGGGGATATCGACAGAACAGAAGTTGAGAAGGGATTTTAATGATGTGCAGGCGATACTAAAAAATCTGTAAGTAAACAAATGGGAAGAGTAAAAAAGTGTTCTCTTTCGAATAATATTTTTCTGAAGCTGACGGCAGGATTGTCAGCTTCAGAAATAATATAACCGCAACGATAAATTTCAGCTCCGGCGGGGAGGGAAAGTAATATGTCAAAGCAATCGTCTGAACGGGATAGACTCTATAAACTTCTGGGCGACCTGCCCGCGAGGAAGAGGAAAATTTCCGTGGAAAAAATTGCGGAAGAAGACCGGGACTTGTATATCCTTGAAAAACTGCTCCTGGATTTAAACGGCCTGGAAAAAGTCCCCGCTTATTTTATTAAGCCGAAAAACCTGGCCAAAAAAGTACCGCTGGTCATCTACAATCACGCGCACGGCGGTAACTACGACCTGGGGAAAGATGAATTAATCCGGGGGCGTGCAGCCGTCCAAAATCCTCCCTATGCGGAAGCGCTGGCCAAAAACGGCTATTGCGGCTTCTGTATGGATACCTGGAACTTCGGAGAAAGGAAGGGGCGGACGGAATCAGAACTCTTTAAGGAACTGCTCTGGAAGGGGCAGGTTCTCTGGGGTTTAATGGTCTATGACAGTATCCGCGCCGTGGATTACCTGGCGGGCCGGGAAGAGGTTGATGCCGGCAGAATTGCGACCCTGGGTATTTCTATGGGTTCGACGATGGCCTGGTGGCTCGCCGCGCTGGATACCCGGATAAAAGTATGCGTAGACCTTTGCTGCCTGACGGATTTTGAAACCCTGATTGAAACCCGCAATCTGGATCAGCACGGTATTTACTACTATGTTCCGGGCCTGCTTAAATATTTCGATGCGGCAAAGATTAACAGCCTGATTGCGCCGAGAGCCCATCTGGCGCTCGCCGGCAACTTTGACCGGCTGACTCCCCCAAAAGGCCTGGAAAAGATAGACAAAGAATTAAAAAAAGTATATGTAAAACTTAAGAAACCAGGCAACTGGGAACTCGTCCGGTATGAAACCGGGCACTTTGAAAATGCCCATATGCGTGCTTATATTTTAGAGTATTTGCGGAAGCATTTATAAATAGGGAAAAGGAGTATGGATGTTTAGAGGTTATGGCACCTGTACTTCCGTGGCCGGTCACAGGAACCTGCTTACACAGGAGATAATAAAAGAGTTGAGCGGCAGCGGTCTTGAATATATAGAAATCTCGGCGCTGCAGACCCTGCATTTTGATATTCACAACAAAAGACACCTGGAGAACATAGGCCGGGCGTTAAGGCAAAATAAACTAAAGGTCTGGAGCGTCCACGCGCCTTTTACCCCGTTTGCGATGGAGGATAAAGCCACCCGGCAGGAAGGGATTGAACTCGCGGTGGAAACCTGCAGTTTAAATAAATATTTTGAGTTTGATAAAATTGTCCTGCACCCGGGTTCGGATACTCTAACCGGAAACCGGATACAGGAAATGAAAAATCTTAAGGCCGCGCTGACTGAAATAATAGAAAGAACGGGAAAAATAAAAATTGCCCTGGAAACCATGGGGCATTATACCGCCGGGACTGCCGCGGAACTTTTAGAAGTGCTTAAAGGACGGGACCCAAAAAAAGCCGGGGTTTGTGTGGACACCGGGCATACCCTTCTGGTGGAAGATGTCGCGGGGGCCATCCGGAAATTAAAAGGCAGAATTTTTACGGTTCATATCCAGGATAATGACGGGAAAAAAGATTTGCACCGGGTTCCCTTTACGGGTATAATTAAATGGAAAGAAGTAAAAACCGCGCTTCTTGACAGCGGTTACGACGGTGTTTTTATGTTTGAATGCGGGCTGCCGGGCTCGGGCCTCAAAGAAACTTTAAAACAAATGCGGTTAAACTATAAAAAAATATTAGAGCTGTAAAAGGAGTAAAATGAGAAAATACTTGTTTTTGACGGTCTTGGCGCTGTTGTTTTGCGGGAGTTTTATTGGCGCAGAGTTTACCGCAAAGGATCCGGGTAAACACCCTTATTTGTTTTTTGACGCCAAAGAGTTTGACGATTACAGGGCGCTGATAAAGAGTTCGAGTTCCGCAAAAGCCGATTATGCCGCAATGCTCCGGATCTCCAAAGCTACCCTGGATAAACCCATAGCCCTGCCCACAAAAGAAGTTAAAGGGTTTGCCTACGCGCCGGGTTCGCCGGCTTTAAGAGAGCATATGGACCTGGCAGGAAATCTTGTCCGGCTGGGCTTTGCCTATCAGATAGACGGTAAAAAAGAATATGCTTTAAAGGTAAGAGAAGCTCTTCTTGCTTACGCCGACAAATATGTTTCCTTTTACATGCCCATGAAAAAGAACCAGAATTTCGGTATTTTTTCACAGATCCTTGAAGAGTCAGCCTGGGTTATAGGTATTTGTTTTGCCTATGATATGATAGCCGATTCAGGGGTGCTTTCTGAGGCGGAACAGAAACATATAGAAAATGACCTGCTTAAGGAAACCGCCAAGCTTATCAGGTTCTGGCCGTCCGACACCAACTGGGGCGGGTATATGATGGCTGCGTCCGGTCTTATCGGATTTACGGTAAAAGATACTGCCTTGATTAACCGTTCTTTAAACGGCGAAACCGGTTTTCCCGGCTTTAAGGAATTTCTGGACAAAGGTATAACGGAAGGCGGGTTGTGGGTCGAAGGTACTATTGGTTATCACTGGCCGGCGACAAGGACTTTGATTTACTTTATGGAAGCTTCGCGGCACTGGGGTGTTGATTTCTACTCTTATGATAATAATAAAGTAAAGAAACTCTTTGATGCCCCGGTGGTCTGGGCTTACCCGGACTATACCATCCCCGGTATGAATGATTCCGGACGCGGGGAGTTATTTGAAGCAGATTCCCAGCCGCTCTATTCTTACGCTTACTTGCGGTATAAAGACCCGATGCATCTTTTTATCTTAAATAATTCAAAAAGTTCGATGCTTACCGGTTCGGCGATGTTCTGGTCCGGTTGGCTCCCGACGAGAATCTATGATCAAAAACTGGACACAAAACTCCCGCCGCTTAAATCGGATTTTCTGGGTGGTACGGACCTGGCTATTTTAAAAGACGGAGCCTGGGGCGACGGCCGGTACCTGCTGCTGGACTGCGGGACCAATGGGCACGGGCACAGCCACAAAGACTGTCTTTCGATGCTCTATTTTGCGAAGGATACAAGTTTTATAATCGAGCCGACCTCGATAGGTTATAATGACCCGCGGCATGACAGTTTTTCCATACAGACCATTGCGCATAGTACCGTTAATATAGACGAACGGGGCCAGAAGAAAGTAGAGAACGCAAAAGCCGACCTCGCTGTCTTTAATGTCGGTCCTAAGGCAAAAATTGCCAAAGGAAAAGCCAGTCCCGATGTTTACGGGGGAAAAGTGGAAGCCAACAGGACGGTCATGCTGCTGCCTGACTATTTTGCCGATTTTTTCTGGATAGACGGTAAAGAAAAGAGCACTCTTGATTATGTCCTGCATTTCGAAAACAAGGTAGAGGTAGAAGACCTGAATCTTGTTTCCCTGGGAAAAATCGACACGAAGCAAAAACCCTATCTGGAAATTAAAGATGTAAAGTCCGGCAAGACGGATAAAGAACTGGTGGTGACTACGGGTAAGGACAAGAAAAACCTGTTGACCCTTAAGTTTATTAAAGAACAGGGCACCGAGATTTTTACCGGAAACGGCCCGGAAAAACCTTTGCTTATTGTAAGAAGGAATCAGCCGGCGACTGTTTTTGCCGTGGCCGGTGAGGCCCATGGCGCCGAGAGTGTTATAAAAGAAGTAACGGCGGCTAAAGTGACTCTCGCTTCCAAGGAAGTTCAAAAAAATGACGCCGCGGGAATGATAGTAAAGACCAAGGGTGAAGACGGCCGTATTGACACTATCATGCTGGCCTATAAGAGCGGAAAATACACCTTCGAGGATGTGGTCTCCAATTGCGAGGCCGGAGTGGTTTCCGTGGGTATTAAAGGCGGTTTTAATTTTATCTCTATCTCCAACGGAACTTATATTCAAGCGGGGGATAAGACGGTGGAAACTGCCGTTCCTTCGAATATCTATCTGGAAAAAACCGGACCCACCTCCTATCTTTTGCTGAATACCGGCAAGACGGACGCAGAGGCCGGGCTCAAAGGTTTCCTTACCGGAACCCCGGCGGTCAAACTGGTGGAAGCGGGGAAACAGACGGAAGTTAAAACGGCCTTTGAAGGAAATATTTTAAAAATAAAACTCAAAGCCGGCGGAGAATATAAAATAAATTAAGGGGAAGGGCATGAACGAATATGATAAAGTTAGATTGGACTTGCTCGGCTCCAAAGCGGTTCAGAAATATCAGAAAACAAACGACCTGATAATTCTGCCGGTTGGCTGCGTCGAAATGCACGGGCCGAATATTCCTCTGGGCTGCGACGCTATTAATGCCTGGGCCGCTACCATCATTCTTGCTAAAGAGTGGAAATGCCTGGTCGCGCCCCCCATTTACTACACTTATCCCGGCGCTTCCGCCCCCTGGCCGGGGACGGTTAATATAATGCCCGAAATATCCCAGGAATACATAAAGGCTGTGGTCAAAGCCCTTATAAAGAACGGCTTTAAACGGGTCGTCCTGTACGGGACGCACGGGCCCTTAAATGCAATGTTTACCATAGTGATCCGGTCAATATTCAATGAAACCGGGGATGTTGTTGCTGCTTTACAGTCAAATATGATGCCGGAAGATCTTATGAAAGAAAAGCTGGGTTATTTACGGGGCGAAGATATTTTGGTGCTCTCCTCGCTTAAAATACTCGGCCGGCACGGTGTCTATGATCCAAAATGCAAGGTCAACAAACCGATGGAGTTTCCTTTTCAGGTTATCGCTGATTTAAAAAACTTTGGCGGCAGCGGCCTGGTGCCGTGGGTCTTTAAAGCCGACTATCAGCATACGGGTTTCAGACGGGGTATTAAAATGAGTGACGCGGATAAAGGCGTTGCCGTAATAAAACTAACCGCAAAAAGAATGAAAAATTTTCCGGCGGCGCTTAAAACTTATCAGAAACAGATGGCAAAACTGATGAAATCCAAACCCTGGTTAAAAGATAAGATCTGGTCATTGTAGCCCGGACAATTCATAGTTTAAGTTCAGAGTCTGATATGTTTAGGAGCAAAGTACCGGAACAGCTTAGTCTAAAAGCTTTTCAAAAGTCAAAATCGTTTTAAGTTCAGGAGGTTTAAATGAGAAAGTTGTGGGCAGTAGCAGTTCTTTTTTTGTGTATGTTTTTACTTCCGGGAGTTTCTTTTTCGGAGGAGATATTGGTAAAATCCTCGCTGGACGGAGTTTTGCAAAGATGTATCGTTTCTTTCCCGGCAGATTATGTGAAAGACAAAGAGACACCGCTTTTGGTGCAGCTGCATTCCTGGGGCGGGGATTATAAAGAAAAAGCCGTTATGGTGGCCGGGCCGGCGGGCAAGCGGGGCTGGATTTCTATTTGTGTCGATTACCGGGGCGGCAATACCAACAAGAACGCCTGCGGTTCGGATCTGGCAATACAGGATATAGCTGATGCTGTTAATTATATGTCTGAACGGTATAAAATCAATAAAAATAAAATATATCTTTGCGGGGGTTCCGGCGGGGGGCATATGGCCCTGGTTATGGCCGCAAAACGCCCCGAGCTCTGGACCGCCGTCGTTTCTTTTGTGCCGATATCAGACCTTAAAAAATGGTATGAAGAGATGGATCCGGCTTCTGAGACCGGCAAAGCCGCTAACAGGACAAAAGACTTTGCCAATTCCGTAAGACGGAATATAAAAGCTGTGTGCGGCGGAGACCCGACTAAAGGCGGGGCTCCCGAAAAAGTCTGCGCGGAAAGATCACCGCTTACTTTTATTGAAACGGCCGTGGATGTGAACCTTCTTATTATCTCGGGAAAAACTGACAATCTGGTCCCGTACCATCACGGGGAAGACGCCTATAAAAAACTTGTCGCGGCCGGCTCCAAAAAGGCCAGGTTCATTCTGGCGGAAAAAGGACATTATATTGATATCGAAGAAGGCTGCGTTTTTCTTGAAAAGTTTACCAGATAAAAACAGCTTGCTGTCTAAAAGGACAGGGCGTTTAAAAACAAAGAGGAAAAGGAGAAAAAATGAATATCAGGATTAAATACCCCACCAAAACGAATTTCAAAAAATACGGGATGATTCTTGAGTCGACGAAAAAGACCCGCAGCTCCGACAGTAAAACCCAGTACGAGGTTTTAACCGGTTCCAAATCCGAAGGCTGGTTACTGGCTTATCTGGTCGTTAGAAACAGGTCTTCAAAGAGTATTCAACAGCATCCTACTTCCAAGGAATCTTTTGAGCCGGTAAAGGGTGTTTGTCTTTTGATAGTGGCCCCGGTAAAAGCACCTAAAAACCTTGAAATTTTTGTACTCGACAAGCCTATAGTTCTTCATGAAGGAGTCTGGCATGATGTTGTGGCCCTTTCAGAGGAAGCAGAAGTTAAGATTGCCGAAAATATGGGCGTAACCTCCAAGACCATCTACTTTAAGAAACCGCTAACCCCGGTGTTGACGGAAAAATAAATAAAGTACAAGGCACAAGGTACAAAGTACAAAGTTAAAGCGGAAAGAACAAAAGTTGAGTGACAACGAAATCCGCCAACGCTTTGTGGCGGATACAGAGTTAAAGATACAAGGAAAGGACTAAATAACTTTTATCTTGTCCTGCGAAGCAGCACGCCTCAGGAGGGTTGTTATCTGTGTCTCGTGTAAAAGGAGTTTCTGTGAGAAAATCTATCATTGCACTACTCGTCTTCTCGTTTGCAAGTGGTTTGTATGGAGACTTTAAAGACCTTTTTGAGAAAGTTGAGATTAAACCTGGTAAATACCTCTTTGAAAAGAACGAAGAGGTTAAGGTTAATTTTACTTTCCCCGCCGGGCTGCTTAAAGAAGCGGACGGAATAAAAATAAATTGCAGGATAATTTTCAAAGATGCAGTGCTTGCTGAATATTCTTCGAATCTTTCTGAAGGCCTTAGTTGGAATACGAAAGATTCACAAAAAGGCGAATATAAAATTGAACTCTCTGCCGGCAAGGAGAGCAGGAAAGAAGAGTATTTTTATATCTACCCGGCGCATGAAAATAAATTAAAAGAGCTCTATGGCCGCGCAGTAAATATGGAACTGCTGAAGGACCGGCTGGCCCAGCCCATTATCCCCAATGTTTATGTCAGGCTTGAAAATCTTGAAAATCTTTGGGTGGAAGCGGCCAAAACACAAAAAGCGGCTAATTTTTTTATGGCCCGGGCCTGCGAAGCCGAAGAAATAGTGGCAGAACTTGAAAGGGACGGCGATTATTTTTTTAAGAAGCGCGGCTCTTTTGTAAGGGCTTACAAGTCTAAGGACGACGGTAGTTATCAGCCTTATAGTGTAGACCTGCCGGAAGATTATGGCGGCGCAGAAAAATATCCTCTCCTGGTATACCTGCATGGTTCGATGAAAGATCCGACAAAGGAAGACTGGATGAAATGGGCTTTGTATTATGGCCACAATGAAGCAAAACCAAAAGAAGGGGTTTTTAGAAAGATTATTCAGGTCTCCCCCTACGGCCGGGGTAATAGCGGTTACGAGGGACTCGGCGAGAAAGATGTTTTTGAAGTGATAAATGATATGATAAAAAATTACTCCATAGATCCCGACAGGATCTATATCAAGGGGCATTCTATGGGCGCTTTTGGCGGGGTATTGCTGGCAATGCGTAATCCGGGCTATTTTGCGGCCGGGGCTTTTATGTCCGGGGGCTGCCGGCAACTTAACTGGTTGGAGAACGGTATGTACCTGCCTTCCTATTTTATCCATGGTAAAGATGATGTTACCGTTAATTATTTGGAATCCGTAAAGATGAGCGAGAAGATGCAGGCTCTGGGCTTTAATTCCAGTCTTACCATCTTGCCTAAGGTCGGGCATATGGGCTTTCCGAAAGACCTTAGTGCCCATATCGTAGAATATTTCTTAAAATACAAGAGGGATGCCTGGCCAAAGTCTGTAGTTTTTACAACGAACACCTTGAATTACAACAGTTCTTACTGGTTTGAGGTTTCAGGTTTAAAGAAAAGCAATGAATTTGCAAAGGTTAAAGCCCTTGTAGAGGGGAATACGGTTAATTTTGACCTTGCAAATGTGGAAAGTTTTAAAATAACCCTCTCCGAAATGCTTCTGGATTTTAAAAAAGTAATAACCATTAATATTAACGGGAAAAAGCTGTTAGTTGATAAAGTTCCTGATGACAAAGTAATTATTTTTAAAGAAGAGAATGATAGTTGGACACAGGCTTCGTCCCGTAAGGCCTCAAATCTTCTTAGTCTTTCCAAAAGAAAGGGCTTGTGCGGTCCGTATGATGATGTTTTTAGCAGCAGTTTTATAATTGTTTATGGCACAAAAGGCCCGGAGGCCGCAGTAAAAGCGAACAAAGAGGCGGCTGAAGAGCTCTTGAAACAGCAAAACGGCAGGTGCCAGGGTGATTATATTATCTTACCCGATTCTGAAGTTATAAAGGAACACATAGCTGAATACAACCTGGTTTTGGTTGGGGATCCGGATTCTAATACGCTTACCGCGAAAATAAATGATATGTTGCCGCTTAAGGTTAAGAACGGTGCGTTTATATTCGGCGGCAGGGAGTTGAAAGGAGAAAGTATGTCCGCCAGATTCATATATCCGAACCCTTTGAACCCGGAAAAATATGTAGCCGTAAATTATGGCAGCTTGCCGAAGCCCGAAGGCAAGCAGCGCGCGCCGCGTCTTCCTGACTATTTGATAATTTCCGGGACCGAAAATATTAGCGGGTATTTTAGCAATAATTGGGATAGCCCGAGGGATAAATAGGTCCTGTCGTATTTACCGGACGGTCTTTGGGTTTGGAATTTCTGTATTGTGTTAGCATTTAAAAATAAGTATAATATAAATAATAAATAAAAGTTAATAAGGTTGATAACGGTTTATAATGTTAATAAGGTTTATAAGGTTTGTAAAGTCTAAAATCATGGAATGATATAGATAAGAATATCTTGCGTATTTAACAAGTATAATATATTATATCATACCTATGAAAGAGACCTTACGAACTTTACAAACTTTAATAACCTGAA
>CAIYPD010000137.1 GCA_903928075.1 Candidatus Firestoneibacteriota bacterium
AGGGCATCGAGAGCACTGTGTTGTTTTTCAGTACCCAGGTTTTGTCGAACTTTTCACCTTCGCTATAGAGGCGCTCAAAACCAAAACCGTTTTCCGGGGTTATCTTAAAGAAATATACCTCTTCGAGATTGGATTCCAACGGCAGGCGGTCTTTGTCGTGTTTGTGGGGTGGAATACAGGACCAGCCGCCGTCAATATGAAAGGTTTCACCCATCAAAAGCGCGTCGGCGTCATCGTCCGCAGTCAAAAGGTCAAATATATGCCTTTCAAAATATCCGCGTCCCGCGACACGCAGCTTAAGATCCTTTCCTTTTTTTACTATAACACTCTTTTTAACATTTCCGAGAGCACTGGTGATAACCAACTCGGCGGTTTTGACCGCGTTTATTTCATAACTTTCATTAATCGGAATATAAATCATCTCAGGTTTTCCGGAAAACACATCTTTCCTTTTGCCTAATTTATACTTTCTGCCCTGTACTGTTACAATAACCGAACCGGAAAGAACTACTACTGCTGTTTCTCTTTTTCCCGTTTTTTGCTTATAAATTTTATTATTTTGCAGGGACAAAACGCCGAATTTAATGTATTTAAGCGGGGAGTTCTTTGGATTTACCAACTCCTCATAGCCCTGTTTTGGTTTATATACTTTAAAAAGTGCCATCTTTGCCTTCCTTTTTAAGAAAATTTATCCTACTTTTCCGTCGCCTTAAAGATCTCAAATACCTTTATAAGATCTTCCGCTTTCTTTACAATTTCATCCTGCTCAGTGATTTCGTTTTCGGCGGCTTCTTCACCCAAAAGCGCTCTGACTATCTCTATCTTTAACTGTTTTTTAATCCCTTCTTTATTGGTTAGAGTATCGGCTTCCGAGATAGTAAAACCTTTCACTCGTACTTCTCTAGCAAATTCTTCAACCGTCTTATCTTCAATAGTAAATTTATTGGTCAGGTCAAGTTTAGGATTATTCTTAACATACTGCTTCGCATAATTTGCAAAATGTTCCTGATAGGCCAATTTATAAATCAGCTCTGAAAAAACAGCGTCTTCCGCAACCACATCGGGTTCTATCCCTTTTTCGTGAATCTTTTTGCCTGAAGGAGTATAGTAATAAGCGGTAGTCAACCGCAGGCCCGAGCCGTCGGTCAACGAATATATGGACTGCACGGAACCTTTTCCGAAAGTCTTGGTGCCCATAATAACAGCCCTTTTATTGTCCTGGAGGGCCCCGGTAACGATCTCCGAAGCAGAGGCACTTCCTTTATTGACCAGTATTATCACCGGCACGCTTTCCGCATATTTGCTTCCGGCTTTTGCCACAAATTTCCTGTTATTATTCTTGTCGCGACCCTGCGTGTAAACAATAAGTTTTTCCGCCGGCAGAAATATATCGCTGATATTGGCAGAAACATTAAGCAGCCCCCCGGGATTATTTCTGAGGTCCAGAATAATACCTTTAGCGTTACTTTTTTCCATTTCTTTTACCGCATTGTTTACATCCTCATCGGAAGTTTCCAGGAACTGGCGAAGCCGGATATAACCGATATTTTCCTTATTGATATAGAAAACAACACTCTTTATTTTTATATTATCTCTTATTATTTCAATATCTTCGGACTTTTCAGCATTTTCATGGACGATAGTAAGAACTACCGGTGTACCTTTTTGGCCCCGGATTTTTTTAACAGCATCCGTCGAAGTCATATTTTTTGTCGTAATCCCATCTATTTTTATTATCCTGTCGCCGGGTCTTAAACCTTTTTTCCAGCCCGGGCTTTTCTCAAAAGGAGAGACCACCGTTAGCACTTCATTCCTGACCGTGATTTCCACACCTATACCGCTGTAATTACCGGAGGACTCCTCCCTCATCTCTTTATACTCCACAGGTTCCATAAACGCGCTATAGGGGTCGAGAGTGGCAAGCATGCCTTTTATTGCACCATAGAGCAGTTTATCTCCCTTCAGTTTTTCTTCGTCAACATAGGTTTTGTTAATATAATCTAGGGTTTCCATTACGCCCGATAGATTCTTGTAAGTGCTATCTACAACAGCGCGCTCATTAGCGGCACTGCTCAAAATAGGAACCATTATCATTGCTATAAGTATTAGAAGTATTTTAACGCTGCGCATAAGCCCTCCCGGCCTTTTTAAGAATGATTTTCCGCCCTTGGCGAGATCTCACCGAAGGTGGACACAAATTACGGAACTTATTGCTTCCACTGATAAATAAACTTTCTCTTTTTTAAAACTTTGTACTTCGTACTTTCTACCTTGTACTTCCCACCTTGTACTTTGTACTTACTTCTTACACCATTCCGCCGGATTCTCCGGTTTGCCGTCTTTTCTTAACTCAAAATATACTGTAGGCGTATCCAAAGGACCGCTCTCTCCTGCCTTGCCCAGTACCTGTCTGCCGGCAACTTTCTGACCGATATTAACCTTTATCTCAGCAAAGTGGCCGTAGACGGTAATGACACCGTTGCCGCAATCTATAAGTACAGTTTTTCCGTAACCTTTAAACCAGTCGGCGAATAAAACAACACCTTCAAAGACCGAGAGTACCTCCTGATCCGGATTTGCCGCAAGTTCTACACCGTTGTTAAAAATATAAACATTAAATTTCGGATGCTTATACTTTCCAAAACCCTGCACTACATTGCCTTTAACCGGATAAGAAAGCTTCCCTTTATTTTTTAAGATATCACCTTTAATATCAGCAGCGTCCACCGTTATGACCTGTTTGGATTTTACCTCTATTTCTTTGGCCAATTCTTCAAGTTTTAAGGACTGGCTCCGCATCTCATTGATTGCCTGCTCAAACATCACTTTTTCCGTCAGAATATTTTTAAGCAGTTTCTTTTTACTTTCCTGTTCCGCAAATATTTCCGCCTCTTTCTTTTTGGAATCAATCTTCATTCTTTCATATCTGTCAAAGTTTCCTTCAAGATTTTTCCGGGCTGAATTATAAGCGTTTTTCTGATTCAAATATTTGTTCCGCTGCTCAACATCTTTTTTTGCCAGCATGACCAGATAATTATATTTTTTAACAAAATCTTTTAAACTGACTGCGGACATGATAAGCTTCAGGTTTTTATACCTGCCCTCACGGTAGATTTGGACAACGCTTTTCTTCAGATTTTCTTCTATTCGCGCCATTTCTCCGTTTGAGGAACCCATCTGATTCTTTAGGGAATTAATGCTGTTTTCTATTTCTACAAGTTTTGCATTGTAGCTTTTAAGCGCCTTCTTCTTCTCATCCAGTTTTTGATCGTATCTTTGAATCTGAAAAAGCAGATTTTTCTCCTCTTCATAGAGCTTGTATTGTTTGCTTATCTTTTCTTTGATTTCAGAATTTATTTTAACCAGTTTCTTCCGGTTTTCCTCTGTACTATTACCGTCGGCAAAAACCGTGCCGGTGTTTAAAGTAAAAAACATTATAAGCACACTAATAAGTATTTTCATTTTCCCGCGTAATTTTTTATACGGAAGAGTAACGAACCTATTAAGCCCAAAAGCATTCCTGAACCGGTAATTAAAAGAAGTATGACCCAGTTAATCTGCTGCCATTTCCCCGACCAGAGCACATTCAATTTTGTAATCGCTGCCTGTTCCAGGAGGTAAAGAAAAAGTGCAGCAAGAAGACCGCCGGCAGCACCCTGTAGTATAGATTCTACGACAAAAATACCTCGAATACCCAGCATCGAAGCACCTGAGTCTTTCATAATTTTTATATCCTCTTTCCTGGAAAAAACGCTGATTCTAATTGTGATTGACACCATAAATATTGAACCCATAAGTAGTATTCCCGACATCCAGATTATTATTTTTCGTATTATCCCCGCAAGATTCAGGAATTTTTCAATTTCTTCTTTCTGGTAGTAGATCTCGGAAACTCCCTCTATTTTTCCGCAGAATTCGGCAAATTCTTTAAGCCTATAAGAATCATTTTTCAACTCCTTATTCACAACTACTCTGATCGAATCCGGCAGAGGATTAAGTTTAAAGTTATCCAGATAATTCTTAAAATCTTCATTACTCGCAAACTCTTTTAATGCCTCTTCTCTGGGGACATAAATCGCATCCATAATACCGTTTTTCTGCTTTAATTTCACAACTATGATATCTACGGCTTCCTTCTTGATACCGTCTTTTAAAAACACGGTTATCTCCACGCTGTTTCTAATTTCCTCAAGAAAGTTATTTAAGTTAAACATAATAAGTGCGAACATCCCGAGGACCACCAGATTAAAGGAGAGAATAATTACTGTAGTGAAAGTCATGAATTTGTATTTCTTCAGTGAATATACCGCTTCTTTAATTAAATTCATAAATTCTCCTTTACCGGGCTAAGTTATCCATGATTTTAATTCTTGAAAATTTAGCACAGTTATATTTTTTTGCTCAATCTTAATACAGCCGGCTTTTTTAAAATCATTTAAGATCAGAGTAACCACCTCACGAGCCGTGCCTATGATATCCGCAAATTCTTGATGCGTCAGTTTAAGATCTATTTTTACTCCGTCTCCGGTTTTCACACCGTGCTTCCTGGTCAGGTCTATCAGCGTACTGGCAACCCGCCCCGGCAGATTCCTGAAAGTGAGATCTTCTATCTGCTTATCAGCAGCTCTCAACCTGGCTGAAAGAGCCCGCATCAACCTCAAGGCAATCTGGGGATTATCGAGAATCTCCAGTTGAAAATCACTCCGGTTAAGTATCAAAACTTCTGCGTCCTCGAGCACAGAGGCGGAAGCCGAACGTTTCTGTTCATCCAGCATTGCCATCTCACCGAAAAAATCACCTTCTTTAAGATAGGCGAGAGTCTTAATCCTGCCAGTTTGATTAGAGGTAAAGATCTTAACCAGTCCGGAAACGATAATAAACATACTGTTCCCTTCTTCATTTTCAAAAAACAAGTAAGAGCCTTTTGGATATTTTCTCTCTATAATATTTTTTGCTATTATATTGAGTTCTCTTACCGAAACATTGGCAAACAATGGCACTTGTTTAAGAAAATCCTTCTTGCTCATAATACCCTCCCGGGTAGAGGTTCAGATGTACAGCAGACAGCAGACAGCGGACGGTAAAAACATTTATATTGATGTGCCTGTACCTTCCGCCCCTCCGGCCATCCGGCCTTCTAAGCGTCTATCAGCACTTTCTTTAAAAATTGTCCTGTGTAAGAATTCTTAACCTTAATAAGTTCTTCCGGAGAACCGGCGACTACCAGATTTCCGCCTAAATCACCGCCTTCCGGGCCCAGGTCAATTATATAATCGGCCGTCTTAATTACATCTAGATTATGCTCTATGATTACAATAGTGTTTCCCATTTCCCGGAGCCGAAACAATACCTCTAATAGCTTTTTAATATCCGCAAAATGCAGACCTGTCGTGGGTTCATCCAGTATATATAGCGTTTTGCCGGTTGCCCGCTTGGAGAGTTCCGCAGATAATTTTATCCTCTGCGCCTCGCCGCCGGAAAGCGTTGTGGCCGATTGTCCTAATTTTATATATCCTAACCCAACATCGTACAATGTTTCAAGAACTTTCTTAATTTTTGGAATATTTTCGAAGAACTTTAAGGCTTCGGCCACGGTCATATTTAAAACATCGGAAATATTTTTTCCTTTATACAGGATCTCCAGAGTTTCCCGGCTATAACGCTTTTCTTTGCAAACTTCGCAAGGGACATAAACATCGGGAAGAAAATGCATCTCTATTCTTATAATACCGTCGCCCTCGCACGCTTCACACCGGCCTCCTTTTACATTAAAAGAAAAGCGGCCGGGTTGATAACCCCGGGTTTTTGCTTCCATGGTGGAAGCAAAGAGGTCTCTTATATGCGTAAAAACACCAGTATAGGTAGCCGGATTAGACCTTGGGGTCCGGCCTATCGGCGACTGGTCAATGTTGATTACCCGGTCAACATTTTCTAAACCGTTGAGTTTTTTATAGCCGCCCGGCTTCACGCTGGTAGAAAATATCCCGTGAATAAGCGCGGGATAAAGTGTCTCTTCGATAAGAGAACTCTTACCTGAACCGGAGACCCCGGTAATGCAGGTAAGACAGCCGGCCGGGAATTTTACATCAATGTTTTTCAGATTATTTGTTGTAACGCCCAGCAGCTCAACATATTTTTCCGGACACATCTTCCTGTGCTCCGGCACCTCGATCTTTAAATCCCCGCGCAGGTACTTGCCTGTTATGGAATTTTTATTATTGATAATATCCCGGGGCGTCCCGGTGGCGACAATGTAACCGCCTTCGACTCCCGCACCCGGCCCAAGGTCCACGATATAATCAGATTCCCGCATCGTTTCTTCGTCATGTTCGACAACTATCACGGTATTACCGAGATCCCGCAGTGTCTTTAAGGTATTTAATAATTTTTCATTGTCTTTCTGATGCAGGCCTATGGAGGGCTCATCAAGAATATAAAGCACGCCCACCAGGGAAGAACCTATTTGCGTCGCCAGATGTATCCTTTGTGCCTCCCCCCCGGAGAGGGTGGAGGCCGCGCGATCCAGAGTGAGATAAACCAGACCTACATCTGTGAGAAATTTCAAACGCGAATTTAGTTCCTTTATAATCTGCCCGGAAATTATTTTTTCTTTGGCCGAATATTTAAGATTTCTGAAGAATTCCGCGCAGGCGCCGATACTCATACGGGTAACTTCATCAATGTTCTTGCCGCCAATTTTTACGCTTAAAATCTCGGGTTTCAGCCGGGCTCCTCGACAGGTATTGCAGCTAATGGTCCGCATATACTGGCCAATCACATCATTTCTTATAAAAGCAGAGTCAGTATCCATATAACGGCGCTTTAAATTGGGAATAACCCCTTCATATTTTCCGGTATAAGCGTGGGACATATTTTGCGAGCTGAAATTGAACTTAATATTATGCTCGGTAGAGCCGTTTAGTATGATCTCTCTATGTTCTTTTGATAATTTATTAAAAGGAATGTCGGTACGGATTCCAAAATGCTTGGTGACCGAATGCAGCATCGCTTTATAATACATCGCCGTCGGACTGCTCCAGGGCGCGATGGCCCCGCCATCTATGCTGACCGTAGGGTCGGGCACCACCAGTTCCGGATCGATTTCAAGTTTATTACCGAGGCCGCTGCATTCCGGACAGGCGCCGAAAGGACTGTTAAAAGAAAACATCCTGGGCGCCAGGTCGGTCATACTTATTCCACAATCCACGCAGGCAAATTTCTCGGAAAAAAGGACTTCTTCTTTTTCCTTCTTAAGCACCAAAATAGTCCCCTCCCCGAGACGCAAAGCGGTTTCTATGGAATTAGCCAGCCTCTTTTTTACCTCGGGTCCGAGAACGATACGGTCTACAATAACTTCAATATTATGTTTTTTCTTCTTATCAAGTAGAACTTTCTCTTCAATATCAAAAGGCTTGCCGTCGACTCTTATCCTGACAAATCCGTCTTTTTTTATCTGTTCAAATAGTTTGGAAAATTCTCCTTTGCGGCTCCTTACCACCGGTGCCAGTATTTGAATTTTCTGACCGTGGCCATAGGCCAATATCTGGTCTATTATCTGCTGGCTATTTTGCCGTTCAATCTGCTTGCCGCATTTATAGCAGTGCGGAATGCCCATTCGGGCAAAGAGCAGGCGCAGATAATCATAGATTTCGGTAACCGTGCCGACCGTGGAACGCGGATTATGGCTGGGCTTTTTCTGTTCAATGGCAATAGCGGGCGAGAGACCGTCGATTGAATCAATATCCGGCTTTTCCATCTGCCCGAGAAATTGTCTGGCATAAGTCGAGAGCGATTCAATATAACGACGCTGGCCTTCGGCATAGATCGTATCAAAAGCCAGCGAGGACTTTCCCGAACCGGATAAGCCGGTGATGACTATTAGCTTATTCCGGGGCAAATCAAGAGAGATATTTTTTAGATTATGCTCCCTTGCCCCTTTTATAGATAAAATTTCTTTAATCATCTTTTGTCCTTTTGCTCAAACCTGCCAAAATTACCGGAGCAGGCTTATCCTTTTACTATGAAATTTTTTCCGTTAACATAAATGAGTTTGGGCTTAAGTTTCTTTGCTTCCGCGTCGGTGTAGAGAGCGTAAGAGATAATAATGACAATATCACCTTTTTGCGCAAGTCTTGCGGCTGCACCGTTCAGGCATATCTCACCTTTTTTCCCTTTAATAGCATAGGTCTCTAGACGCCCCCCGCTTGAAAGGCTTACGACCTGAACTCTCTCGTTTGGCAGAATATCAGAGGCTTTCATAAGGCCTGCATCTATGGTTACACTTCCTTTATAATTAAGGTTGGCATCGGTAACAGTCGCTCTGTGAATTTTTGATTTGCACATATATCTGAGCATAAAACCCTCCGGAAACAAGCAAAAAGAAGTAATATAAATAATTTAGGCATTATTATATCACATATTTTAAGGGTTTTCAATTGAGGCCGGCCATAGTGCCGGCTGATGGCACGGATGGGAGAGAGATGGCACAGATAAGGGACTGATAAGGGGCTAATAAGAGACAAATATTTGGACAGATAGGATAAAATATACATAATTCTATGAGAAAAGTGACCCGTAGACGGCTTATTATTTTTTTACTTTTAAGATAAGGTTATCTATTAGGCGGGTTTTGCCGAGGATTACGGCTATGGCTATTAGAATATTCCCTGATATTATTTTGCCTGAATCTAAGGTCTCACCGTCAACTACGGAAGCGTACTGGATTTTAAGATTTTTAATTGTAGACAGCCGGGTTTTCATAGCTTTCTCGACTTTGGAAATATTCCTTTCACCGCGTTCTATCATCTTTCTGGCAACCAGAAGTGCTTGATAAAGTTCCGGCGCCTGCCTTCTTTCTTCAAGAGACAGATACTTATTTCTTGAACTCAGCGCTAGCCCATCCTTTTCCCTCACGGTAGGCAAAGTAATAACTTCCACGGGAAAATTCAGATCAGCCGCCATCTTTTTAAGCACCACGCATTGCTGGGCATCCTTCTGCCCGAAATAAGCCCGTTGCGGCAGAACTATATTAAATAATTTCGCGACAATGGTGGTAACTCCCTTAAAATGCTCGGGCCGGAAAAAACCGCAGAGTTTTTTAGTAAGTAAGCCCTCTATTTGGACACAGGTGCGGTAGTTCTTTGGATAGACCGCCGCGGCCTCGGGGTAAAATAAAATATCAGCTTTCACCGTCTGCAAAAGCCGGCGATCCTGCTTTAAGTTACGGGGATAGGCGGCAAAATCTTCTTGGGGCCCAAATTGCGAAGGATTTACAAATACGCTGACCACAACCAGGTCGCATTCTTTTTTTGCCCGGCGGACGAGAGAAAGATGACCTTCGTGAAGAGAGCCCATGGTAGGCACAAACCCTATAATTTTCTTTTGCTCCAGAGCTTTTCTTGAGCGGGCGGCCATTTTCTCTATACTTCTGATTAGTTCCATAGTGTTCTTCCTTAAGAACTTATAGGGAGGTAATACTTAGTGCCGGCTTCCATACCGCGGATAGTTTTGATCAAATCATTTAAATCACCCATTTTGTGAACAAAATCTATCTCATTGGTATTTATTATCAAAAGCGGTGATTCCTTGTAGCGAAGAAAATAGTCATTGTAAGCCTTGTTTAATCTTTCAAGATAGTCATGGCCTATAGTCTTTTCATAGTTCCGCCCGCGAAGTTTAATGCGTTTTATAAGAATGTCCGTATTGGCTTGCAGATAGATAACCAGGTCCGGTTTAGGCACCTGAGGTTTTAACAGCGCGTAGAGTTTTTCATAAAGCATAAGCTCGCTTTCATCCAGATTCACATAGGCAAAAATTCTGTCTTTTTCAAAAAGGTAGTCCGACATAATGCCTGAATTAAACAGCTCATTCTGAAAAAGCGCCTGCTGCTGTTTGTATCTGTTCAAAAGAAAAAATATCTGTGTCTGAAATGCAAAATTCTTCATCTCTTTATAAAATTTAGGCAGGAAAGGGTTTTCCTCGACTACCTCTAGGATCTGTTTGTAGTGGAACTCTTTGCTGACTAAGTCTACAAGGCTGGTTTTACCCACGCCAATAGGACCCTCTACAACCACATATTTAAAATTTATATTTTTGTCCATACCTTCCTTATATTACTTTCTCCGGCTAACTTCTTTAACATACTCTTAAAAGTCCGGCCGGAAACCGGGTGCTTTCCGCGGCCATAAATATCACTTAAGGGCTTGAGCACAAATTGCCGCTTCTCCATTTCTTTGTGCGGTATAGTCAGCTGCTTTGACTTTAAGTTTAAGTTACCGAAAAGAACTATATCAAGATCAATTATTCTGGGCCCCCATTTTACGGTTTTCTTCCTCTTCATAAGCTTTTCTATCTGCTTACAAAGAGTAAGAAGTTCCAGAGGGCTCAGAACTGTTTTAAGTTTTACTGCCGCATTCAAAAATTCTCTTTGCTCTACCCGGCCTATGGGCCGGGTTTCATAGACGGCAGAAGACTTTAGAAACTTCACACCTGCCGACTGCTTAAGCAGTTCACAGGCTTTCTTTAAATTTTCCCGTCTGTTGCCTAAATTACTTCCCAGTGAGAGGTAGCTTAAAACCTGCATTTTTCCTTTAAACGCTTTACCGCTTCCTGCAAGCGCTCTTCTGTGGTGCAAATGGTCATCCTGATGTAGCCCTCGCCGTATTTGCCGAAGCCCACACCTGGGGTGGAGACGATCCCGCAGTTCTGCAGCAGGAACTTTACCAGTTCGCCGGAGATAGATTTTGAATCTTTATGCATTTTCGCAAAAGCGGCCGGCACTTTTATCCAGACATAAAATGTTGCCTTGGGATTATTTACCGACCAGCCCAGGGATTTCAGTCCGCCTACCAGCACATCTCTTCTTTTTTCATAAATTTTCCTCAAGTCATTGGTCCATTTATCAGGCAGGTTAAGCGCGGCAATGCCGGCGCGCTGAATAGCATGGAACTGCCCAGAATCAAGATTGCCTTTTACCGAAGCCAGCGCGGAAATTAATTCTTTATTGCCTACCGCATAACCGAGGCGCCAGCCGGTCATATTAAAGGTTTTTGAGAAAGAGAACATTTCTATACCTACTTCTCTCGCCCCCTCTATCTCAAAAAAACTCATAGTCTTGGTATCGTCGTAAAACATCTCTGAATAAGCCGCATCATGGCAAACTATGATATTGTGTTTTTTTGCGAAAACCACAACTTTTTCATAGAAAGACCGGGGCGCTATAGCCGCTGTTGGGTTATTAGGATAGTTAATAAACATAAGTTTTGTTTTTTTTAATATTTCTGCGGGAATAATATCCAGGTCCGGCAGGAAATTATTCTCTTCCAAAAGAGGCATCAGGTACGGCACGCCTTCCGCAAATATTGTGCCTGCATTGTAGACCGGATAGCCGGGGTCAGGAATCAGCACCACATCGCCGGGGTTAATAAACGCCAGCGGAAGATGGCCTATGGCTTCTTTTGAGCCAATAAGCGCCAGGGCTTCGGTTTCAGGGTCAAAAACCCCGCCAAACCGCCTTTTATACCAGCCGGTCACAGCCACCCTGAAATCTTTCAAACCCGAGCCTAAAGGATACTGGTGATTACTCGCATCCCAGATTTCTTTTTGCATCTCCTCAATAATAGGTTTTAAAGTCGGCAAATCCGGGTCCCCGATACCAAGGTCAACCAGATCCATCCCGTCCTCTTTCGCTTTCCTTTTCATTTTGTCTATTTCAATAAAAAGATACGGCGGAAGCTTCTTTAACCTTTCTGCTCTTTCAATCTTCATTCTTTCACTCCTCGAAAAGGATTACACAGATTTCAAATCCTTTTGATTCCACTTCCGCCACAAAACATCGGCGGACTGCCTCGCCCAAAGACAGGCTCGCAGGATTTTTTTATATCTTCTTTTATCATGCATCATTTATCATTTATTAGTTAATCAGTCCACCTAAAGTGAGATCTCGCCCCAAGGCGGACAATCAGCTATCGTAGTCCCAGCACATCCTGCATATCATACAGCCCGGCTTTAGCTTTGGCAATAAATCTGACCGCAAGAACGGCCCCGTTCCCGTACGCTTCACGGCTGGAAGCACGGTGTACGAGTTCAATTCTTTCACCCATCGTTCCGAAAGAAACCACATGCTCGCCCGCAACATCTCCGGACCTTACCGCATGTATTGCTATCTCCCCGGGTTTTCTCTCACCGGTCAGTCCTTCCCGCCCAAAAATGGTATTTGCTTTAAAATCAACAGCCCGGCCCGCCGCTATGCTTTCACCTAACCGTAAGGCCGTCCCTGACGGTGCATCTTTTTTAAAACGGTGATGGGTTTCCACTATCTCTGCGTCATAATCTTTTAATACTCGCGCCGCTTCTTTAACCAGTTTAAAAAGCAGATTAACGCCGGCGCTCATACTCGGTGCGAAAACCACAGGAATAGTTTTACCCGCTTCGGCTATTTGTTTTTTCTCGTCTTCTTCAAAGCCCGTGGTCCCGATAATAATGGCTTTTTTATATTTTACCGCCACCGCCAGATTCCTTAAAGTAGAAGCCGGGGAGGTAAAATCAATTATCACATCGCACTCCGGGGCAATTTTGGAAAGGTCGGCAACTACGGAAACGCCAAGTTTCCCGGTCCCGATAACTTCCCCGATATCCCTGCCGAGGCCGGGAAATTTCTCATTTTCGAGAGCGCCGGCAAGAGTCATATCCTTTTCTTTTGTGATAAGTTTTATTATTACGGCACCCATTTTACCGGCTGCGCCGGCCATTATTACTTTTTTCATTTCTTTCTCCGCTATTTTTTCACCTGAACATATCTGGCAACAATTTCTTTGAGTCTTTTAATGTTTGTCTCTTCGAGCGCGCACATAGGTAGCCGCATCTCGCCGGTATCCATTCCGGCCAGCATCAGAGCCGTCTTTATCGGAATGGGATTGGTTTCTATAAAAGCGCCTTTCATCAGAGGAAAGAGTTCATAATGAATTTCCAGAGCTTTTGCAAAATCCCCTGCTGCGTAAGCTGCGGTCATGGCCGCGACCTGCCCCGGCACCAGATTAGAAATAACCGAGATTACGCCCGTTCCGCCTAACGACATAATAGGCAGGGTAAGGCTGTCATCCCCGGACATCATACAAAAGTCTTTACCGCAGGCTGCCATAACCTGGCTCGCAAAATCGAGAGACCCGGTGGCTTCCTTGACCCCGAATATATTGTTACAGTTCTCATGCAATTTTCCCATAGTCGCCGCTTCAATGGTAACTCCGGTTCTGCCCGGAATATTGTAAAGCATTATCGGCAGCTTTGCGGCTTCGGCAATAGTTTTAAAATGCAGGTAAAGGCCTTTTTGCGTCGGTTTATTATAGTACGGCGCTACCAGCAAGGCCGCGTCACAGCCTATTTTTTTTGCGAATTTTGTAAGCTCAACAGCTTCTTCCGTGGAATTAGAACCGGTTCCGCCCATAACAGGAACCCGCCCCTTTGCGGCTTTGACTACTAACTCTATAACTCTTTTGTGTTCTTCATGCGAAAGCGTGGGCGACTCTCCGGTCGTGCCGCAAGGCAACAGGCCGGCGGTTTTATTTTTTATCTGGAACTCCACATTTGCTTTTAATCTATTCTCGTCTATTTTGCCGTTTTTAAACGGTGTTATCAATGCGGTTATCGAACCTTTAAACATTTCTTTTCTCCTTTAGGCGAATAATTTACCTTCGCATATATATTTAACATTACCGGCCATGAAAAGATTCCCCTCTTCATCGGCGTCAATTTTCAGGATATCCCCGCCCCGGGTATGCACTTCGGTCGGAAATTTTGTTTTCCCGAGAAAATTAGTTATATAAGCCGCGGCCGTTGACCCGGTCCCGCAAGCCAGAGTCTCGTTTTCCACTCCCCGCTCGTAGGTCCTGACCATTATTTTATTTTTGCCGGCAACTTTGACAAAATTTACATTAGTCCCCGCAGGTTTAAAGAGTTTATGGAACCGGATTTGCCGGCCAAACTCGTTAACCTCAACTTTATCATTTAGAATAACCGTGTGCGGAACCCCGGTATTGACGAAGTAACCCGTAAAACTTTTACCG
>CAIYPD010000138.1 GCA_903928075.1 Candidatus Firestoneibacteriota bacterium
ATCTTTACATTATCTATATCAAGAGTTATTGCATAGCCGAAAAGAAAAATAAATATCATAGGCATGCCGATAGCCATTACAAGCGACCGGGGATCTCTAATTATATGCAGTACTTCCTTTTTCATTATGGCGTAGATTTTTGTATTCATTTGTTCTGATAGCTCCTGATGGAGTTAACAAATAATTCTTCCAAACTTTCGGTCTTTTTAGCCGCTTTCAATTCAGAAGGGCTTCCATAAGCAATAATATCTCCGGCGTAAACCAGGGCAAGCCGGTTGCAATTTTCAACTTCATCCATATAGTGGGTGGTAACAAAAATAGTTGTTCCGTTTGCAGCAAGATTACGGATAAGCGCCCAGAAATCTCTTCTAGAAAGAGGATCCACACCAGCCGTAGGTTCATCAAGGAATAGCACTTTTGGCCGGTGAATTATTGAACAACCCAGCGCTAATCGTTGTCTCCATCCGCCTGACAATAAAGAGGTTATAGTATCTTCGCGCCCTTTCAAGCCGGACATGTCCAGTATTTCTTTTTCTCTTTTGGGAAGGGTCTCGGAGGGCACATCATGTATACCTGCAAAAAACTCTATATTCTCCGCAACCGTAAGGTCATTATATAAGGAAAATTTCTGGGACATGTAACCTATTATTTCTTTTATCTTATCCGATTGGGTATCAATATCAAATCCTTCAACGGTAGCACTACCGGAAGTAGGAGCAAGAATACCGCAAAGCATTCTAATTGTAGTTGATTTTCCCGCTCCGTTTGGCCCAATAAAACCGAATATCTCCCCTCTTTTCACTGAAAAATCGATACCATTTACGGCTGTGAAAGAATTGAATCGCTTAGTTAACTTTAGGGCTTCCACCGCCATTGTCATTTTTTTTCTCCAAGACTCTCTATTTTGGCAATAAAATAACTCTCAAAAGATCCACCGGTCTTGGCATTTACTTCTTTCGGGACCTCTTCTGATATGAACCTTCCATGATAGATCAGGGCTACCCTGTCAAACCTGCTTACTTCGTCCATATAGTTAGTGGTTACCAGAATAGTTATCCCAGTATTTTTGTTCAGATCCACAAGCATTTCCCAAAGTTCATGTCTGGAAAGAGGATCCACTCCGATTGTAGGTTCATCCAGAATCAGTATTTTCGGAAAATTTATAAGAGAACAGGAAAGCGCCAGCTTTTTCTGCATTCCGCCGGATAAAAATTGTGCCTGGCGGTCTTTAAACTTTTCAAGATGACTAAATCCGTATAGTTCGTCTATTCTCTTCTTCCTCTCGGCTTTTGAAATTCCATAAATTTCCGCAAAAAATTCTATATTTTCGGCGACGGTAAGATCTTCATACAGTGAAAAGCGCTGGGGCATATAGCCAAGAATGTTTCTTGCTTTCTCAAGGTCATTTTTTATATTGAAGTCACCGAGTTTTACATCACCTTCCGACATGTCAATAATACCTGAAACCAGCCGCACCGTTGTCGTTTTACCCGCGCCGTCTGGCCCCACAATTCCATATATCTCACCTTCATTGACAGAAAAAGTCAAATCATCAATGACACGCACCGATCCGTAATCCTTTATAAGATGTTGCGCTTCAATTATTTTTTGCATCAATCACAGCGTCCGCCGGCATTCCCGGTTTTAGTTCATCATTTTTGTTATCAAGATTTATTTTTACCGCATACACCAGACGTGTTCGCTCGTCTTTGGTCTGAATATTTTTAGGAGTAAATTCGGCTTGTGAGGAAATATTAACTACTACTCCTGAATATTTTTGGTTGGGAAAGGAATCCACCATCGCAAACGCCTTCTGATTAAGTTTGACCTTGCCGAGTTCCTTCTCAGAGATGTAAATCCTAATATAAGGTTTCCCTGTATTTCCAACTGTCACAGCAGACATGCCAGGACTTAACATCTCACCTTCTTCAGCATTCTTACTCAATACTACTCCGTCTATCGGAGATTTCAAATAGCAGTTATCTATCATCGCGGAAAAATAGGCAACTTGAGCTTCTGCTTGATTCTTCTGCTGCGTGCTGGATTTAAGCTGGGATTCAAGTACTTTATACTGGGTTTCAATCTGGTCGTATTGTTGCTGGGAAGTAGAACCGGCTTTTAAAAGCTCTTCTGCCCTTTTAAAATTATCCTGAGCATTTTTGAATTGTGTTTTAGTCTGAACCATAACCTCTTCGGCACCGCTCAAAGAGGCTTTTGCCTGTTTCAATTGGGCATTTAACTCCTCATGCGCGAGCTCCGCTATCAAATTGCCTTTTTTTACTCTGCTTCCTTCATCAACAGGCATCTTATCAATCTTCCCCATAATCTTAGAAGATATATCCACCTGTGTAACCTCTATTGTCCCGGATCCTGAAAGCCCGTTATAGCCGGCATTCTTTATACCGGTAACAATAAAATACACCGCAATACCAAGTACCAGAATTATCGGAACAATTATTTTTCGCTTATCCATAAATACCCCCTTTTAAATCAATTACTAATAATTAAATTCTAAGCACTAAACAAAATCTTTGTACTTAATATTAAATATATTCCTTTTTAGTGCTTAGTGCTTTGATCTTAGTCATTGTACTATCGCAGTTCTCCTATTGCTTTCAAGTATGCCGCTTTCGCTACTGTCAGGTCGTATAACGCCTGTAGGTAAGCCGTCCTCGCAGTCAGAAGACTCAAATGAGCATCCATTACATCATAGTTTGTGTTAACACCGCTGCTGTAACTTTTTTCGGCTATCTTGTAGTACTCTTCCGCTTGTTTCACGCTATCAGTTTGAGAAATAATCCGGTCCTTAGCCTCATTTATATTTAAGAGAGCTTGTTTTACCTCAAGTTCAACCATATTTTCTACCTGAATTATTGCTATTTCCGCCGACTTCATAGCCGCTTCCGCTGATTTGGTTTTACCTGCCGTTGAAAACCCGTCAAAAATTGGGATAGATAGGACCAACCCGGCGTTCCAGCTTTCCACCCAGGCAAGCTGGGAAAAATACGGATTTTGATAATTATAACTTAAAGAACCCGAAAGAAGCGGCTTATCGTATGTTAAGTTCAAAGCCACCGAAGCTTCAGCCATTTCTTTTTTTGCTCTGGCTTTTTTTATTTCAACCCGGTCAGCAAGTGCTTTCTTTAGCGCCGTGACAAACTCCATTGCCTTATATTCAGGACCTGTTTCTTCTGCGTCCTTAAAATCACCTGTAAAATCTATTTCCTGTACTAAAGGCAGCCCCAGAATACTTTTAAGATTTTGCCTTGATAACTCAACATTATTACTGCTTTTTACCACTAGTGGTTTAATGTTTGAAACTCTGACTTTGGCCCGAAGTAGATCAAAAGTCGAAGCAGCACCGGTTTTCAAACGCGTCTCAGACTCTCTCAGGTTCTCCTCAGCCAATTTAAAGGATTCCTCATTTGTTTCCATAATTTTTTTTGAGAGAAGAACTGAGTAAAAGGCTTGATTTAAACCAAACAAGGCCTGAGCCTTAACCTGTTCAAATTCCAGATTTGAAGATTCTAGTCCCTTTCCGGCAATCTCGGGAACCAGAAACATCCGCCCCCAATCAAACAGCGTTTGGTTCACGGTGGCTTTAAAAGCCCAGTTATCATTGGCACCTGTCTGTATAATTTTATTTATAGGTCCGGGAAGTGAAATCTGCATAGCGGGAATGGCTGACATATAATTATAAGTGCCAAGCAGCGATAACTTGGGAAGATAACCCGAATTCGCTTCGGTAAGTCTCCCCTCCGCATCAGCAACACTCTGAGCAGCCTGCAGAATCTCCCTGTTTTGCTCAAACAATTGTTTCTTTGCCGCAGCATAATCCAGTTTTAATGTTTCCGCGTTCAGAAAAAACGGTATCAGAATAAGTATTAACAATTTCATGTTCTACCCCCTGTTCTTAGCTCTTTAAGCTTAGTTCTTCCTTTCTCCGTTAAAACACCTTCAAAAACCATCGTTAAAATAACATCCAGTACTTCTCCGGCGCTGTATTCCATTTCAGAAAGCACCTGGGGATTAATTATATTTTCAATTGCTGCCAGATAGATCATTATGAAGAGTTCTTTATCAAGATCCGCCCTTATGACCCTATTTTCCACACCCTCATCTATGATACGGGTGAAGTATTTAATTATCAGAACTTTACGCTTCTTACGCATCTCTTCCCAAATTTCAGGCGCGTTTTTTTTAATATCCCGAATAAACACGAGAGTTATCCTGGAAGTACTAGCAATAAGCGTTTCACTCAGCGCTTTAAATCTCTCGATTACCGGTTTGTTTTTATCTGCGAATATATTTGATATTTTTTCTTCCGTTATGCTTATCTGAGAAAATATAGCTGTTTTTAGCAAGGTTTTTTTATCCGGAAATATTTTATAAAAGGTCTTTTTACTTATACCTAACTCAGCCGAAATATCTTCAACAGTGATGCCGGAAAAGCCGGAAGAAAGGAAGAACTCTCTGGAAAGGTTTATTATTTTTTCTCTTAAGTCCACTATATACTCCGGAAACTATATTAGTTTCTATAGTTTCCATTATAACAGACAATACTAATTCTGTCAAGTACTTCTGCATTATTTGATCTTAGCGGGGTTCCCGGGCATATCTTTGAGTTTAGCCAACACATCTTGAACGGAAACGCTTTTTAGGCATTTTAAGTCTGCGCATTCGTTCTTTTCGCACGGCTGGCAATCGACCCCGGCTAACATATATCCGGATCGACTATCCGCGGATTCCCAGGCTAGAGGATTTGTGGCTCCATAAATAGTCAGCGTTGGTGTTTTTACGGCCGCTGCCGCATGTTTTATAAAAGTATTTGTAGTAATAACAAATTTGAGCCGTTTAAGAAGTGCCGCCAATCTTTTGATATCGGTATCCGGTGCAAGCAATATTTTCTCTCTGGTTAAACTTTTAAAATGCTCAACCTCTTCGCCCGGCCCCCACAACAAGATGACCTTATTTCCTGCTCTTACCAGTTCGTCTGATAGCGCCGAAAAATTCTCCGGGCCCCAGTCTCTCGTTGCAAAATTAGTAAAAGGATTAAGACCTATCGCTTCTTGATTTTGTACGCCCTGTTTAAAAAGAAAACTATCAATACTTTCCTCAGCGGCAGCAGGGATATTAATTTCCGTTTCTAAGGAGGCATTTTTAATGTCAGCAGCACATTTGGAAGCGGCCAGAAGATGAACCCGAGCGCCGTATAATATTTCCTTAGGTCCTTCGACCTTGATATTATAGGCCCACTGTCTAATTCTGTGCATGGTCCCAACTTTGTATTTGGCTCCGCTTAGAGCCGTAATCAGAGCGCTTCTCGGATTTCCAATAAGGTCCAGGACCAGATCAAATTTTCTATTATGTATTTCCTTAAGCATCCTTATCCCGCCAAAGAGTCCGCCGTGTTTTTGCCTATTATAAAGAATTATCTCATCTATGAACGGCAGACCCAAAAGCAGCGGTTCAGCTTCTCTATTTACCAGCACCGAAATCCCGGCTTTGGGATAAGCCTCTTTTAAGGCCTTTACTGCCGGCATAGAAAGTAATATATCTCCTAGACCTTTAAGGCGGATTATCAAAATATTTTTTACGGCTGCTTTATCAATATTCATTTCCGTTTCCTGTTAAGCAACAACAGCTCCTTCACCTGTTCCATTACTTTTGCAGCCTCGATATTGTTCATGCATTTCGGGTCTAAACAAGCGCTTCGTGTACAAACCTCACAGGTGCCCGCTTTATCAATTACGCGATATCTCTTATCTTTGTAAGGAAACCATAAAAAGGTTTCATCCGGCCGGAAAATTCCGATGGTGGGCGTTTCTACGGCAATTGCCATATGCACAGGTCCGTGATTATTGGTTACAAAGCAGTCACATAACTCCATCAAAGCCACATCCTGTCTTATACTCAAACCTTCTGCCACAAAAGCTTTATTTCCTGTAAGCTCATTTACTTCTTTATTAACCGTTTTGTCATTAGATCCGCCGAAAAGAATCACCTGTTTACCTTCCTCTATAAGTCTTCCTGCCAATTCTGCGTACTTTTCTTTCGGCCAGGTCATAGTTATTCCTCTTCTGCTCCCGGGCTGGAGACCTACAAGCTGTCGGTTTATATCAAGGCCGATTTTAGAGGCATAGTCTTTTGCAAATTTTCTTTCTTCCCCGCTTATAAATATCTCTGTTTTTTTATCAGTACCTCTTACGCCGAATAAGCCAAGCATATCTTCATAGGCCTCAATACAATCAGACTTATCTTTTGGATTTAATACATCTTTTCTAATAATATGTCTATTATAAAAACTACCCCGCCCTCTGATTTTCCAGCCAATCCTATATCTTGCCCCGCTTAAAAGCGTTAAAAGAGCACTTCTTGGATTGCCAAAAAGATCTATAACGGCATCATATTTTCTGCTTCTGATTTCACTTACCGTTCTTAAAAGATCGGTATTGCGGCTCTTTCTGTTAACTAAAAGCTCGCTAATATTAGGATTATGTTTAAGCATTTCTAAAGGTGCTTCTTCGGCAAGATAACTTATTTCTATCCCGGGATGCGCTTTTTTCAAAGCCTTAATAACAGGGGTTGAAATAATCACATCGCCGATAAAGCGAAGCCTGATAATAAGTATTTTTTTAATTTCTGCTATTTTTATTTCCGGCATTTTTTTCGATATCCTCTTTTAACCAGTTTACGGCTTCCGTAAGATCTTGCGCTATAAAATCCGGGAGAACGGTTAATAACTTTTTTGTTTCCTTGCCATAACCGGTCAGAACCAGTACGGTCTTTCCTCCCGCCCTCCTCCCAAACTCAATATCGGTTTCTCTGTCTCCAATAAAATAAGAATTATGCAAATCAATATTAAATTCCTTTTTTGCCGACTCAGCCATACCTAAATTTGGTTTTCTGCAATTACAACCGTCTTTGGGCAAATGCGGGCAATAATAAATTGCATCCAATTTCGCGTCGCCTTCTGTCTTTAAAAGTTCCTTTAACTTAAGATGTATCTCTTCAAGCATTCCGGCGTTGAACATACGGCGGCCTATACCCGATTGATTGGTCACTAATATTGCCGGTAGATGTAAATCATTAATTGTTTTAACCGCAGCAGCCGCCCCGGGACAGAGTACAAGCTTTTTGGCAGTAGAAAGATAGTTAACTTCAACATTAATCGTGCCATCCCGGTCTAAAAAAACGGCTTTTTTGTCGTTCAAACCTGCCTCCTCTTTTCTCTGACTGATTCCCTGAACCCGCGAAAACAGATGTACCAGTTTGCAATCTTTCGTTTGAAGTCAAGAAAACTATCGGAACTTTTAATATAGACCCGGCGCATCTCCAGGGCATCTTCCATTGTGGTTCTTTTTGTAGTGGCAATTGCCAGTCCGAATATATAACCTGCCTTTGCCGCAGCGGCTTTAACTTTTTCGTTATAATCCCCATAAGGATAAAATACAGCTCTTGTTCTTTTACCTGTTACGCTTTCAAGACGCTTTTTAGACAGACTCAAATCACTTAAGTTTTCTTCGGGTGTCTGCTGTGCAAGATTCTTGTGTCCGGCGGTATGGGACTCAAAAGAAATTAGCGCATTTTGATACTCTCTTATTTGAGTCTCGGAAACAGTCAAGGAAGCACTGTTTTCCGTCTCCCAGGTACTCGCTTTTCCCAGATAATCCGTCACTACGGAAAATATTCCTTTTAAATTTTTGGAAGTAAGCAAAGGCGCGACCTTTTCCAGAGTTTCAAAGTAGGCATCATCAAAAGTCAGCATAACCGGCCTTTTGGGACATGGTTTAGCCCCGGAAAGGATAGCTTCAAGGTCCGCAAAATCTAGAGAAGTGTAATTTTTCTTTAGCAGATAATCCAGCTGCAACTCAAATTCCGCCGGGTTCAGGCAAAAATTACTCAGGCTTACACCTTTTTTTTGTTCACCGATGTTATGATACATTAATACGGGTAAATATTTCAACTTTTCCATTTTATTTCCGTGCTGTTATAATTATATAGCTCAAATAGCTTTAATTCTGTCGTAAAGACATAAAAGGCCGAGAAGGCGTGAAATATTAAACCTCTAACCCCGTCCAGAAAGCCCATTTTTAAAAAATACCATTTTATGAATCTATTAACCGGCCTGAAGAATATACCATACCAGCTGGGCTTGAGCTTCCGGTGAAATCTGCCACTCGCTTCAAGATAGGTGTAAGAGTTATACTTATGAAAATAGCCGGAAACTGCGTTATAGGAATAATGCAGCAAAGGCTGTTTAAGCTTTACTGTTTTGGCTTCGGCTATCCTTACGGCTTCATGCACATCTTTGGCATCATAACTGAACTTCCCTTTCGACTTGCGAAAAAGCCTTAAATGATAGTCCGGATACTGCCCTCCGTATTTCATCCATCTTCCTAAAAAAAAGTTTTTAACCGGTAACAGGTACCCCTCTTCCTTTAAATCCAGTTCTAAGAGCTCTTTCTTTAATTCTTCTGAAACCCGTTCATCGGCATCAATACTCAATATCCATTCGTTTTTAGTCCGTGAAATGCCGTAATTTTTTTGGGCCGCATACCCTGTCCAGGTGCGGGTGAAGACTTTTTTTGTATATTTTTTTGCCAGAAACACAGTCTTATCGTTGCTGCCTGCATCAATAATTACTATCTCATCCACAAAATCCAGAGTCTGAAGACAATCTA
>CAIYPD010000139.1 GCA_903928075.1 Candidatus Firestoneibacteriota bacterium
AAGCCAACAACCTTATCCAACCTATTCTCCAATATGCTTATTGCGTCTCTATTGTGCTTCGGAGTCAAGTGCGTATAGATCATAGTAGTCTTTAACTCGCTGTGACCCAGAAGTTCTTTGACCGTAATAAGATTCGCGCCGGACATAACAAGTTGGCTGGCAAAAGTGTGGCGGAGATCATGAAAACGGCAATTCCTAATTCCGGCTTTCTTAAGAGCACTCCAGAAAGACTTATCAATCGCTCCAAACGGCTTGCCGTTTCTTCCGGTAAAAACATATTCAACGTCAGGATTTGCAGACCTTCGATTAAAGAGCATTTCCTCTAGATTTGCGGACATCGGAACTTCTCTTACCTTGTTGTTTTTTGTCAAATCAAAAATTACCAGTTTGTTGTGGAAATCAATTTTTTCCCAGGTAAGCTTGAGTATCTCGCTTTTTCTGGCCCCCGTGAGTAGCGCCATATTTATTATATCCCGAATATACCCTTTTGAATTTGCCAGCAGTGCGGCAATCTCTTCCAGTTCCAGATACCTGAACTTCCTCTCGGGTATTTTAAAGAATTCTACATTAACAACCGGATTGGAACGTATATATTCCAATTTTCTGGCATGATTAAAACAGATTCTCAACATTCCCACTTCCTTGTTGATGGTAATGTCTTTAACTTGGCCCTTCCTTGATTCTTGATATTTGTTTATCAGCTTAAGATCTATTTCACGCAAATACTTCTCTCCGAAGAATTCTACCAAGTGTTTCATTGTTGGCACATATACCTTGATGTAGGATTTCTTACGAGGCTGTGAATACTCCAGTACTTCTTTTGCAAGTTCTTTAAATTTAATTTTTGCCGTTTTCTTCATGTCGAAGTAACCTTTCTCATAGGCCTCTGTCATCATGCGGCTTACCATAATATTTGCCAGCCTGGCATCTGAGGTTTTTAAGGATTTTCTTATTTGCCTGCCGGAAGGATCGACAAAATCACTGTACCAAATTCTACCTCTTAGATTCATATTCCTGTTTTTATTACCTTTCATTATATTCTCCTTCAGCTAAACTGCTGTTTTCAGCTAATTTTTTTAAAAGTTTCACGACACTCAACACACTTTTCGCTGAGGCTTCTTCATGATTCGAGTGATAGTTCCAGATAGGAATCCCTATATACCCGTATCTTCTTAACTCGGATAGCGCTTTATTCGTTAAACCTTTTAATTCCTTATACTTTGCCATAGCAATGCCAATCTGGACAATTAACCAGTCTCCGTCTTTATTTATATAGTTAATTTTATTTTTTTCACAAAGCTCTTCTATATACTTTACCAGGGATACAGAGTAGGGCATTAAACTATCATTCTTTCGTATGGATACGGCACCGGAAACAACTTCCTCTCTGGACACTGCTACATCTATATCCAAATCAATTAATACCTGTCCCGGAAATTCTTCCGTATATGAAATAATCTGATTTGCGTTGGAACAATTCTCTTCGCGAGTTGTAAACAAGGCGTTTAGATTAACTCCTTGTTCAAACAGATATCTCATTATAGCTATGCTTATAACATTGTTAGTCTGGCCTTTGATTATTTCTGAAAATTCATATTTAAACGCTCCCACTGAAATCCGATCAATATGAACAAGTAGCGTATACGGTGAACCCACCTTACTTTTCACAAGAAAACAGTCAGTTTTGCTCTCTATTTCATATTTTTCCAAATTCTTTAAGTCATTTTTAAGGTAAGCCGTAAATGCCTTCTCATTCCCGGTAAGCGAAGAGATGTCGCTATATTCCTCCATCTTGCCAAAGATATATTTAATATCCATATAAACCCCCAACCTGCTAGAGCGCAGGTTTTACTTTTTAAGATCCTATATTTGCGTCATTTTTGCAAAGATGGAGTAAATTCCGCACCCATTACTTTTCATCATCAAGAAATACTCTATTGCCTTTCAGCGATTATTAAAAGATATCTTCCAAATCAATTAAATATATTGATGAGCTTTAAATGCCACAGGCAATAAATCCCTTTCATCTTAAACTTTTCAGATATTTTGACATCAACTTGACAATACACTTTTTGCCATCAGCAGCCGCGCTATGGCACGAGAAAGTAAATCTCTCCGGAAGAAAGCTGCCTCCTTCTTCTCTATCCTTATCGATTAGCCATAGCGCAAAATCAAGGCCTGTTTTTTTATCAACTCCTCCAAGGTCATAATCAAACGCTACATGATACGGGGCACAGCCTTGGCTATTCACCATTTCAATAGCCTCTTCAAAAGACCGTGCTACAATAAACCCCGGAGTTCTTGGACTCCTCCAGTCATCTAAAAACAATTTCCAACCCATAATAACCTCCTGTTTTTTTTAAGAACCGTTTAACAACAATAATAAATTTGCCTCTGTTTCAGGTATTTGTCATGATCCTTTGATAAAGTAAAAAACCAGACCATCCGCCGTATCGTATTCCAAAATATAATTTAATTTTACTCTCCGGTTATTTTTATTTTGAGTATTTTTTTCATTTTCCTCCTACTAATATCTTCATCAATACTGACTTTGTAATATGTCCAAATACATAAATCAATGGCGTTTTAAAAAGCGAGAATAATCCCTCGCCTTATTTACTTCCTATTATACCTTCTTACTGCCTCCAATAGCCTGTCAAGCATGTCTTGTTCAGTCTTTACACCGGTCATGTCCACCTGAAGTATCCTTGCAACTCTTATTAGTGATCTTATTATTGTTGTTTTGGGAACCTTAAATCCACCGCTTGACCTGGCCTCTGTTCCCATATCCTCTAACACCCTGTCCAACTCAATAGGAAGTGTCATGTTGATGCGAAAGAATTTATCCTTCGCCATCTCTTGCGTCTTTCTTGCCTCTTCTCGCTCTTGATCTTCTAATGCTATTTTTGCTTTTTCAGCAGCATACGTTGCTGCTTTGTGTGCCGCCGCAGCAGCAATAGCGCCAGCGGCAGCGGCTCTTGCTGCAGATGCCGCACCTGAAACTTTATTTTCCATTTCTAACCGGTTTTAATTCATTTTTCATTATAATCTCACTCTATTGATTTGCGCCTTTGGACATATTGATTGTAGCAGTTTAAGCCCCTTTTGTCAATAGCAAACATAGCAAAGAAACGAATAACTGAATACTTTAATACTTATCTATCAATCCCTGTAAAATCTCTTTTGCGTTTAATATCAGCGACACATCTCTTTCATCAAACAGAAAAGGCTTGAGCTGATCTGCGTAAGTTTTCAACTGTTTTTCTGACAAACCGTTAACTCTCTCAAGAATAAGGTTAAAAGGGTTGCCCTTTAAGCCAAGCGACTTCACGACAGCAACATCCACAGGGAATTTTTCGGAAAGCATAAAGATGATATCGAAAAGATGACGGGCTCTGTCCTTTTTAATCAATGCGTCTATCTTGTCTGCAAAAAGAGCGCCTTTTTGAGTGCATACCACCGGTGTAGTTATCCCATATCCGGAAACAACATTTGTCTCGGAGTCTATTTTCCACTTTGGCCGGTTCATATCCAGCTTAATAACAATACCTGATTTACCATATTTTGAGGTTATCCCATATTCCTTTTCAACCTGAGGGAATGACAGATTGGATATGAGTAAGTTATCTCGGTGGCCAAATTCCACAAATGCTTTCATCCCGCTTTTTTCCGCTTCAGTCGCAAGTTTTCC
>CAIYPD010000140.1 GCA_903928075.1 Candidatus Firestoneibacteriota bacterium
TAAAAACCGGTACGGGAGAGGGAAACTGGGAAGTTGACGGGCTTATAAAAAGAGAAAGCAGGACAAAAGCCTGGATTACGGTCAGCAAGGGTTGTAATTCCTTCTGTTCGTACTGTGTTGTCCCTTCTGTCCGGGGGCGGGAGGAGAGTAGGCCGTTTTTGGATATTTTAAAAGAAGTCGAAAAACTGGTAAAAAACGGATATAAAGAGATTAATCTTCTCGGCCAGAATGTAAATACCTATGGCCGGGAGCTTAAAGAAAAAACAAAAGATATTGCGGCGCTTTTATGGGAAATCGACGCTTTGCCCGGAGAGTTCTGGGTCAGGTTCTGGACTTCGCACCCGAAAGATATTCCTGACAGACTTGTGCAGACCGTCGCCGAATGCAAAAAAATCTGTCCGCAGTTCCACCTGCCCGTGCAATCAGGTTCTGACCCTGTACTCAAAGTAATGAACAGAAAATATACGGTTAGCCAGTATCTTGAAATAATTGAGAAGATAAGAAAAAATATCCCGGGTGCGGCGGTTTCAACGGATTTTATTGTCGGTTTTCCGGGCGAGACAGAAAAAGATTTTAATGCTTCGCTTGAGCTATATAGAAAAGTCCGTTTTGATACGGCTTATACCTATAAGTATTCTCCGCGGAAAGGCACAAAAGCGTTTGAACTCGAGGATAAGGTATCAAAGGGCGAGAAAGAAGAACGGTTAAAGGCCCTTATGAGTTTACAGAAGGAAATAGGGCGTGAAATAAACAATGGTTTTATAGGAACTATAAGAGAGGTTATGATGGATAGTCCGGAGCTAACCGGGGCAAGCGGCCGGGACCGGACAAACAGACCATTTTTGGTTGAAGGCTTGAAAAGTTACAAAGAGGGTGAGGTTCATAGAGTCAAGGTTACTGGAGCAACGGCGTTTAGCCTAAAAGGAACAGCAGAAACAAACTCGAAGCACGAAATTCAAAACTCGAAACAAAACTGACAAAAAGAAAAATTTGAAAAAGGTTCTTTTTAATGCTTTTCAGTTTCTTCGAATTTCAAGTTTAGAATTCGACTTACCTTAGTGTATTTGATATTGTCGTCCGCCAGTCTTTTGGGAGGATAGAATTTGTACTTACAGGGGGGTTATTGTGGAAACGATAAAGATTGATCAAAAATTACTTTCTTCGCCTATGACGGTTAAGGAACTCCTGGTCTATTATTCCTGTGTTAAAGATAAGATAAAACGGCGGCTTAAAGAATTTGAGGAGGCCGGAAAGGAGAACGACCGGCGCCTTTTTGAGGAGCTTTGTTTTTGCATCTTTACCGCGAATGCTTCCGCTAAGATGGGTGCTAACTGCATCGAAAGGATAAGACCGGTTCTTTTAACCGGCTCAGCCGCAGAGCTTCAAAAAAAAATCAAGGGGCACTACCGGTTCTGGAGAGTTAGACCTGAATATATTGTCCATACAAGAGAATTCTTGCGGGAAGAATATGGACTGAAAATGCGCAAATTACTCGAGTCTTTTAAGGACCGGGAAGCTCTTCGCGATTTCTTTGCGAAAAGCAAGGGAATTAAGGGAATTGGCTATAAAGAAGCCAGCCACTTTCTCAGGAATATAGGGGTAAAGGGTTACGGGATAATGGATAAACATATCTTAAAATGCCTCTGTGAATTTGGTATAATATGCGAAGTTAAGCCGGTCAACACCAAGGAGAAATACCTTGAGATGGAAGGAAAATTAAGAGAGTTCGCAAGGAAAATAAAAATTGATTTTGATGAACTTGATCTGCTGCTCTGGTCAAGTAAGACAGGGGAAATACTTAAATAAAAACAAACTCGAAACTCTAAATTCGAAATTCGAAAAATAATGCAAAACCGGGAAAAGGAAACACCAAAAGGAGTACTGTGAAATTGTTTGCTTGTTTTTTTTGTTTTAAGTTTTAAGTTTTTTCGAATTTCGAATTTCGGATTTCGAATTTGTACTTATTGGAGATTCTATGAGAATTGTGGGGATTATACCGGCTCGTTTGAGGTCTACAAGGTTTCCAGGGAAAGTTCTGGCACCTATTTTGGGGAAGCCTATGATATGGTGGGTTTGGCAAGAGGTGAAAAAAACACGGTGTTTTTCTGAAGTATATATTGCAACCGATGATAAAAAAATATTTGAGGCAGTAAGAGAATTCGGCGGCAAACCGGTTATGACTTCAAGGAAACATAAAAGCGGTACGGACCGGATAGCTGAGGTCGCAAAAAAAATTAAAGCCGATATAATAGTAAATATTCAGGGCGATGAGCCCTTGATAAAGTCTTCCATGCTCGACAAAGCCGTCGAGCCGCTTATTCAAGATTCCGGCCTTGAAATGAGTACACTTATTTGCAGAGTCGCGGATAAGAAGCTCCTTTCTGACAGTAATATCGTAAAGGTCGCGGTAGATAAGAACGGCTATGCGCTCTATTTCTCGAGAGCGGTGATACCTTCCCTCGCGCGCGCAGAAGGGTTTGACTATTTTTTCAAGCACATAGGCGTGTATGTCTATAGAAAAGCTTTCCTCCTTAAGTATGTGCGGATGAAACAGTCCAGACTTGAAAGAATAGAAAAACTTGAACAGCTGCGTGTTCTGGAGAACGGCTTCAGTATTAAAACCGTGGAAACGCGGTTTGATACGGTGCCTGTAGATACAAAAGAAGAATTAGAAAAGGTTGTAGAAATAATTCGCAGGAAGAAGCGCCGGTAACCGGTAAATAGCTTTTTAGGAGAATCCTATGACAAAATATATATTTGTTACAGGGGGGGTTGTTTCCTCTCTGGGAAAGGGTATCACCAGCTCGTCGATAGGTTGTTTGCTTGAATCAAGAGGGCTGAAGGTCACACTGCAAAAGTTTGACCCCTATATAAATGTTGACCCCGGAACTATGAATCCTTACCAGCATGGCGAGGTATTTGTGACCGATGACGGGGCAGAAACCGACCTTGACCTGGGGCATTACGAAAGATTTACGAGCGCCAACATGACCCGGGATAATAACATTACGACAGGACAGATTTATAATTCGGTAATATCCAAGGAAAGAAAAGGCGAGTATCTGGGGAAGACGATCCAGGTTATACCGCATATTACGAACGAGATAAAAGAAAGAATCCTCAAAGTTGCTAAAGATAAGGAAGTGGATGTCTCTATAATTGAAATCGGTGGGACGGTCGGGGATATAGAATCCCTGCCTTTTCTAGAGGCTATCAGACAGTTCAAAAAAGATGTAGGTAAAGAGAATGTTATCTATGTGCATGTAACCCTGGTGCCTCACATCAGCACTGCCGGGGAGTTAAAGACCAAGCCCACGCAGCATTCGGTCGCCCAGCTCCGGGGAATAGGTATTCAACCCGATATTCTGATCTGCCGTTCCCAGAGGCCTTTAACGAAAGATGTAAGAAACAAGTTAGCACTTTTTTGTAATGTTGAAGAAGAAGGTGTTATTCAAAATCTTGATGCGCACTCGGTCTATGAACTCCCACTTATGCTCAAGGAAGACGGGCTGGATATAATAATAATGAAATTACTGAATTTAAGATACGGCAAGCAAAATATTTCAACCTGGGAAAAAGCTGTATACAAGATAGTTAATCCGTCCAAGACCGTTAATATCGGTATTGTCGGAAAATATGTGGAATTGCTGGATGCTTACAAAAGTATCATTGAAGCTTTTGTGCATGCAGGCAGCGCGAATGACGCCAGGGTTAATTTACAATGGATAGAAGCGGACTCCGTGATTAAGTGCGGAGCTAAAGCGGCGCTTAAAGGTGTGGCCGGCATACTTGTGCCCGGCGGGTTCGGAGGCAGGGGAATAGAAGGGAAAATTGAAGCCATAAAATACGCCCGGGAGAATAAAATGCCGTTTTTCGGCATCTGCCTGGGCATGCAATGCGCGGTTATTGAATTTGCCCGGAATGTAGCGGGCCTTAAAGATGCCAATAGCACGGAGTTCGATGAAAAGACCGGGCATAAAGTTATCTCTCTCTTAGACAGTCAGCGGAATATTACGGATAAAGGAGGGACGATGCGGCTGGGCGCATGGGACTGTAAACTTGCCCGGGATACGAAATCTTTTGAGGCATACGGTAAAGAGAATATTTCAGAACGGCACAGACACAGATACGAATTTAATAACGAATACAGACAGGCTTTTAAATCGAAGGGTTTAAAACTGGCGGGAACGACAGTTGACGGCGGACTTGTGGAAATAATAGAGCTGCCTTCACATCCCTGGTTTGTGGGCGTGCAGTTTCACCCGGAATTTAAATCCAAGCCTTTAAGCCCGCATCCGCTTTTTGTAAATTTTGTTAAAGCCTCACTGGCAAGAAAAAACAAGCCGGTGGGCGCAAAGAAGAAGGGCAAATGAAAAATGTTAAATACGACTACAAGGCAAGCAAAGGCAGATTTACGCTTATCTCGGGGCCCTGCGTTATTGAATCAGAAGGGTTGTGTCTGGAGATCGCAAAAGAGATTAAAAAAATTGCCGGGGAATTGAAGATACCTTTTATTTTTAAGGCCTCTTACGATAAAGCCAACAGGACTTCCGTGGAGAATTACCGCGGGCCGGGCTTAAAGGCCGGTTTAAAGATACTTGAAAAAGTCAGGGAAAAAGTAGGCGTGCCGGTTTTGACCGATGTGCATTCCTGCGAAGAAGTTGATGCGGCTGCAAAAGTCGCGGACATTATTCAAATTCCCGCCTACCTTTGCCAGCAAACTTCGCTCACTTTAAAAGTGGCAGAGACGGGCAGGACGGTTAATATTAAAAAGGCGCAGTTTCTTTCCCCCTGGGATATTTTAAAAATAATTAAAAAAGTTAAGACCACGGGTAACGAAAAGATAATTATTACAGAAAGAGGTTCGGTTTTTGGCTACAGCACGCTGATTACGGATATGCGGGCTTTTACGATTATGAAAGCCTACGGTTATCCGGTAATTTTTGATGTGACGCACGCCGTGCGTATACCCGGTTTTACCAGCGCGGACACAAGAGGCGGGACGCCGGAAATGATTCTGCCGATGGCGCTGGCAGGAATGGGCGCGGGCAGCGACGGTTTATTTATTGAGACACATCCAAAGTGCAAAGATGCGCTTTGTGACGCCTCTTCGATGCTTCAGCTGGACCGCTTGAAAGAGCTGCTTATTAAAGCCCTGAAAGTTTACGAGATTGCAGGAAGTTAAGACGCTAAAAAGATATATTTTAAGAGAGGAAAAATGCTGTCAGCAAAGTATTTGCTCAAAAAAGCAAGGGAAGTCCTGAAAATAGAGGCGGAAGCCGTTACCGGCCTTTCAAAGAGTCTGAATGCAGATTTTATCAGAGCCGTTGATTTGATTATTAAATGCCGGGGCCGGATAATTGTGACAGGAATAGGAAAATCAGGAATAATTGCGAGAAAGATTGCGGCTACTTTGGCCTCAACCGGGACTCCTTCTGTTTTTCTTCACTCGACGGAAGGCTTGCACGGTGATTTAGGTGCGGTGACAAAATGGGATGTGGTTATCGCACTCTCCCAGAGCGGGGAATCAAAGGAAGTTCTGGAAATCCTGCCTGTAATAAAAAAAATCGGAGCAAAACTTATTGTTTTTACGGGAGGCATAAATTCTTCCCTGGCTAAAAACAGCGAACTTTGTCTGGATGTTTCGATAAAGAAAGAGGCTTGTCCTTTGAATCTGGCCCCGACCGCTTCCTGTGTGGCACAGATGGCTATGGGTGACGCGCTCGCAGTTGCGCTCCTGCTCAGGAGAGGTTTTAAATCGGAGGATTACGCGCTTTTGCATCCGGGGGGCTCACTCGGGAGAAAGTTGAAAACAGTCGAAGATGTTATGCGGCGCGGCAGAGAAATTCCCGTGGTCAGCGAAAATATGAGTATGGGTAAAGTAATTTTAGAGATGACTTCAAAAAAAATGGGTTGTACCTGCGTAGTAAACGCTGCAGGGCGGCTTACCGGAATAATAACTGACCAGAATTTAAGAAATCAATTACAGAAAGACCGAAATATTATGAAAAGAAAAGCTGTTGATATAATGACTAAAAACCCGAAAACCATAGCAAAAGAGGCTCTGGTAGACACGGCTGTCTCCATGACTCAGGAAAAATCGATAAGCACTTTGCTGATAGCCGATAAAGCAGGCAAACCGCTGGGAATCGTGCATCTGCATGATCTCCTGAAACCGGGGAGATAGGATGAAAAAAGGCCTTGGAACCGTGCTTTTATGCCTCCTTGTTCTCTTAGGCTGCGGAAGGCAGGGTAAACAGGCCTCGCTTGCGGATAAGTCACGAGAAGTGGTGACGATGCACGGCTTTCATATGGTTCAAACCGAACTTGGAATTAAAAAATATACTATTGACGCTGAAGAAGCAAATATAAATTCCAGGATAAAACTAATAAGTTTTAAGACCGTAAAGACGAAATATTATGATAAAGAAAAAGAGATAGCGGATTTAAAATCCAATACCGGGGTAATTCACACGGAAACCAATGACATCGAAGTAAGAGGCGGCGTTATTTTAAGAACCACTGACGGCTCGCGGCTTGAAACCGAAAGCCTCTCCTGGAGCAGTTCGAGGAATAAGCTTAATACCCAGGCCTTCGTAAAAGTTTTCAGAGGCGACAATGTGATGTCCGGCTATGGCCTGGAGTCCGATCTGCTGCTTGAAAATGTAACTATCAAAAAGGTCAGCACCAGAATCTCGGACTTGGAAACGTTCAAAGATAAGGATAAAAAATGAAAAGCCTGCCGTTTCTGATGCTTGTTGTTTTATTGGCGGGCAGCAATGTTACGGCCGACGAAATGAAAGTCAGCAAAGAAACACCGCTGGAAATAACCGCAAAAAAAGTAACTGGAAACAGCAAGACCAAAGAAGTGTCCTACTCCGGCGAGGTTGTGCTTAAGCATGCCGGGAATATTTTGAAATCCGAGAAGCTGGTTCTCCTTCCCGGAAATAACAGGATAGTTGCGGAAACTAATGTGCATTTCTTAAGTTCAACTAAACTGGTCGAAATTACCGGCGGCTATACGGAGTATTTTAAAGATACGGGTCAGTTGACAATGAAAGATAACGCTATTCTTTTTCTTAAAGATAAAGAAGGTGTTGCCACAAATATTAAGGGCGATGTGGTGGAGGTTTATAATGGAGGTGCCCGGGCCGTTGTCAGCGGCAGAGTCGTAATAATAAGAGACGATCTTACCATTTATTGCGAAAATGCTGATTATGACAGACAGGAAGATAGAATAAAACTTGAAGGCTCTCCGAGAGTGCTGCAGGGAAAAAACACTTATCAGGGGGATTCAATAAATATCACGATAAAAGACAGGAAAATGGTGGCGGATAAGAATGTGAAGGCGCAAATTTATACAGAAGAGAGTAAAAATGTTAATTAAAACGGTAGAACTCGCCAAAAAATACAAGAACCGCTTTGTGGTTGACGGCGTAAATATTGAAGTGAACAAAGGGGAAATAGTTGGTCTTCTTGGCCCAAACGGTGCCGGCAAAAGCACCACCTTTTATATGATTGCGGGCTTGATCAAACCGGATGCAGGTAAAGTTTTTATCGGAACAAACGATGTTACCCGGTCGCCAACTTATGAGCGGGCAAAGCACGGCGTCGGTTATCTTCCGCAAGAGCCGTCTATTTTCAGAAAACTCTCCGTAGAAGATAACATTATGGCCATCCTTGAGGCGCAGGACATAACTAAGGAAGAGCGGGAAGTAAGTCTGAACAAGCTTCTTGCGGAATTCAATATTACTAAGTTAAGAAAGCATATTGCCTACACGCTTTCCGGCGGGGAAAGAAGAAGGGTCGAAATAGCAAGAGCGCTTGTTACCAATCCCTCTTTTTTACTTCTGGATGAACCGTTTGTGGGGATCGATCCTATTACCGTTGCGGACATACAGCAGGTAATCTCCCAGTTAAGAAAAAAGGGCCTCGGTATTTTAATCACCGACCATAATGTTAGGGAAACGCTCTCTATTACAGACCGGGCTTATATTATGTTTGAAGGCAAGATTCTGCTTTCCGGGGATGCAAAGAAACTTTCAACGGATAAAAAAGCGAAAGAGTTCTATCTCGGAGAGAAATTTACTCTATAAGATGACAAAAATCATAAAAGGGGAATAATAAAAATATTATAATTAAAATGAAAAATATGAATGTACTAAAATACGGAAGCCCTTTACTGCGCAAGAAAGCCGCAAAGATTACAAAGATAGACCTGCGGATAAAAAAGCTGGCGGAAGAGATGCTGAAAAGCATGCATGCCTGCAAGGGTATAGGTCTGGCGGCCAACCAGGTGGGAATTCTTGAAAGATTGGTAGTTATCGATACGGGCCGGGGAGACAAGAAGGGTGAAGTCTTCTGTCTGGTTAACCCCGAAATAACGGCTTTTGAGGGCAACGCGCGTTTTGAGGAAGGCTGTCTTTCTTTCCCGGAAATTTATGCGGATGTGGAACGGCCTTCCAAAGTGACCGTGCGGTATCAGGAACTGACCGGAGCAATGAATGAAATAACCGCAGAAGGTGTTTTGGCCAGAGTATTGCAGCACGAGATTGATCATTTGAACGGCATTCTTTTTGTTGATAAGATAAGTAAAATAAAATACTTACTTCTAAACAAGCAGCTTAAAGAGCTGGAAAGAAACACCAGGGGAAAATGAAGATTCTTTTTTTGGGAACGGCAGAAATATCTGCCCGGGCGCTGAAAAGACTGCATGAGACCGGCAGGCATGAGATTGAAGTAATAACGGCATGTGATAAGCCGCGCGGCAGAGGGCAGAAGGTTGGACACTGTGAAGTTAAGGCTCTGGCAAAGGCTCTTTCGCTTGAAACTTTTCAGCCGGAACGGATTAAAGACGCTTCTTTTTATGAAGGGCTGTCAAAAAAGCCCTATGACCTCGGAGTGGTGGTGGCGTACGGCCAGATATTGAGTCAGGAGCTGATAGACCTGCCGGCTTTTGGCACTATAAATATGCACTTTTCACTGCTTCCCGGGTATCGCGGCGCCGCACCGTTTAGCTGGGTCCTGATAAACGGGGAAAAAGTAACCGGTGTAACCATAATGTATGTCGCGAAGCGGCTGGACGCAGGCGATATAATTCTACAAAAAAAAATAAATATAACGCCGGATGATAATGCGGGAACGCTGCTTGAAAAATTGACGGTAACAGGCCTTGAGCTCCTTACCGAGGCGGTGGATTTGGTAGGTGAAAAAAAGGCGCCCAGAATAAAACAGGTTGAAGCCGGATCAACTTATTTTGGTAAACTGCCGGAATCAATGTTTAATATAAACTGGGAAAAGAGTGCTTTAGAGATATACAACCTTGTAAGAGGCTTAGCTCCCCAACCGGGCGCATTTTCAAGGTTAAACGGGAAAATAGTAAAGATACTTAAGGCCTCTTTAGATAACCTTAGTGATTGTGCGGGAAAACCCGGTGAAATAAAAGAAATAATAAAAGAAAAGGGTTTGCTGGTAAGCACAGGTAACGGCGGCCTGCTCATAGAAAGAATAAAACCGGAAGGGAAAAAGGAGATGGCCGTTCTTGATTATCTCCGAGGAAATACGGTTGCACCCGGAACATTTTTTAAAAAGTCAGAAAAAAAATAAGAAAAGAAGAGACAGAGGATTGGCAAGTAAGAGAATGAAGACAGAGGACGGAAGCCGGCAAGAGGGTGGGGCAGAAAAGCAGAATACAGTAAAACAAGATGACAACCCTCCTGAGGCGGGCTGCTTCGCAGGATAAGACGACAAGGTTAAGGCGAAAAACTTGGGTAGTGTCAAACAGTAAATGAAAAAATGAAGGAAAAAGCGGGTAAATTTAGAGAGTTTTGGGCGCGAATTGACTTGGAACTTTGATCAGAAGCGAGCA
>CAIYPD010000141.1 GCA_903928075.1 Candidatus Firestoneibacteriota bacterium
GGTTCATAAGGTCTAAAATCAATGAGGGATATTTACGAATAAGTAAAAGCTATTTTGTTGTTATCTTGTCGCTGTAAATTGGTTTACAAGGAGGGTTTTGCATGCAAGAATTCATTATCGATACTAAGAAGACCGGCAACGACTTAGACATCGGCCGTTTTTCTGCGGGGCAGGGTGGCTTAGCATCCGAGCCTATGATTGATATGCACACCCGGGAATTAAAGAACCTTAATTTAAAAATTATCAGGCTATTCATTCAGGAATATTTTAATCTTTACCCGAAGAAGGGAGTTTATAACTGGAAGAGACTGGACCGCTCGGTAGATGCCATCATGGCGACCGGAGCCAAGCCTATGATGTGTATAGTATTTAAACCAAAACTGCTGTTCCCCAAAATTGACCATACAATAGTCAGACCAAATGACTGGAAGCAGTGGGAAAAGCTGGTCTATGAACTGGTTAAGCATTATAATACGGACAAAAAGTACGGGATAGAATATTGGGAGGTGGCCAACGAGCCCAATGTCGGCGAATACGGCGGCTGTCCGTACCTGTTTACTGCCAAAAATTATCCTGAATTCTACGAACATACCATAAAGGCGATAAAAAGAGCGGATCCTAAAGCCAAAGTCGGCGGCCCGGCGCTGGCCGGATTTGAACCTCCTAAAAAGTCAAATTTACTTTACTCTTACACAGGGGATATACTTGCAGGACTGTTAAAATATTGCAGTAAAAACAAACTGCCTCTGGATTTTGTTTCCTGGCACATATATTCCGATGATCCGGGTGAGTTCAAAAGATCCATTATCTATGTAAAAAAACTTATAAAAAAGAACAAACTTAATTGTGAAACTTCGATAAATGAATGGAATGTTGGGTTTAACTCGATATTGCAGAATGTTAATAATCCCGGGGTCCAACCATGTTTTATAGTGGAAGTAATAAATCACATGATAGAACAGGGGCTTTCCAACTGCTGCTTCTACCATATAAGGAATATAAACGGGCCGAAAGAGATGTATAATTTTCTTTCCAACGACCGCGCGGTTATAGCGACCGACGGACAAAATTACGGCTTTACCCTCCTCGGGATGTTTGATTACCAGGGTGTCCCCAAACCCGCATACTTTGCCTTCAAGATGCTTTCGCGGCTTCTCGGAAAACAGATTAAGGTGAAACAGACAGGAAAAAATGTAAAGTTACTTGCGGCTTATGACGAAAAGATGGACCTGACTACCGCGTTAATCTGGAATTTTAAAGTCAAAGACGCTAAACCCGAGAAAGTAAACCTGAAGTTCGTAAATATTAATGAGGCCGGCGGTTTGTACAGCCGGTATATGCTTGACGCTAAAACGGACAGCAATATGGAAGACGACAGGATGAAACTCGTTAAACATGGCAATCTTTCGAGGCTAAAGGAAATAAAAGACACATTTGTATTGCCGCCGTACGGGATTGCGCAGATAGCGTATAAGGGAAGATGATAGTACAAGTACAAAGTACGAAGTAAAAAATCGAAGGGCAGAGGGGCAGATGTGCAGAAGAACGGAAAAACAAAAGCTTCAATCTTGTTATCTTATAGTCTTGTATTCTGATAAGGGGAGAAACTTATTATGAAAAACATTATTGTGAATGTAAAGAAAACCGGAGCAGACCTTAATATCGGGCGGCACTCCATCGGGCAGGGCGGCCTTTCCGGTGAGCCGATGTTTGATAAGCAGCAACACGAGGTCAGGAATTTAAAATTAAAATTTATAAGGTTATTTGTTGCCGACTGGCAGAAGGTGGTACGGGGACCCGGAAAATTTGACTGGGCCCTGCTGGATAAAAATGTAAAAAATATCCTTGAATGCGGGGCAGAGCCGATTATGTGCATCTGTTTCAAACCGTCATTTATGTACCGGGTGTATACCGAAAAGGTTGTCGATCCTAAAGATTACGGCGAATGGGAAGAGCTTGTTTATCAAATGGTAAAAAGATATACACCCTGGGGGGTTAACTACTGGGAAGTTTCAAATGAATCGGACTGGGGGGAGGCGGGCGGCTGTCCCAACTTATTTACACAGGGAAAGTACGGATATTTCTATGAAAGGACTGCGAAAGCGGTAAAAAAGGCCAACCCGAAAGCCAAGGTAGGCGGGCCTGCGCTTGCTTTTTATACAAGCAAACTTCTGCCGGAATTTCTGCAGTATTGCAAAAAAAATAAAGTGCCGCTGGATTTTGTTTCCTGGCATATGTATAACCAGGACCCGGAGGCGTTTAAAAGATCCATAATCCATGTTAAAAATCTTCTCAAGGCAAACAAGCTGAAATGCGAAACCTCGCTTAACGAGTGGAACCTGGCATTTGGCGGCTCTCTTATGCAGGGCCTAAAATATCCTGAGTATCAGCCCTGTTTTCTGATAGAGACCATTAATAACTTTCTGGATACAGGGCTTTCGCATTCCTGCTATTATCATCTCCGTAATGTGAATTTCAGGAGAAAGGATGTAAAAGGCATACTTTCGGAGAACGCCGCGCTTGAAACTGAATACGGGGTTAACTACCTTTTTAATCTACTGGGGGTTTTTGACCACCAGGGTATAATGCGGCCGGCGTATTTTTCCTTCAAACTACTTTCGCGCCTGCTCGGGAAAAAATTGATAACCAAAAATCCAAAGGGCACCGTAAAGTTACTGGCAACCTATAACAGTTACGAGGATGAAATCAATGTCCTTATCTGGAATTTCGCGGTAAAGAGGCCGAAAACCGAGAAAATTAACCTGAAGATAACCGGCCTGAAAAAAGGTGCCTATGGTTACAGAAGATTTCTACTGGATGCGAAGACTACCTCAAATGAAGAAGAAAAGAGATTAAAAGTTCTGAAATGGGAAGATACGAAGAAGCTCAC
>CAIYPD010000142.1 GCA_903928075.1 Candidatus Firestoneibacteriota bacterium
CTCAGGTTCGGTATTAACAAGCCCTACCCTTACACCCTGGAAGAAGTCGGAAATATTTTTAATATTACCAGAGAGAGAGTGAGACAGATAGAAGCCAAGGCTTTGCGGAAACTCCGGCATCCCATAAGAGCAAAATTTTTGAAAGGGTTCATGGAGCAGTAAGGCAGATGATGACTTCAAAAGAGGTTATTGCCACCATACTTAATAAGCAAGCTGCAGACAGATTCGGCGTTTTTGAACACTTCTGGCCGGAAACTATCCGGGACTACTGGACAAAAGAAGGATTTCCCGAAAAAACCGACCAGGCGGATTATTTTAATTATGACATTGCGCATGCCGGCGGCTGGTTTGATGTGTTCTCTTTCCCGGGGAAAAAGGAGATACTTTCCGAGACCGCGGAGTGGCAGGTAGTAAAGAGCGGTAACGGCGCTTCGGTTAAATTATGGAAACACAAATCCGGAACCCCCGAACATATTGGCTTTGAAATGACAAGCCGGGAGATTTGGGAGAAGAGCTACCGCGAACCCCTGCTAACCGTGAATAAAGACCGGCTGAATATTGCCGAGATGAAACAGAATCTTGAGAAGGCAAAGAAGACCGGGAAGTTCGCCGTCTTCGGGAATTGTTTTATTTTTGAAATTATGAGAAGTACTATCGGGGACGAATATTTCCTGCCTGCTATGCTCCTTGAGCCGGAATGGCTTAAAGACTTCTGTGAGGTTTATACCAACTTCTATATAAAACACTATGAAATAGTCTTCAGGGAAGCTGGTATACCCGACGGAATGTTTGTCTATGAAGACCTGGGCTATAAGAACGGTTTATTCTGCTCGCCTGACGCCCTGAGTGAACTCGTCACGCCGTATCATAAAAGGCTGGTCAGTTTTTTTAAGAGTTACAAACTGCCGGTTATCCTGCATTCCTGCGGGGATGTGCGCCGGGCCATGCCTTCAATTTTAGAGTCCGGTTTTGATTGTCTCCAGCCGATGGAAGCCAAAGCAGGTATGAATGTCGTTGAACTCGCAAAAGAATATTCCGGTAAAATAGCTTTTATGGGAAATATTGATGTAACGGTCCTGAATTCCAACAATAAGCCCGCAATTAAGGAAGAGATAGAGTACAAACTTAAGGCCTTAAAAAAACTCAAAGCCCCCTATGTCTTTCACAGCGATCACTCCATCCCGCCTGATGTGCGTTTCGAGACCTATAAATATGCGCTGGAAGTTTATAGAGAGAATTGTAGGTTGTAAGTAAAAAAAGTTTATAAGCAAAGCTTTTCTCGAGAGGAAGGATATATAGATGTCAACTACCGTTGACATAGCGAGATAAAGTTTGTAAGGTTCGTAAAGTTTGTAAAGTCTAAAATCGTTGAAGGATATTTATGCGTATCTGTGTCATCTCTTCACCCATCTGTGCCATCAGCTGCGCTTTTAGCAGCGTAAGGTCGATAAGGGACTAAAAGGGTCCATAAAGGTCTATAAAGTCTGTAAGGTCCATAAGGTCTAAAATCGTTGTAGGATATTTGTTTGTATCTGTGTCATCTCTTCACCCATCTGTGCCATCAGCTGCGCTTTTAGCAGCCTAAAATCGTTGTAGGATATTTATGTAAGTGCTAAGCTTATCCGGCGAAGCCGTCCGCCTCAGGAGGCCAAACCTCCATCTGTGCTCTTGCCGACCTTCTGACCCTCTGACCTTCTGAGTTTCGCTCTTCTTGCTCTTTTCTGCCTGAACTGGTACAATAACTTTATGAGATTAATATTATTTGTCAGTTTGATTTGTTTGTTTTTAGCGGGGTGTGAAAATAGAGGGGGGAGTATGACCCAGGAAAAACCGGGGAAAGTTGATATTTTTAATTATGGGACGGGGAAAGTCGAGACCCTGGATATGGTTATTCCGACAGCGGGACAGTTAAAAGAATTGCCCGCGAATGTCTGCTATATAGTAAGGGATAAAGGAACCGAAGCGCCTTTTACCGGTAAATATTATAAAAACCGGGAGGACGGTGTTTATAAATGTGTCGTCTGTAAAACGGATCTTTTTGTTTCTGCTACAAAGTTTGAATCCGGGACGGGCTGGCCGAGTTTTTTCAGTCCGGTTTCGGACCTTAATGTTAAGACGGTTAAAGATTTAAGCCTCGGCGTGGAAAGGTCTGAAGTCGTCTGCGCCAGATGCGGCGCCCATCTGGGCCATGTTTTTGACGATGGTCCCAAGCCCACCGGGAAACGCTATTGTATGAATTCAGCCGCGCTTTTATTTATAAAAAAATAATACCGGACTATTCGATTGCTAATTGCTAATTAAGTTCGAATTACTAATAACTAATTAAGTCTGGATTACTTAGAATATTTCCTTTTTGTAGCTACTATAAAACCGGCCTGTCCCTTGCCTGAATTTGGTTGAATCCTGTAATAAAAGCATTGAATTCCCTCCGCAGTTTGGTATAAACTACACCTGTATAGTTCTCAAGGGGGCTTTATGCGAAATAAAAATCTCATCTTTGCTTTTGTCATTTCTGTCATTGGTGCTCTGCTTATCTATCTTTACCTCTCAGGCAAGGAGAAGGAGGTAACCGCAAAGGGTGTTTCCAATAAGGTCCTGGTTGCCTCAAAATTCATACCTGCAGGTGCTGCGGTGCCCGCCGGTTCGTTGAAATTGGGGGAGCTGCCGGAATTATATATTCAGCCCGGAGCGTTAAGAAAATTTGAAGAGGCCGCGGGAGTTATTGCGCTGGCGAACATTGCCGAGGGCGAGCAGATTCTGGCGAATAAGGTTACCCGGCTCGCCGAAAATCTTTCTTCACTTGTTCCAATAGGTTACAGGGCGGTCACACTTAATCTGGACGCCGATTCTTCTGCCGGCGATTTTCTCAAACCGGGGGATATTGTGGACCTCCTGGCATCTTTTGAAGAAGCCGGTAAAGCTTCCTATACCGCTACCTTAATTCAATGTGTAAGAGTTCTTGCCGTAAACGAGAGTTTCTCTTCCGTAAAAAAATCTGAAGCCGTCTACTTTCCCGTCAAGGCTTTTTCCGGGAATATAATCGTCCTGGCACTTGAACCCTCTGACTCTGAGCTCCTTACTTTTGCCGAAAATAAAGGCAGAATAAAAGTTGTTTTAAGAAATCCGGGGGACGAGAAGACGGCAGTGCTTAAAACAACGAACTTCGGAAACGCCCTCCGCAATCAGCAGAGAGAAGCCGCGAAGCCGGCCCCGGAACTTCCTTTTCTGGAAGTTATCCGCGGCACGGAAGGTGAAAAAGTAATTCTAAAAGGGAGATAACCGGTGAAAAGAATATTTATTTTGCTCCTGCTGGCGGGAATTTTATTTGCCGAGGAAAGATTGCAGATAACCATAGGGGAATCAAAAATAATTCCCGTGGATGCGCCGAAGAAAATAGCGGTAGGCAATCCCCTTATAGCGGATGTGAAAGTGGTTTCAGAAAAAGAATTTCTGCTTATCGGCAAGTCCGGCGGAACAACTTCCCTTATTGTCTGGGATAAGGATAATAATCAGGTGACCAGTCAGGTTGTAGTGCTGGCCGCTAACCTGGAAAAGACCATGATAGAAGTCAATGCCCAGGTCCTGGAAATAAGAAAAGACAGTAATACCGTTTTCGGGGTTAACTGGGACGCCGCTCTGAGCGCTCTGGAACTTTCGGAGAAGACCCTGCCGCCGCTTTTTCAAGTCGGGGATTTTGAACGCCTGAAGAAAGTTCA
>CAIYPD010000143.1 GCA_903928075.1 Candidatus Firestoneibacteriota bacterium
CAAGGTTTTGTGACTATAAAATATCAGCATCCCGATCTTTAAGTGATTCTAAAAGAAACCTACGTGATTATGCTCTATCAGGAGCAGGTAATGCAGGCGGCCGTTAAACTTGCGGACTTTACTATGGGTCAGGCCGATATTCTTAGAAAAGCGATGTCAAAGAAAGATGAAGAAGCTATGGAAAAACAGCGCCAGTTATTTACCAAAGGAGCGGTGGCTAGAAAGATTCCGCTGGCTAAAGCAGAAAAAATTTTTGACGAAATAGCCAAGTTCGCCGGTTATGGTTTTAATAAATCGCATTCGGCCTCCTATGCAATTGTTTCTTTCCAGACCGCCTATCTTAAGGCAAATTTCCCTCTAGAATATTACGCCGCCCTACTCACTTCCGAAGTCAACAACGCCGAGAAGGTCGGAATTTATGTAGATGAAATAAGAAAGAGCGGTTTTGATCTGCAACCGCCGGATATAAACCTGTGTCAGACCAAGTTCACCGTACATGAAAACAAAATATATTTTGCTTTATCGGCAATAAAAAATGTAGGCGGCGGGGCAGCGGATTCTTTCATTAAAGAACGGGAGAAAAACGGTGCTTTTAAATCCCTGCAGGACTTCTGTAACCGGGTGGATTTGCGCATAGCCAATAAAGAGGTAGTTGAAAGCCTGATACTTAGCGGTTCTTTCGATTGCTTTGGTTTGAAGCGCTTAAAGCTTTCCCGAATGGCCGAAGACGCGGTATTTAGCGCTCAGAAAAACCAGGAAATACAGGAAAGCGGACAGGATTTCTTATTTGAGAATATGTCTGAGCAAATGCAAAAAATCTACCCCGACGAGGAATATCCTGAAGACCGGCTCTTAAGTTTTGAAAAGAAGCTTCTGGGCATCTATCTTTCAGGGCATCCGCTGGTAAAATATGAAGAGCAGATGAAAAGATTTGTTTCAAACAACATATTAAGTTTACGGGAAGCAAAAGACGGTAGCACCGTTACACTGGGCGGAATAATAAACCGGTTGGACCTTAAAACTACAAAAAAGAACGAGAGAATGGCCATCTTAACTCTTGAAGACCTTGGTGGAGTTGTGGAAGTCGTAGTTTTTCCAAAATTATTTGAAAGGGTCAATAGATATCTGGCAGAAGAAGCTCTTGTTATTGTCAAAGGCCGGCTGGATTTTGAGGACGGCAGTGCGGAGAATACGGAAGAAAAGGGCACACCAAAAATAATAGCCGAAGATATCCTTTTATTGGAAGATGCTCAGGGGCGTTTATACAAAAAAGCCCATATAAAAATAATAACTTTGGGGTTGGAAGACAGTGTCCTGGATGGTCTCAGGAAGAATCTGACGCTATATGACGGCAAAGGTTCTTGTCAGGTGTTTTTACATTTCTTTAAGAATACCGAGCAACTGGAAGATATTCTTGAAACGCCTATCAAGATATCTCCGAACCCCGAACTTATTGGCTACATAGAAAGCAACTTTGGCGAAGGCAGTATATGGTTTTCAGAATAAACTTAAAGTCTATCCTCCAAAGAGACTGGCCCTCCTGTGGCGGGTAGTGCTTTAAAGAGTTACGGACGACAAATTTCTAATATAATAGGGAAAGTCGAATTTTAAGAACAAAACACTAAATTCTAAACAAGCACTAAGGTCAAAGCACTAATAACTAAACAAAGAATTCATATGATTCCACCGATTTTGTTTAGGATTTAGAATTTAGATCTTAGTGATTGTTTAAATGGGGGGATTATGATTACAAAGGCTAAGATAAGTGATGCAAAAGAGATTCAGAAGATTATTAATGTTCATGCGGCGGAAGGAA
>CAIYPD010000144.1 GCA_903928075.1 Candidatus Firestoneibacteriota bacterium
ATTAAGTTCTTTCATAGTTGGACAGACCTTTGCCATGGGAAAACTCCTTTTAGGCTATTATATCCTTAAGGAATCTCCCTTTGGCGCTTATTAACATTTTCACTTAGTAATTAGTATTAACATCTTGTTATTGTAACCACATTCACAGGTTTTTGCTTGTAAAAAAAGCCGCCAAAATGCTATAATTATACGCTGAAATGTTTTTAAGAATTGCTGCCGGCAGTGTAAAATACTTTTCAGTATATTGGGAGGAAGCACCTTGTTAAAGTACAATGACATAACAAAAACATTAGAACAGGATGAATTTAAGTATTCTCTTCAGGATCCGGATGAACCTAACCTTTATAGAGATATTTTTTCCTATGGGGAAGTTCCCAAAATCCCTTTTAATCACAGAATAGTCCCCATGAACCCGCCCGAGGAGATATGGATTACCGATACCACCTTTAGAGATGGGCAGCAATCTTTGCCGCCTTTTACGGTTAAACAAATAGTCGATGTTTTTGATATGCTACACACGCTTAGCGGCCCCAACGGCATGATCCGTCAAACCGAATTCTTCCTTTATACAGAAAAAGACAGGAAAGCCATAGAAAAATGCCTGGAAAGAGGGTATAAGTACCCGGAAATTACCGGCTGGATAAGAGCGGTAAAAAATGATTTTAAACTTGTAAAAGAGATGGGACTGAAAGAAACCGGTATTTTGACCTCAGTTTCTGATTATCATATTTTTCTTAAGCTAAAAAAGAAGCGCAGCGAGGCGATGAAGGATTATCTTGCCGTAGTCAGTGCCGCTTTAGAGAATGGTATTGTGCCCCGCTGTCATTTTGAAGATATTACCCGGGCAGATTTTTATGGGTTTGTGGTTCCCTTTGTTCAGGAGCTGATGAAGCTTTCCAGAGATGCAAAGATTCCCATTAAGATAAGAGCATGTGATACACTGGGCTACGGTGTTACCTATCCGGGTGTTGCTCTTCCCAGAAGTGTTAAGGGTATTGCCCACGGTCTTTGCAAGATTGCGGGTGTCCCGAGTTCCTGGCTGGAATGGCACGGACATAACGACTTCTATAAAGGAGTTATTAACGCCTCTACCGCGTGGATGTACGGGATAAGCGCGGCCAACGGGGCGCTTCTTGGCATTGGTGAAAGGACCGGGAACACGCCTATTGAGTCGATGCTTATTGAATATCAGCAGTTAAAGGGTACGGTCAACGGTATGGATACGACAGTAATTACCGATATCGCGAATTATTTTGAAAAAGAAATAGGCTATAAAATACCGGGCAATCAGCCGTTCGTAGGCTCAAAGTTTAATGTAACGAAAGCGGGAATCCACGCCGACGGCATTATGAAGAATGAAGAGATCTATAATATTTTTGATACCATGAAAATTTTAAAAAGAGATGTGGATGTGGAAATTACCGATAAATCGGGTTTTGCCGGGATTGCGTTCTGGATAAATACAAGACTCCATCTTGAGGGGACCGGTAAAGTGGCAAAGGATCATCCTGCGGTCAAGACGATAAAAACCTGGATAGATGCCGAATATTCCGGAGGGCGTACGACTTCAATTTCCGAACCTGAAATGTGGCTCCAGATAGAGCACCACAGGCCTGAGCTCTTAAACAAGGGAAAAAAGTAAACTACCACAGGCTAAAACCGGAAGGTGTTTTATTTTGAAAGGTAAATATTTTAAGGCAAAATAATAAACAGAAAGGGAGAAGCATGCAGGATATTATTAATAGATTGAAAAAAGAAATTTTTGTCTGTGACGGGGCCATGGGGACGATGCTGCAGAAGCACGGCCTTTCCGCAGGGGAGTGTCCCGAATATTGGAACCTTACCAAAGCCGAAAAACTTGTTCTGGTGCACCGGGAATATATCGAAGCAGGGGCGGATATTATTATTACAAATACCTTCGGTGGAAACCGGCTAAAGCTTCAGAAATACAATTTGGAAGGAAAACTTAAAGAGATTAATATTTCGAGCGTTGCCAATGCGAAGCTTGCCGTAGAACAGTCCGGCCGGCCGGTAATGGTAGCCGGAGATATAGGCCCGACCGGTTCGCTGCTTGAGCCGCTGGGTTTTCTTTCTGTTAAAGAAGCTTATGAAGCCTTTAAAGAACAGGTGCTCGCGCTGGCTGAAGGCGGGGCGGATCTTCTAATTATAGAAACCATGATAGCCCTCGAAGAAACTGTGGCGGCGGTCAGGGCGGCAAAAGAAAATTCCAAATTGCCGGTGATTGCCTGTATGACTTTTGATGTTACACCCAATAAGGATGTGCGGACGGTTATGGGCGTGGATGTGCCTACTATGGTTACAGAACTTACAAAGGCCGGCGCCGATATTTTAGGCTCCAATTGCGGAAATGGTATAGAGCAGATGGTCGAAGTTATCCGGGCCATCCGGGCCAATACGGATAAACCGTTGATTGCCGAAGCCAATGCGGGTATGCCTAAACTTAAAGACGGAATAATTTACTATGACGGGACCCCGGAAGTGGTAGCTTCCTTTACAGGGGCGCTTATTGAGACCGGCGCAAATATTGTCGGAGGCTGCTGCGGCACTACTCCCGCGCATATAAAAGAAATTAAAAATCAGATTGAAAGGAGAAAGAATAAATGAGAAAGCCTGTAATTGCCGGAAATTGGAAAATGAATAAGACTGTTGCGGAGGCGCTTGAACTGGTTAAAGATCTCCGGTTTAAACTCGAAAATGTTTCCGAGGTAGAAATCGTGGTCTGTCCGCCTTTTCTTGCGATACAGCCCGTCTACCAGTTTTTAAAAGGCAGTAACATAAAAGTGGGCGCTCAAAATTGTTATTTTGAGAAAAAAGGCGCGTTTACCGGGGAAGTTTCGGCGGCAATGTTGAAAGAGGCCGGCTGCAGTTATGTTATTCTGGGACATTCCGAGAGAAGGCAGTATTTTAAAGAAACGAACGAGTTTATTAATAAAAAAATCAAAGCCGTTATTTCTGAGGGCCTGCTGGCGATAGTCTGTGTCGGGGAAACACTCGAAGAAAGAGAGAAGAACCTGTGGCAGGAAGTAATAAGAACCCAGTTAACCGGCTGTCTGAAGGGTTTCACCGCGGAAGAGATCTCCAAAATGATCCTGGCCTACGAACCGGTCTGGGCGATAGGCACCGGCAAGGTGGCCAGCAAAGAACAGGCACAGGAAGTTCATAAATTTATCCGCGACCTGGTGGTTAAACTTTACGACAAGAACACGGCTGAAGCGCTCCGCATACAGTACGGCGGCAGTGTAAAACCGGATAATGTCTCGATACTTATGGGCGAGCCGGATATTGACGGTGCTCTGGTGGGCGGGGCTGCACTCGAAGCGGAGTCATTTATGAAGCTTGTAAAATTTGAAAGGAAGGCGAAGTAATTAAACGCCGATAACCGGGGGGAATTAAATGGAAATTCTTGTTACGATACTTACGATACTGGATGTGATTTTTTGTCTGCTTTTGATTTTACTTATTCTTTTGCAGTCCGGCAAAGGCTCTGATATAGGTTCCATGCTGGGCGGAGGCGGGGCCTCCCAGACGCTTTTTGGCCCGGCCGGCGGTAAAAATATAATGGTCCGCATAACAACGGTGGTGGCGGCGTTATTTTTTATCACTACTATTGCTCTGGCCAAACTTCCCGCGCTCAGCGGTTCAGGCAGTAATAAGATAATTGAAGACCTGGCAAAAGAGGCGGCTAATACTCCCGCTCTGCCTGCAGCTTTGGTTACGCCCGAAACAAAACCTGAAAATAAAAACACTAAACCTGCGCCTGCGGCAAAAACCGCCGTTAAAAAGGCTGAAAATACAGTAACCCCGGAAAAAAAGAAGTAGCGAACGGGCTGTTTCCCGGGCCCGGTGCGGTCTAAAGGCGGCGAGAGCTCGTTGCCGGCGGAGAATCTTTTTCAAGTTAAGGGTGGGGCTATGCAGATAAGCAAGATTTTGATACTTTTTATTCTTGTAGGGATTGTTGTCGGTGGATATTTTATAACCCAAAAGATGCTTGAGGATATGCAGAGTTACCGGGAGAACAGGGGTTCCGGTCTTTCAAACAGCAGCGCCGAGTACGGAGATATGTTTGTGGATTCCTCTATCGGGGATGCCTCGATGCTCAACCCTATTCTTTCAACAGATTCGGCTTCGGCGGATATCAGCGGGCTTATTTTTAACGGCCTCGTAAAATATGATAAAGATCTGAAACTTGCCGGCGATCTTGCTAAAAGCTGGGAGGTTTCCAAAGACGGCCTCGTTATTACTTTTCATCTGAAGAAAGATGTCCGCTGGCAGGACGGCCTTCCCTTTACGGCGGCTGATGTAGAATTTACCTACAAAAAACTCACTGACCCTGGGACAAAAAGCCCCTATAAGAGCGCTTATGAACTGGTAAAGAGATTTGAAGTTCTTGATGAATACACCGTGAGAGTAACTTACGGGGCGCCTTTTGCGCCGGCTCTTGAAAGCTGGGGGATGGGGATTTTACCAAAACACCTTCTTGAAAATCAAGATATAAACACAGCAAAGTTTAACAGCAGTCCCGTCGGAACCGGACCCTTTAAGTTTTCCGGCTGGAGCCGCGGCGAGAAGGTAACGCTTAAAGCCAGTGAGACCTACTGGGACGGCCGGCCGTATCTGGACAGTTATCTTTACAGGATAATTCCGGACCAGTCCTCGCAGTTAATGGAACTTAAAGCGGGGGGCATAGACTCCATGGTCCTGACTTCTGATATGTATGCCAACCTTTCAAAAGACAAAACTTTTAACGAAAAAAATAATACCTACCGTTATACGGGGTTTAATTACACTTATCTGGGCTTTAATCTGAATAATCCTCTATTTTCGGATAAAAAGGTAAGGCAGGCCATCGATCTGGGAATAAACAGAAAAGAGATAATTGACGGTGTTCTGCTGGGCTACGGCGTAGAAAGCACCGGGCCTTTTCTACCAAGATCCTGGGCATATAATAAAAATGTTTCCTGGGGAAAATTCAACCGGGAAAAAGCAATGCAGCTGCTTGCGGAAGCCGGCTGGGCGGATACGGATAAGGACGGAATTCTCGAAAAGAACGGCAAGAAATTTGAATTTATGCTAATGACCAATCAGGGTAACAAACAGCGGGAACTCGTCGTCCAGGTTATCCAGCAGCATTTAAAAAAATTGGGTATAAAAGTTAACATCAGGATAATCGCCTGGAGCTCTTTTATAAACGAGTTTGTCGACAAGAAAAAATTTGATGCCATTGTCATGGGCTGGCAGCTCTCCCCTGATCCCGACATCTTTGATATATTTCATTCTTCAAAAATAAATGAGAAAGAATATAATTTCGTCTCTTACAAAAATGCCGAAGTGGACAAACTCCTTGTGGAAGGACGCACCACCTTTGACCTGGAAAAAAGAAAAAAAGCCTATAACCGTGTTCACGAAATAATAGCCGAGGACCTGCCTTATGTCTTCATCTATGTCCCGGATACTCTGGTGGCCATAGATAAGCGCGTGCAAAACATAAAAGTAGAGGCCGCAGGTATCAGGTATAATTTCGAAAAGTGGTATGTCCCGAAAGGCACGCAGAAATACAAAAACGAAATACAAAAGTGACAAGTACAAAGTTTAAAGTACAAAGTACGAAGTAAAAAAATCTGTACTTTATGCTTTGGCTTTAACTTTGTACCTTGTACTTTCTAGATTGTACTTTGTCTTTTAAAGAGGAGGTTTTTATGAAAGGTATCATTCTCGCGGGTGGTCTGGGTACTCGTCTGTCGCCTCTTACCCGGATTACTAATAAACATCTTCTGCCTGTTTATGATAAACCTATGATATTTTATCCTATACAGACCCTGGTAAACGCCGGGATAGACGATATAATGCTGGTGGTGGGCGGTAATAATGCCGGTGATTTTTTAAGATTGCTCGGGAACGGGAAAGATTTCGGTTTAAAGCATATTAATTACGCTTATCAGAAAGGGGAAGGCGGCATTGCCGAGGCTCTTTCTCTGGCGGAGCATTTTTCCAAAGGTGAGAAGGTGCTGGTGATGCTCGGGGATAATCTCATTGGCGGTAATATAAAAAAATCCGTGGCAGAATTTGAAAAGAGCAAAAAAGGCGCAAAGATAATACTGAAAGAAGTTCCTGATCCGGAGAATTACGGCGTGCCGGTCTTTAAAAATGGCAAAATAACGGGGATAATCGAAAAGCCTAAAACACCTCCTTCGAATTATGCCGTGATAGGTATCTATATGTTTGATAACGAGGTATTCAAGATAATCGGAAAGCTTAAGCCTTCACAAAGAGGCGAACTGGAAATCACGGATGTAAATAATATGTACCTGAAAAAAGGCCGGTTGTCCTACAGTATCCTTGACGGGTGGTGGGCCGATGCCGGTTCTTCGATAGAAGGCTGGTTTGAAACAAATAAAACAGTAGCGCTGTATGGGGCAAACAAGCTATAAGGCAAATTCTAAGATCAAAGCACTAAATTCTAAACGTTAAGGTAGTATAAAATATATTACAATGCTTCTGTTTGGAATTCGACTTACCTTAGTGTATTTGATATTGTCGTCCGCCAGTCTTTTGGGAGGATTGTTTTTGGTTTTTCAAGTTTTAAGTTTTGAGTTTACTTTTTAAGGAGATAGAGTATGATTGAAGGTGTAGGTATAAAAAAGTTAAAAGTAATTCCTGACGAACGCGGGCGTTTGATGGAGATGTTTAGGAGTGATGATGAACTCTTTGAGAAATTCGGGCAGGTCTATATGACGACCACACTGCCGGGTGTTGTGAAAGCCTGGCATTATCACAAACTCCAAAACGATAATTTTGTCTGCGTCAAGGGTATGGCCAAAGTAGTGCTTTTTGACAGCAGGAAAAACTCTAAAACTAAAGGTGAAATAAATGAATTTTTTATAGGAGAGCACAATCAAATTCTCCTGCAGATACCAAAAATGGTCTTTCACGGTTTCAAATGTGTTAGCGAGCAGGAATGTATAATAATCAACTGCCCGACGGAAAAGTATAATTACAAGACACCCGATGAATACCGGCTGCCGGCGCATACGAAAAAAATTAAGTATAATTGGGCAAGAAAAGACGGATAGTTAGAACAGAGTGATAAGGGTTTATAAGGTTTGTAATGTTTATAAAGTTTGTAAGGTCTAAAATCCTTGAAGGATATTGATTTGTCTTATCAGTGGAATCAAAGGGATTTGCAATCTGTGTAATCTTTTTAAAAAGGTCTAAGATCGTTGAAGAATATTTATGTAAATGCCGCGATTTAACTTGTTAGCTTGTTTTCTTGTTGTCTGGTTATCTGATTTTCGAAGGAGCGTGAACTATGAAAATACTGGTTACCGGCGGGGCGGGTTTTATAGGAAGTAATTTTATCCGCTATATCCTTGCTAAGTATAAGAATTATTCTATTGTTAATCTGGATAAGTTGACTTATGCGGGTAATTTGGAAAACCTTAAAGATGTTGCGAAGAATCCCCGCTACAAATTTGTTAAAGGTGATATCTGCGATCCGGTAGCGGCGGAAAGGGCTATGAAAAATTGTGAAGTGGTAATTAACTTTGCGGCCGAATCTCATGTGGACCGGTCAATAGCCAGGTCGGCGGATTTTGTAAAGACCAATTTCACCGGCGTCCACAACATGCTGGAAACGGCAAAAAAGAACAAGATTAAAAAGTTCATTCAAATAAGCACCGACGAAGTCTATGGCAGCGCAGTGAAAGGCGCTTTTTTTGAAACTGATGAATTAAATCCCTCCAGCCCCTATTCAGCGAGCAAGGCGGGCGCCGATCTTTTAGCTAAATCGTATTTTACGACCTTTGGCTTTCCGGTTATCATTACAAGAAGTTCAAACAATTACGGTCCCTATCAATATCCGGAAAAACTTATCCCGCTTTTTATTACCAATGCTTCTATGAATATTAATTTACCGGTCTATGGTTCCGGTAAGAATATCCGGGACTGGATATATGTAGAAGATAATTGCGCCGGGATAGATATAGTTCTGCATAAAGGGAAAGCCGGGGAAATCTATAATATCGGTGGCGGAAATGAAAAGACAAACCTGGAAATCACCAGGATGATCTTGAAATACACGGGGAAACCCTTAAGCCTGATTACTTATGTGAAGGACCGTCTCGGGCATGATTTTAGATATGCTTTAAATACTGCGAAACTCAGAAAACTCGGATTTAAACCCGGCTACACTTTTGAAACGGGCATGGAAAAAACCGTAAGATGGTATCTGGGCAACAGAGCCTGGTGGATAAAACTCGGATGAGAATACTTCTTTTCGGCGCCGGCGGCATGCTGGCCCACGATATAATAAAGGTCTTTGACCGCGACCAGGTGGTCCTTTCGGATCTTAAACCGGTAGGTGATAAAACAACTTTTTTAACGGACATAACAAATCCCGGCGAGGTAAGAGAGCTTATGCATAAGGTAAGGCCGGCTCTGGTGATAAATGCTTCAGCTTATACCGATGTTGACGGCTGTGAAGATGATGTGGACCTGGCCTATACGGTAAACGCAAAAGGCCCGGAAAATATTGCGCTGGCCTGCAAAGAGTACCGGGCAAAAATGGTGCACATAAGCACCGACTATATTTTTGACGGGGAGACTACCATACCGTATAATGAAACCGATCTGCCCTCTGCTTCCGGAATGTACGGGAAATCAAAACTTGCGGGGGAGATCTTTGTCGCCCAGGCTTTGAAAGAAAGATATATATTGCGGACGGCGCTTCTTTACGGCGCCAACAGGGATAATTTTGTCAGCAAAATAATGTGCAGACTTAAAAATAAAGAAAAAATAACCGTGCCGGATGATATGTATGGTTCGCCCACCTGGACCGTCGAACTTGCAAGGATGATAAAAGGAATTTACCGGACCCATAAGTTCGGTACCTACCACGCGGTCAATACCGGTTATTGCTCAAGATTTGAATGGGCTCTTAAGATTGCGGAGTTTTCCGGTATTTCCGGGGATATTCAGCCAATAAAATCCGAGACGCTTAAGACCAAAGCCAAGAGGCCTCTTTTTTCTGCTATGGATAATGAAAAAATCAGAGCCCTTGTTCCCGGTATTCTTTCCTGGGAAGACGGCCTTAAAGGTTTTTTAAACGAACAAAAAGAAAAAAAATGAAAGAGCCATTAGCCCGGGCCCGCAACTATGTTTACTGGTTGATCTCAAAACAAAACCGCACAAAAAAAGAGATAATTGACAAGCTGACCCGTAAGGAATACGAAAAAGATATTATCGCGCAGGTTGTTAAAGAAGCGGAAGAGAACGAGCTGATAAATGACAAGAGGTATGCTTTCGCGTATGCCTCGGACCGGATGAATTTTTATAAGTCCGGGAAAAATCTTATTAAAATGAAGCTGCTCCAGAAGGGCGTGGATAAGGAGCTTATTGACAGGGCTCTCGAGTTTACCTTCCGGGGCGTGGATGAATACAAGCAGGCTCTGGATATCGCAAAAAGGCGTGCCCGCACCTATAAACGGCTTGATGCTAAAGTTATGGCCAGGCGGCTCACGAGCTATATTGTGAGGAGAGGGTTTAGTTTTGATATAGCGCTGAGGGTGACGAAGACTATTGTGAAAGAAATAAATTATGAAGAATAGGACTTTATGTTAACCAACGATATTCGCAAACTTTATCTTGATTATTTTGCAAAGAAGGGGCATGTGGTCGTCAAGTCTGACTCCCTGATTCCTTCTAATGATCCTACTCTGCTTTTTACTTCGGCGGGGATGGTTCAGTTCAAATCCATGTATGTTTCTGCGGGTAAACTGGAGTATACTCGTGCTGCCTCCTGTCAAAAGTGTCTTAGAACTCCTGATCTGGAAAATGTAGGCCGGACCCCGCGGCATCATACTTTTTTTGAGATGTTGGGCAACTTCTCCTTCGGTGACTATTTTAAAAAAGAAGCCCTGACCTGGTCCTGGGATTTTATTACTAATGTTTTAAAACTTCCAAAAGAAGCGCTTTGGGCAAGTGTATATGAAGATGATAATGAGGCTTATGAACTCTGGAATAAAGTAATAGGCCTGCCTGCGGAAAGGATTGTCCGGCTCGGAAAGAAAGATAATTTCTGGGGGCCGGTTGGCGGGACGGGACCTTGCGGGCCTTGCAGTGAGATTTATATAGATTTTGGTGCTAAATACGGCTGTGGGAAAAAAGATTGCAAACCGGGCTGTGACTGCGACAGGTTTGAGGAGTTCTGGAATAATGTTTTTCCGTGCTTTGATGCTCAACAGGACGGGAGTTTTAAGCCCCTTATAAACGCAGGGGTAGATACAGGAATGGGACTGGAAAGGCTGGCCTCTATTCTTCAGGACACAAGAAATAATTATGACATTGATATTGTTAAGCCGCTGGTACTTGAAGCGGGAAAACTCACCGGTACATCATATAAACAAGACGCAAAGAAAGATGTGATGCTTAAAGTCATCGCAGATCATTCAAGGGCTGTAACTTTCCTTCTGGCTGACGGGATAGTCTCTTCAAATGAAGGCCGCGGCTATGTTTTAAGAAGGATAATAAGAAGGGCAGTTAGATTCGGAAAACTCCTGGGACAGGACGAGCCTTTTATGTGTAAGTTGTCAGAAAATGTTGTTGAGCAGATGAAAGGCCCGTACCCTGAACTGGAAGAAAGAAAGACCCAGATTAGCCGGGCTATAAAGATGGAAGAGGAAAGATTTCTCCAAACTCTTAACCAGGGAATTAATCTGCTGGATGGCTTCCTTGACAAAAACAAAGGTGCTCTTTCCGGCGAGAACGCTTTCAAACTTTACGATACTTACGGCTTTCCGCTTGAACTTACCATGGAGATAGCCGCAGAGAAAGGCGTTAAGGTCGATGAGAAGGGTTTTGAAAAGGCTCTTCAAGAACAGCAGGAGAAGGCCCGGTCGGCCTGGAAGGGTTCCGGCGAAAAAGAGATGAGCGGCCAGCTGGCCCAGTTTGCAAAGACGGAATTCACGGGTTATGAAAATTATACCGCCGGAGTAAAGGCGAAAGTTACGGGTATCTTAAAGGCCGGACAAAGCAGATATACGCTTAAAGCAGGGGAAGAAGGTTTAATCATTCTGGATAGATCCTCTTTCTACGGTGAGCTGGGGGGGCAGGCAGGCGATACCGGCCGGCTATTAAATGGGAAATTTGAAGCGGAAGTCACCGGTTCCGAAAAATTTCAACAAAAGGTTACTGTTCATAAAGTTAAAGTTAAAAAGGGCGAAGTTATGACCGGCGATATCGTAGAAGCTTTCGTGGATGTGGAAAGACGGGAAGCCATCATGCGCAATCATACGGCAACGCATCTTTTACATTGGGCGTTGAGAGAAGTTCTCGGGGAAAATGTCCGGCAGTCCGGTTCTTATGTCGGAGCCGATCATTTCAGATTTGATTTTAATCATCCTGCGGGAGTGACCAAAGAGGAACTTGAAAAAATTGAAGGTCTTATAAATGAAAAGATACAGCAAAACGCAGCTGTAAATATTAAAGTACTCTCTGTCGAAGAGGCAAAGAAGACGGGGGCTATTGCTCTTTTTGGAGAGAAGTACGGCGAGACGGTGCGGGTGGTAGATGTAGAAGGGGTTTCAAAGGAATTTTGCGGCGGGACGCATGTAGATAATACAGGGAGGATTGAACTGGTGAAAATTACAAAAGAAAGTTCAGTGGCATCCGGTATCAGAAGAATAGAGGCGGTTTCAGGCAAGGTCGCTCTTGACCTGTTTAAGGAAAAAGAAAAAATATTGAGCGAGCTGGTAAAACTTTTAAATGTAGAAGACGGCAAACTCGTAGAAAGAGTGGCCAAACTCACCGAGCAGATTAAGTCCCTGGAAAAAGAGGTTTCAAAGCTCAAAAAAGGCGAAGGTGTGGCCAAGACCGATGATTTTTTAAAAAACGCAAAAGAAGTAAAAGGCGCCGTGATAATAGTTGAGCTCCTCGAAGGCGTTAATCCCGGAGAACTCCGTGATATCGGAGATAAAATAAAAGATAAAGTGAAAAACGGTGTAATAGTCCTCTTCACGCAAAGCGAAGATAAAATCTCCTACCTGTGTTTAGTCACAAAAGACTTAAGTTTAAAAGTCAAAGCCGGCGCAGTTGTCAAAGAAATTGCCGCTCTTACAGGAGGCAGCGGAGGAGGCCGGGACGATATGGCGCAAGGCGGCTGTAAAGCAGGAGCAGATTTGAAACTTTTGCTGTCCAAAACCTCTGAGCTGATAGAGAAGAAGATATAGAGGGGAAATTAGGAGCAAATTCTAAGCAAAGCTTTTCTCGATAAGAATGGTATATACATGTCGACATTCGTAAACATAGCGAGATAAGGTCAAAGCACTAAGCACTAAACAGAAGCGTTGAAATTATATTATATATCGTTGAGTCCGCCAAACGAAATATTTGACGAGATGCGGTAATCTTATCTTAAGGTATTCTTTTTATAGTTCCCCCACCTGAGACGGTCAAACAGAAAAATCAATTTCTACGGGAATATTCTCCAATCGACTGTCCCTTAGGGACTGTCGCTCGGGGACAGATGAAAGGGCAAAAGAATGGATCGGTAATGCATTAAAGAGTTACGGACTAAACAAATGAAGTAGTTTTTTGTATATTATTATTAAGTAATTTAATTTTCAATGTACTCAATTAGTAATCAGTAATCGATTTAGCTGCCGCTACGAAAAGGGAATATTGTAATCTTATTGCAAAATTGAAGAGAGCAGTTTATTTTTCTGCTCTTTTTTAGGTTGAGAGTGTTTGGTAAGGGCAGGAAAAAGCATAAGTCGAAAAACAATGAAAAATGGGATAATAATGATGTATAATGATAGAGTAAGCAGATAACAGGAAAACGGAGGCGGCTATGAATAAAAATCTTAGAAGGGCAATGCTTGCGGGGTTGGGGGCACTCACTCTGACGGATCAGCTTTCGAAGAAGCTTCTGGTGGAACTGGTAAAAAGAGGTGCGGTCTCCGAAAAAGAAGCCAGGAACCGGGTCAGCGGTGTGGTAAAAGAAGCGGTTAAAGTAAAAAACAAGATTGAAAAGTCAGCGAAAGTAGAAGTGAAAAAGCTTATCAAGAAACTTGACCTTGCGACGATGTCGGATCTTAGGGACTTAGAATCAAAATTGAAGAAAATTTTCTTGGTTAAATTACAAAATTATTAGTTATCGCACAGCTTTAGATTGTCATTAGTAATCTGAAAACTATCTGGTTGCATTATATCTTCCTAAGAGTTAA
>CAIYPD010000145.1 GCA_903928075.1 Candidatus Firestoneibacteriota bacterium
ATTAAGTTCTTTCATAGTTGGACAGACCTTTGCCATGGGAAAACTCCTTTTAGGCTATTATATCCTTAAGGAATCTCCCTTTGGCGCTTATTAACATTTTCACTTAGTAATTAGTATTAACATCTTGTTATTGTAACCACAGTGAAATATTCTGTGTTGAATATATGTCTGTCTATATGTAGAATAAGAGAATGAAAACAATATTTCAAACAACAGATATCGGGGAAATGACCGTCATAAAAAGTATTCTCGATGCTGCAGGTATTAAGTGTATGCTTCTTGATGAGTATTACAGCCATATAGTTCAACCTGCACTGATTTATACCGGCGGCGGCCGTTTGGCCGTGGCTGATGAACAGGAAGCCGAAGCCCGGGCGCTAATAGAGGATTTTATAAAAACAGTAAAAGCGGAACTTTCTTTGACTGAAACCGGCTTAGCCCATACTCCAAAATGCCCTGCTTGCGGCAGTACGGAATTTGCTCCGGCTTTCTGGAGTGTGTTTTTTGGAGGAGATAAATATAAATGTAAAAACTGTGGTACGAAGTTCGAGTTAGACGAGAAGAAGACGGATGCTTAGAGATTTGTCCTCCTACGGCGAGATCTCGCCAAGCAAACTTGGCGGAGAGTGTTGGAGGTTTGGCAAGAGATAAGAAGACAAGAAGACGGATGATTAGATGGTTGGATGTTTAGAGGCTTGGCAAGAGACAAGATGACAAGAGAACAAGAAAACAGGAAAAAGAAGAAAATGTTAGAAAGGAATCTTGAGCGAAATAGCGAAATCCGCCAACGCTTTGTGGCGGAAGTGGAATCGTTCTTAGAAAAAGGAGAGAAAAATGATAAAGCTCGGAATAATAGGCACCGGTGGGATGGCTAATACCCACGCGCTCTTTTTTAAAAAAATTAAAGGTGTTGAGTTGACCGCCTGCTGTGATGTGGACCTGAAGAAAGCCGGGGAATACGCAAAAAAGCATTGCATAAATAACTTTTATTCTGACGCTGAAGAAATGTTAAAAAAAGAAAAGTTGGACGCCGTTACGGTTGTGACTTCCGATAAATTTCATCATCCTGTGGTCATGAAAGCGTTGGCAAAAAAACTGCACATCCTCTGTGAAAAACCCATAGCGCTAAACAGAAAAGATGCCTGGGAAATGGCGGGGGAAGCCAGGAAAAAAGGTGTTATTAATAATGTTAATTTTTCCTATAGAAACAGTTCCGCTGCACAAATGGCGGCCGGGCTTATCAGGAAAGGAGCTCTGGGCAAAATAATGCATGTGGATTCTTTTTACCAGCAATCCTGGCTTGTAAGTTCAGCCTGGGGTGACTGGAAGACTTCGCCGGGCTGGCTCTGGCGTCTTTCAACAAAGATGGGTTCAAACGGGGTGCTGGGAGATGTAGGCGTGCATATCTATGACCTTACAACTTTTATTGCCGGCGAAATAACGGAACTCAATTGCCTTTTAAAGAATTTTAAAAAGAAACCTGTTTTTTACAAAGGCAATAAACTTGATGCCAATGATTCAGCCGTGACCATGGTAAAATACAAGAGCGGCGCGGTGGGCTCCATCTATACTTCCAGGTATATAACCGGGCATCCTAACGACTTGAAGGTCGGTGTTTACGGAGATAAAGGCGCGCTGGAGATATATCTAAATGGTTCCCCCCAGTCCTACGAAGAGCTCCGGGTCTGCCGGGGTGTAAATGCCGCCGGGAAGAATTCCTGGGAAACACTTATTGCGCCGGCTACCCCGAATATGTATGAAAGGTTTATAAAGGGCATACGGACCGGCAAAAACGGCCAGGCCGACTTTGCTACCGCTGCCCGCGTGCAGGACTATCTGGATGCGAGCTTTGCGTCGGATAGGAAGAAGAAATGGATAAAAACATAGGCGAAGCCTTTCTCGATAGGAAGTATATATAGATGTCAACATTTGTTGACATAGCGAGATATAGCACTAAACAGTACTTGTACTTAACTTTAGAGGTGGCAAAAGAGGGGAGATGAAGATATTTATTTGTGTGGGGGATGCTTCGGCGGATGTTTACGCGGCCAACCTCGCTAAAGAACTTAGAAAGCGCCTGCCCGGGGTTGAACTTCACGGTAACGGCGGTAAATTGATGGAAGCAGCCGGTGTTAAACTTTTTTTTAATCTGGTTGAGCACAGTGTCATTGGTATCTCCGAGGTTATCAGAAATTACTCTAAACTGGTAAAAATAGTTGAGGAGACAGCAATATTCGTGAAGGAAAACAAGTTTGACCTTGTTATCCTTATGGATTATCCGGGTTTTAACCTGAAACTTGCAGCTAAACTTAAAGAAAGCAATATAAAGACCGTCTACTATGTCTTACCCCAGCTTTGGGCGTGGGGCAAAGGCAGAATTAAAAAAATAAAGAAGTTTATCTCAAAATGTTTTGTGGTTTTTCCTTTTGAAACTGCGATTTATGAAAGAGAGAATATACCCGTGGCGTTTTACGGTCATCCGCTCCTGGACCTGGTGGCTCCTTCCGCAAGCAAAGAGCATC
>CAIYPD010000146.1 GCA_903928075.1 Candidatus Firestoneibacteriota bacterium
AAAAAACAACTAAAACTAAAAGAATTACCAATAAAAGACCTTTTTTCATAGGTTTTCTCCTGCTTTAAAGACCATATATTAGTATATTTGAAATGAATGAGTTTTTCAAGCAAAAACAAGCCCTGTGTCAACGCAAAAACAAGCCCTGAGTTGACAATAAGTTCAGGGCTGATACCACAGATGAAAAAATGAGATGACACGGATAGATTATTGGCATAACCCCGGCGGCATTTCGATTAGAGCGACACCTCATCTCTAAAATATTAATATTTCGAGTATTCTATGCCTTCTGAATCTTTGCCTTCTACATTCAGGTAGATTTGTCTGAAACCTTTGCTTTCCCGGTCAACATTATAATACCACCCGCCTGAACCGTCAAATTTGTTTACCACTTTATTGCTCCCCGTGATAAGTTCGGTAGGGATTGGCGCGAGATATTTTTCAAATCCCCCGGTTAAACTTTCCGGGTATTGTCCTTCATTTTTTGCATAGTATTTTGTTATAGCGGAGCGGATTTGCATTAAATTCCCTTGAGTCCTGCCCTCTTTGGATTTTATTAGTAGTTTCCCCAGACTGGAAGCGGGATCTGCTTTCATTTTAGAAACAGGCACATCTTTTTCGGATTCAATCAACTGCTTGTTTTTTTCCCCTATTGCTTTTGAGGTTTCTATCATATCTTTACTCATCAGTATGGATTTTTCTCTGAATTTTCTCCATATAGGGTTCTCAAAAAATACTGTTAACTCCAGAATATCTTTATTATCAAAATGTTTATCGTACGCAGTAATCATCATTTCGTAGGCGTCATCCAGATGTTCGTCTCTGAGCTTATCGTCTCGCATTACTGGATCCGTATTTTTTACTCTTTCCATGGTATCCATTATACCCAGAGCTTTCAACAACCTGATTATATTAGCTTTTTTTTCTTTGGGAACGGCTTTTGGTTCCTCCGCATTTAAACGGCCAAAACTAAGCATAACCATAAGAAAAAAAAGATAAGCGAATATTTTTCTAAAATTTCTAATCTTTTTCATTATTTTTTCCTTGCTGGAATTCTCTCCTGAATATTACTTTTTATTCGAGCCACATTCACCTTTTCAAATGGATCTGTCCCCAAAGCCAAACCGGACCTACTTTGTTCCTTGTATCTTTATTACTCTTTCGTCGTTGGAGGCAGTGATAGTCTGACCGGGTTCAACTATGAGAAAAGACTTTTCGTCCCAATTGCCTTCAATAAAATTCTTCAAGAGCGCCGGCTCGCCTTTTAATTCATCATAGGTCCACTTGAGCCAGTCGGCGCTGTCTTTGGTGCGTTTTTTTAAATGCGAAGTATCGGAAAAGCCCAAATCCACATAGGTCGCATTGTTATAATTTTTATACCACGCATTTTCTTCTTCAAAAAGATAGTTGCCGTTGTCTTCTCCGTATTTTTCGATGAAAGTTTTTAATCTTGCGCTATAAGTTTCAGGCCCGGGATTAGCTCCGTTCTCGCACCAGCCCGGGCTGTACCAGTAGGTGCCCGGATGGGAATCAAAATATTCCCTGTATCTTTCTTTGGATCCCAGGAGAAATGTAATGCAATCATGCCCTCTTGCGATGACAAGCCGCTTTTTTCCTGCAGTTATCCCCATGGTCCCGTTACTGCATAATCCATAACCTATCAGGATTGTGGAATACTCCCCGTCATCAGATCGGTCTATGGCCGCTTGAAGTTCTTTTCTAAGAATCTCCGGTGTAAGGTGGAGCGAATATTTTAAAAATTCAAAATCAAATTTATGTTTTGATAATGACGCATAATAACATATTTCGTGCCAAAGAACATGACAGGATATTATCTTATAGTGCGCCATCAGAGTTCTCCTTTAAATAATATAGTAGCAAGCCGATTTATAGGCTCTTTTTGGTTTTTTTGTATTTAAAGTCTTTAACTTTTACTGCTCCGTTAGTCAGATATTTCGAACGCTTTTCCCAAACAAATGTTCCTTCATCTCTATATAAATTCATCAATTCTGCTGGTTTAACAATGGCAATGCCTTTATATTTTTTAATATCGAGAAGATGGGAATCTCCGGAAACCAGTACATCTGCCTTGTAAGCAACAGCGCATTCAAGAATTTTATTGTCACTCTTATCTGATCTTACAACAGTTACCTTCTCTATGGCTTCCACCAATTCGGAGTTGCTAAGTATTCTTTTTATCTGAGCATTGACAGCTTCTCTGCTTAAGTGAAATTTTTTAAGATAAACAATTGAAAGCTCCTCCAGGATTTCTTTTGACACCCCAAGAAGAAACCCGCCGGAAAACGCAATTTTTAAAAGTTCTTCGGGCAGTCCCCCGGGAAACATAGAAGCTGAGACATAGATATTTGTATCAAAAACAACCTTTAGCTTTTTCACTTTCCGGCCCTGAATTCGTGTATAATTCTTTCCACATCGGATTCATCGTAAACACCAATAGCCCGGACAGCCGCAGCCGCTTCCCTTTGGAATCCTTTGAATTGCCTCCATTCAACATACTCCTTTAAAGCTTCTGCCACAATACTGCTGCAGTTTTTCATCTCTGTCTTCTGTAAACGGTTTAACTCTGCAGCAAGTTCATTTGGAATGGTGACTGTTATAGCCTGTACATTTTTCATAGTCCTCCTTTTCATCCGCTTCCTTCTCCCTGCTTTCTATATGAGAAAGTAGGGATGAGAGTAATGTCTGTAAAAGTCTATCAAGGTTCGTAAATGTCTATAAATGAAAGACCGGACAAAAATCGTCTGATACTTTTTAAATATTTATTTGCTTCTTATAGGACATTATATATGATAATATTATATAATATAATTATGTGTCTGTCAAGTCTATGGTTACCATACTTTTGGAAGGCAAATACAGCGGCTTAAAGTATTTATTTAACAAATACATTATAGATTGAACCAAGAAATATCGTAATTTCTCCGTATAAAATAAGACCCAAAACGCTTGTTATCAGCACAAGGAATTCACTCTTATTTGTTTTAATATATCTGACCAACCATATAAATACGGACATAAATAATAATACAACAATTATAGATAAAATCTTATTGTGACAAATAAAATTACTCATATTTAATACAAATCTCGCCTTATAAGTTAATTCTTTACCCGCTGCTTCATATATGACCTTCGAATTTGGCACAATATACAAAGCTTCGATAAGCAAATAACTAAAAATGACAATTATTGCCGCAACAGCCGTAACATATTGCCCTTTTATCTTCTTTTCCTCGTTCTTTTTTCTTTCTTTTTCCAAGGGAGACATACCATTTTCCAGGGGAGCTGTGTCGTATTTTGTAAATCGATACAAACAGAAACAGCGCACGGCATCATCAGGACTCTCTGCATTGCATTTAGGACACTTTTTCATAAAACTCCCGATACTATGATAGTTGCTAAATAGGCAAAGAGAGATTGCTTCGTCATAAACCGCAGCTAACGTCGCATTCCTCCCTCCAAAAAGATTGCCGGGCGGGCACAATGACAACTTTACTCTACCGTTACACTCTTTGCCAGGTTTCTGGGGCGGTCCACATCGCAGCCTTTTTCAATAGCGATATAATAAGCGAAGAGCTGCATGGGGATGACGGTTAAGAGCGGGGTCAGGACTTCGGAGCACGACGGGATATAGAGAATGGAGTCGGCAACTTCGGCGGCGCGTCTATCACCTTCAGTAGCTATGGCGATAATCTTTCCTTTTCTGGCTTTTACTTCATGGACATTGCTTATCATTTTTTCGAAGAGCTCGCCTTCGGGCATTACGCAGACCACCCCGACTTTCTCATCTACCAGGGCTATGGGGCCGTGTTTGAATTCACCGGCGGGATAACCGATGGCGTGCATGTAAGATATTTCTTTAAGTTTAAGAGCGCCTTCGAGAGCCGAAGGGTAGTTCAACCCGCGGCCGAGAAAAATCATAAGGGGTGAGGCAGCGTATTCTTTTGCAAATATTTTAATTTTTTCACTTTGTTTCAGGATTTCACGAATTTTATTTGGAATAGCTTTGAGTTCCAACGCAAACGCACTGACCTGTTCATTACTCATAGAATATTTTAACCGGGCCACATATAAAGTGAAGAGAAATAGGTTCATGAGCTGGGCGGTGTAGGCCTTAGTGGAGGCAACACCTATCTCGGGGCCGGCCAGCATATTTATCGCGCAATCGGATTCTTTGGCAATGGTGCTGTTTTCGACATTGATAAAGGACCAAACCTTCGTGAATTTTGCTTTGGCTTCCCTTATCCCGGCAAGTGTGTCCGCGGTTTCCCCTGACTGGGAGATGGCCATGACCAGCGTATCGCCGACCAAAATAGGATTACGGTAGCGGAACTCTGAAGAAATCTCCACCTCTGTTGGTATTCTCGCGTATTTTTCCAGGATGAACTTACCTATAAGAGCGGCGTGCCAGGAGGTACCGCAGGCCTGAATTATTATTTTCCCGACTTTTGCAAGGAACTCGCGTTTTATCTTTCTTTCCTTAAAATGGACCAGACCGTCTTCGCCTATCCTTTCGGCAAGAATTCTTTCGATAACCTCAGGCTGTTCGAATATCTCCTTCTGCATGAAGTGGTCGAATTTCCCTTTATCAAACTCCTCATTTTTGGTATCGACTTCCTGCACGGTCTTTTCTATTTTTTTTCCGGTAAAATCAAATACCTCGACCTTGTCTTTCTTTATTAATGCAAGTTCACCGTCTTCCAGGTAAATCATCTTGTTTGTATGTGTCAAAATAGGGCTTTCATCCGACGCCACAAGGTTTTCATCTTTTCCCACTCCTATTACCAGCGGGCTTTTCTTTCTTACGGCAATAATTGTATCCGGTTGATGCTCACTGAGTATTACCAAAGCAAAGGAACCGTCAAGTTCTGCTATGGATTTAAGGACCGCCTCTTTCAGGTCTCCATTAAAATTTTCCTCTATAAGATGTGGAATTACTTCCGAGTCGGTCTCCGAGATAAAGACATGGCCTTTATTTACAAGCACTTCTTTTAATTTTGTGTAGTTCTCAATAATCCCGTTATGCGCGACAGCAATCACCCGTTTACAGTCAAAATGAGGATGCGCGTTCTGCTCGGTGGGAACACCGTGAGTGGCCCATCTTGTATGAGCAATACCAATATTGCCGCCCAGCGGACTTTGTTTTAAATTGTCATCAAGTATTTTAAGTTTACCGGCTTTTTTCCTGAAACCCAGTTCGCCGTTTGAGATGGTTGCAACACCTGCAGAATCATACCCGCGATATTCTAATCTTTCAAGACCCACCATCAGGACCGAGTCAACGAATTTTGCGCCTACATAGCCGACTATCCCGCACATTTATATTTATCTCCTCAAATGCTGTCTTAATTGTTCCGAATATTTTTGCTAAATTCGAAGACCGCTCAATAAATTGAGCAACTACTGCAATTCTGTAGTTGCCTGCCCTGTTCGGCGTAGACGGACTGTCCCGCATAGGCGGCTTTTCACGCGCTTTACCTGTTCGAGAACATGCTCATGAATTCTTTTCTTGCGTTGTCCGTTATTTTGAAGACATCTTCGATGAGCTGGATATCCCCGGCTGACGGAGCTTTTTTTCTTCTTATCATAACGCTCTTTATATCGTTGATGAATTTTTCCTTCTGGTATTCGTTAAACACACCCGAGTTGGAACCCCAGAGGAAAGACGGCACATACTTTGACGGGATTATACCGCCGCCGTAGATATTACAGCCCACCCCGATAACACTACCCGTATTTATAAGCACGCCTATACCTATCTTGGTATGATCCCCGATGAAACAGCCCATCTTTATGGTGCCGCAGTCCTTCATCACGCCTCTAACATATATACGGATAGTCCCGTAATTATTCTTTAAGTCACTATTAGTGGCCATCGCCCCGATGTTAACCCATTCGCCGAGGTAAGAATGTCCCAGAAAACCTTCATGATGCTTATTGGAAAAGGCCTGAATGATTGTCTCTTCCACCTCTCCGCCTATTCTGCAGGTGTGGCCTATCGCCGTATTGGGACTTATCTTGGCGGCATCAATTACCGTACGCTCTCCGATATAGGCAGGTCCATCAATTATAGAATGAGCCCTTACCTTCGCGTCCAGATCTATATATACCGGGCCGCTGTCAGCGTGTATTACGGTACCGGCCTCCACCACCGCGCCTTTTTCTATGAAAAAATTACTTTTGGGGCCATAGATAATAACTCCCTTATCCACCCGCCCTCCGGAAACACTATTAACACTCATTTTTTGTTTAAAATCTGCTTTTATCATCTCCCCCGCGTTATTTACTATATCCCAGGGATAGGTTACCATTTTAATATTTACTTCTACAGTTTTAATTTCCTTTTTCAATTTTTTTAGCAGGCCGGGATCGACGAAAGACTCTCTTTGCACCAGTTTAATTTTCTCTTTACTTAAGAATATATAAGCTATCCTGCCGTTAGAAATACCCATCTCGTCCGTCGCCGGTTCTTTTATTTTTTCGGTTAAAAGGGCGCTCCCGTTTATAAAAAGACAGGTATCGTTTATTCCGCTTAAGTCATTTACTATATACTTGGGACTTTTAGACTTCACCGACTCTTCAAGATGTTTCCGGCAAAGCAAGTGGGTTTTCTTCTGCGGATAGTGCGCGATTATCCTCTTCTTTATGGTATGAATTCCGGTCCTAAGCTCAAAAACCGGCCGGAGCAAAACCAAAGGTTCCAGATTTACATATTCATGGTCCTCGAACAAACAGATATTTTGTATCACACAGTCTCCTTTTAATAGCAATTTCCCGCCCCCGGCGAGATTCTCTCCAATGTCAAACTTTGGAGGACACTGAATATTTAAAGCAAAATACCATTTTTACAAGCCGGCATTTTAGGCCGATGCCATTTCTATTTTAGCAAAACTTTTATGCAGTTGCATTAAAATATTTTTAATGGAAAGGACCTCTATTCCCTCAGCGTTTTAGCTTTCAATCCACCTCTTCCCCGTTAACAAATACTTTTTTTACACTGCATTGGTAGTCGCGGCCGGTTTTTTTAATATCCATGACAACTATGTCAGCGGCTTTGCCTTTTTCTATTGTACCGATGTTTTTATCGAAACTGTAGAGTTTTGCGGGATTTAAGGATAAAAGGTTGCTTACCCGGCCTATTGCGCCATCAAGAGTTACAGATTTTTCATTTAGCGGGCCGACAAGATAACCGGTAACATTATGCATGTAGATATTTAAAAAGTTCTGAAAAGCTTTTTCGGTAGTCAGCATACTGCCAAAGAGGACCTGGGGTGAGCCTTTAAGCCGGAGCACCTCTTTGGTGACCGTGCAGGTCTTCCCGCCCATTTCAAATTCTTTCAAGTTTCCGGGACAACCTAAGGGAAACATCGCATCGGTTATACCTATAGCTTTATCTTTAAAATTCTTCAGGAAAGAAACTATCCATCTCTGGTTTACATGATAGTAGTCGCAGATAATTTCCGCATAAATCTTGTCCTTGAGAAAGTAAGCCGCATCAACAATCCCGCCGCCTTTAAAGTTTTGGCTCATCGGCCCGTTACCAAAATGAATAAGGACTTTTACTCCTGCATCATAGGCCCGCATAAATTCAGCGTAAGTAGCGCCGCTATGCCCCACTCCGGGGACCACCCTGTTTTTTACCAGGTACTTTATAAATTTTATAGCAGAACTACCCCATTCCGGCGCAACGAGAATCCTCTTGATATTTCCGCCGGAAGCTTCCATTAGCCGGTCAAAGAACCTGATATCGGGTTCTTTCATATATTTTAAACTTTGCGCCCCGGCATAAGAGGGTTCCTTAATAAATACGCCTTCAATATCCATTCCCATAAGTTTTGCCCCGCCGGAATAGTTGTTTACAAAGTAACCGGCATTTTTCATAAACCCGGTCATATTTTCTTCGCTGTTGGACGCGGTAGAAAGAATCATAGAGGTGGTTCCATGTTTTGCGTGTTCCCGGAGTATTACCTCTACGCCTTTGCGGTTTTCTCTTTCATCGTTCACAAACATTTCATTTTTTATATCATACCTGCCGCTTGACGAATCATAACCGCCGCCGCCGTGCAGGTGTGTATCAAAAAACCCGGGAAGGACATATGCCCCTTTAGCATCTTCTATATAGTCGGCATTAACCTTGCCTGAAACAAGCGCTGCGATTTTCCCTTTTTCCATAACCAAAGAAGCTTTTTTCACGCCCTTAGGAGTTACTATTCGCCCGTTAATTATTGCTATTTTCATAACTTTCTCCAAGTTTCCTTGTCCTTGCGCTGTGCCCGCCGGTAAGTTCGGAGGGATGAGTTTGCCTCGTCATAAACCGTAACATATTTTGTAATCCTTCATAGCTATCTTTCCGGCTATTGAAAGAGAAATATATCTCTTCCTATAAAAACAAGCTTTGCTAATCGCTGCATTCCTCGCAATGGTAATATGTAAAAGACCTCCTTCCGAAGAAGGTGCAAATGGCTCTTTAAGAGCAGACCTTTTTTGTGATATCAAAGTATCACGAAGACGGGCTTAGTATCATAGATACTATCCCAACCAAAAACTTCG
>CAIYPD010000147.1 GCA_903928075.1 Candidatus Firestoneibacteriota bacterium
AATCCGGATTTCATGAAAGAACTGCTAGATTTTTGTACGGAGTTATGTTTTTGTTATGCAAATTCAATCCTCGAAAACACCGGAGTAAGAGCAATTGCTTTTGGTGAAGCACTATGTAGTCCTGATTTTATTTCACCGGAGTTTTACAAAGAGATAATGGCTCCTTTCCATAAAAAGCTTGTTCAAAGAATTCACGCTGTCGGCCTGGAAGTCGCAATAATTCACATTTGCGGGAATATTCTACCAATTTTTGATACTTTTTATGATACAGGTTTTGATACTGCGGATATAGACGCGAAAACTGATTTGAAAACAATACTGAAGTTAAATAAAGCCTCAAAAAAAACTCTGGGCTTGCGGGGAAATATTGACCCTTCCTGGTTATTTCAAGCCGGAGAAAGTGAGGTAAAGGAGAAAAGTCAAAAACTTCTGCTTGAGGTCGGAAATAACCCATGGATATTAAGTTCCGGTTGTGATGTCCCCTACGGAACTCCCGATGCAAATATGTCAGCTATGACCAGTGCTGCCAAAAAATGAAAATACAAGAATAGAAAGGGACAAATTAATATCAAAACAAAATTTTGGCTGATATTTGCATTATAAATAAAGCTTTATTTGCCACGCCCTAAATATCCCGTGTACATACCCAAAATATTAAATATCCTGATTTACCCTTGACAAATAAACTAAAACCATATACTATATGTTGTAGATAGACAGCTTGCGCACACAATATATGCGCTCGGTTGTGGTATAGTTAATATTTTTGTCTATATATAGGAGTTATTTTGCTGTTAAAGAAGTTGCAACTATACGGTTTTAAGTCATTTGCCGATAAGACCGAAGTAAATTTTGAACCCGGTATAACTTGTATTGTCGGTCCAAATGGCGCAGGAAAGTCTAATATTGTTGATTCTATACGCTGGGTACTGGGCGAACAGAGTGTTAAGTCGCTTCGCAGCCCGTCTATGGACAATATTATATTTAACGGAACTGAGTCCAGAAAACCTGTCGGGATGGGGGAAGTTTCTCTTGTTTTTTCCGATTTTAAAGGGCAATTAGCATTTGATTTTGAAGAATTAAAGATAACCCGCCAGATATTCCGTAACTCTGATTGCGAATATTTCATTAATAAAAACCCCTGCCGTTTGAAAGACATATCGAATATGTTTCTGGATACCGGAGTGGGCACTGATACCTACTTCATTCTTGAGCAGGGCAAGATGGACGCTATTCTTTCTTCCCGCCCGCTGGAGAGACGGTATATTTTTGAAGAGGCAGCCGGAGTTTCAAAATATAAAGCAAGGAAAGAAGAGGCTCTAAAAAAACTGGATCAGACGGATCAAAATCTTCAAAGAATAAAGGATGTCCTGGGCGAAGTTAAACGCCAGATAGCCAGTCTTGAACGGCATGCCAAAAAAGCCGAAAAATATAAAAAACTCGCAGCTGAGCTGAAGGAAGCAGAAGTTGCCGTTTCTAAACACAGATACGATGATTATCGTACAGGGATAGAAACACTTACCGGAAAAAAACAAGATTTGAAAAATCAGGTTGAGTTTATTTCAAATAGCATTAACAGCGAGGACGCGCGCTTACAGGAAGGCAGGAAAAATCTTTTCGAAGAGGAAAAGAAGCTTGTTTTACGGCAGGAAGAATACTATAAAGTCGGCAGCGAAATTAATAATGTTTTCAGTAAAATAAGTCTTTTGGAAGACAGGAAAAATTCTTTAAGCCGCGAACTTGAGCAGATAAAGCTAAGAGTAGGCGAACTTGAGAAGAAAAATGAAGGGTTGGTCGGCCTGATAGGAAGTACGAATATTGAGTATAAAGAGACAGTAAAAGGTTTGCTGGATGAAAAAGAAAATATAGGGAAACAGGCCGAAGCGGCAAAGAATTTGCGCGAGAAGCACCGGCAGGGAGAGAAACTCCTGGAGGAGTTACGTTCGGGTATATTTGAAACAATCAGCGAATGCGCACACTTAAGAAATGAGCTTAAGGCTGCTGAGAACAGAATTAATGAATTAAAATTTACCGGGGATAAATTAAGCCGGAAGAAAAATGATTTAGTTGTGCGCAAAGAAAGCGCCGAAAAGCGGCTTTTGGAATTAAAAATGGAACTCGCCGACCTCGGAGGCAAAGGTAATCTCACGACATCTGCCGGAGTTTATGAATATACTTCCGAAGAGATAAAAATAATTGAATCAATTGAGAGCACTATAGGTAGCGATTTTGACCGGGCCGGAAGCGAAAAAGATATTAGCGCTGTCAAATCCATTATTCAAAGCATTCGTGAAAAGTGGACTTCTTATGTCAAGAAGATTAAGCCGCTCTTTAAGATACTCCAGGACGTTAAAGGTACTGTTGCGAAAAAACAAGAAGAGCAATCGCTGATTTCTGAACTTGACAGAGTAGACCGTGAACTGAAGGTTATAGATTTTGAATTTGAGGAGATAACAAAAGAACAAAACGGTCTCGTCGAGAAAAAGACAGAATTCGCTTTAAAAGCAAGCAGCATGGACGGAGTTCAAAAAGGAAAAGAAGAGAAGATTAAAGAACTTGAATCCGAACAGTTAATAGCTAGAAAAGATGAACAGTCAGAAAATACCAGATTCACAGATAGAAAAGTTCGGCTTACCTTCCTGGAACAGAGGGAAATAAATTTAAAAAATGAACTGGCGAGAATGGATTTGAATATTGACGAGTTGGAAGTGAGCAGAAATTCGTGTATTAAAGAAACAGAAAATAAAAACGCCCATCTGGGCAGCCTAGATAAGGAGATTTTCGCTTTACAATCTTTTTTGAAGGAAATGGCTCCAAAAAAAGAGCAGCTTGAAAAAATGCTCGCAAACGAAAAAGACAATAATGAAAATATCAGAAAATGTTTTTTTAAGGACGAAGAACAGTTAAGGACTTTTAGAAAAGACTATGAAATCAGACAGAAGGAACTTTTTGATCTGGAAATAGTTATAAACAAACAGGATCTGGAAGCAAAAGCTATTAAAGACCGGGTTGTCAGGGATTACCATATAGATATCTCGCAGCTTACCTTGGAAAAAGACTACTTGCAGGAAAATAATCTGACTTTAGAAATTGCCGAAGGTAAAATAGCCGGTCTGCGTTCTGCAATAGATGAAATGGGTTCTGTGAATCTATCCTCAATGGATGAATATCAGGAACTGACCGTGCGATTTAATTTTCTTTCCGGGCAGGAAAAAGACCTGGTTGACGCCAAAAACGAGCTTTTAAAGACAATTCATGAACTAAATCAAACAACAAAAGAACTCTTTTTAGAAACTTTTACAAAAATTAAAGCCAATTTTAATGAGGTATTCAGAAAACTTTTCAATGGCGGACATGGCGATCTTCAACTTATGGATGAAAATAATATATTAGAGACAGGCATCGAGATAATTGCAAGGCCTCCCGGGAAAAGACCTCTTTCTGTGGCAATGCTTTCCGGCGGGGAAAGAGCTTTGACGGCTATTGGCCTGCTCTTTGCGGTCTTTATGGTAAAGCCCTCTCCTTTTTGTATACTTGATGAAATAGATGCGCCTCTTGATGATAGTAATGTTATCAGGTTTAGAGATATGCTTAAGAGTACTTTTTCCCATGTCCAGTTTATAATAATAACGCACAATAAACTTACGATGGAAAGTGCCGATACTCTTTATGGAATAACTCAGTTGGAAAAAGGTGTTTCAACTGTAGTTTCGGTCAAGCTAAAGGATATTGATCCTGCTACCGGGAAAGTTAGTGCAGAAGCTTCCAAGAAGGCAAAAGTAAGCTAAAAAGCATTATTTTGCAAAGATTATTATTAATTTACTTATCTCGACAACCTGCCTGCTGCAATCAATTATCATTGACAATAACCGCTGAATTTCGTATAATATGCCTGTAGTGTAATAACTTACAAATACAAAAATATTAAACTGTTTTAGGGAGGAATACCAGTGGGAGAAGAAGTGGTGCCCACTTTTTTATTTTTGGGGTGTAAATCTCCGAAGCGTGAAATTGCAGTTTTAAAGGGAGAAGGCTTTTTCATCTATGAGTGAAACAGATAAAGTAACTGTAAAAGCCCAAAGTATTGCCGAACTTTATCTTAAGACTCTCGGGCTTGTTCTGTATGATCTGGAGTACAAGAGAGAGAATACGGGAATGGTTCTCAGGATATTTATAGATAAACCGGAAGGCAGCGGTAAAATAAATATTAGTGATTGTCAGCAGGTAAGTCATGTTCTTTCAATGGTTTTTGAAGAACAAAACCTTATAGAAGGCCGTTATAATCTGGAAGTCTCTTCTCCGGGGCTGGACCGTGTATTGAAAATGGAGAAGGATTTTGTCAAGTTCGCCGGCTTTAAGGCGAATATCTATTTTAACGGACTGGTTAACGGTAAGAATAATCTTACAGGATTGATAAAGGGTGTAAATTCAGGTAAAGTATTGTTTGAAGTAGACGGAAAAATAGTTGTGTTTCCGGTAGGCAGCGTAAAGAAGGGCAAACTGATACTTAGTTTATAAAGGATAGGGTGATATTATGTTAATCCGAGATGTTTCACAAGCTTTAGAGCAAATAGGGCGTGGGCGGGTTGTTAAAATGGAAGTACTTATTGAAACATTGCAAAAGGCCCTTACTTCTGCTTCAAAAAAATTGCTTGGAAGTCAGCACGAAATTAATGTTTTTAAAGATGAAAATACGGGGACAATAAAAGCGTCTTATCCGAAAAATGTGGTTTCGATTGTTAAGGATCCAGATTATGAAGTATCTATGAAAGAAGCCAAAGAAATGGGGTTTGAAGGAGAGATCGGAGGAACAGTTGACATCCCTGTTCCTATAGAGAAGTTCGGCCGTATTGCCGCTCAAATAGCCAAGCAGGTCATATCAAAGAAAGTAAGGGATATTGAACGAGATGCTCTTTTCTCTGAATTCAAAGAAAAACTTGATACTCTGCTTAATGGAATAGTTCTCCGCAAAGAAAATAAAAATATTTATGTTGATCTGGGCGATACTGAAGGTGTTATTCCGATGAAAGAACAGGTTTTCAGGGAAAGCTGGCAGATAGGAGATAAAATTAAAGTTTATGTGACGGAAGTAAAAAAAACCTCTAAAGGGACGCAGGTGGTCCTTTCAAGGATACATTCGAGTTTTATTAAAAAGCTTTTCGAGACGGAAATACCGGAAATAGGGGAAGGAAAAGTACAGATAAAATCTCTGGCTAGAGATCCCGGATACCGGCTTAAAATAGCTGTCTACTCGGAAGACCGGAATATTGACTCGGTCGGGGCTTGTGTCGGCGTCAAAGGGGGCCGTATACAACCGGTTGTTAAAGAGCTTAAAGGCGAAAAAGTGGATGTTATAGAATGGAGTGCCGATATTAAATCTTTTGCAAAGAATGCTCTGAAACCTACAAGAATTACGAGTGTTGCTGCGGATGAAAAGCGTCAGGTCGTAACCGTTGTTGTTCCTGATGATCAGCTGGCCATAGCCATAGGTAAGAACGGCCAAAGCACAAAATTGGCCAGCAAGCTTATAGGCTGGAAGATAGATATTATCGGTGAAACTGATTTTGCAAAAGAAGGCGAAAAAAATGTTAACATTATAGCCGAGAGTGCTAAAGAGGTAAAAGAAGATCCTTTTGCTTTGCTGGGATTGAATAAGAAAACAATAAGTAAACTTAAAGAAAATGGTTTCAATACGAAGGAAGATTTTAAGAATGCAACTCTGGACTCGCTTTTAAAGATTAACGGTTTTACGGCGAAGACGGCGGAGAAAATACTAGAACAGGTTAAAGTGTTCACAGGACAGGAGAACGAGATAAAAAATGAGCAAATTTAGAGTCCATGAAATAGCAAAAAAACTGGGAATGAAGAGCGCGGATCTCGTCGCTAAACTTGTTGAAATGGGCATAGAGGATAAGAAAGCCGTCAGCATGCTGGATGAGAGTGAAATTAAAGTGGTGGCTGCCGCAATAAGAGAAGCCGCCGCAAAAAAAGATGCACCTGTCCCGGGGGGTAAGTCTGCTTTGGCGAAGGAGACTCTTAAACCTGTTCCTCCCGCACAAAAGAAAGCCATAAAAACTATTTCCGAAACCGTCGCTAAAATTCCGGGCAAAACAACTGAGCCTGTCGTATCTGTTAAACCTTCGACCGTAACAGTAAAAACCGCTGCTCCTGTAAAAAAAGCGGGCCACGAAAAAACGACTGCACCCGGGCCGTCAGTAAAACCGGTTACGGCAATTTCTAAAAAAATTGTTAAGCCCGTTAAGGCGGTCGCAGAAAAAAAACCGGCGGCTAAATTGACGTTAAAAACAAAGCCGGTTGTAAAAGAAGTACTGCCCGAGCCGGTTGAAGAAGTTGTCGAGGAAGTTAAACCTGTTGTAGAAATCCCAAAGGTTGTTTTACCTGTTGTGCCCGAGGGCCCGCGTCCTATTTTTAAAGTTACAGAAGTCACGACTGTAGGGGAGATGGCAAACAAGCTTAAAATTCCTGCAAGCGATCTTATAAAAAAAATAATGACTATGGGGATGATGGTTTCAATCAATAGAAAACTCGATAAAGATGCTATTACTTTGATTGCGTCGGAATTTGGCTATGATGTTGAATTTGTTTCGATATTTAGTGAAGAAGTTCCGACTGAAGCCGAAGAAATCATTGACAAGTCAAAATTGGAATGGCGTCCGCCGGTAGTTACCGTTATGGGCCATGTGGATCACGGAAAAACCTCTCTGCTTGATGCAATCAGGGAAACAAATGTTACGGCCGGTGAAGCCGGAGGGATTACCCAGCATATAGGTGCCTATAAGGTGAAAGTTCCTAAAGGAGAGATTGTTTTCCTTGATACACCCGGACATGAAGCCTTTACCTCAATGAGAGCCCGGGGCGCTTCTGTTACCGATATTGTCGTTTTAGTAGTGGCTGCTGATGACGGTGTAATGCCGCAGACTGTCGAAGCCATTAATCATGCAAAAGCGGCTAAGGTGCCAATAATTGTCGTAATGAATAAAATGGATAAACCGAGCGCAGCTCCGGAAAGGGTTAAGCAGGAACTTTCCAAGTATGATCTTCTGCCGGAAGATTGGGGTGGAAAGACTATTTTTGTCCCGGTCTCGGCAAAAAAGAAAGAAGGTATTGAAAAGCTGCTTGAGATGATTCTCTTAGAATCAGAGATGCTTGAACTAAAAGCGGTAAAGAGCGGCATGGCCAAGGGTGTTGTTCTTGAGGCAAAACTTGATAAAGGAAAAGGTCCTGTTGCCACCGTACTCATTGAAAAAGGAACTCTTAAGGTCGGGGATTCTTTTGTCTCGGGGTTCTTCTATGGTAAAGTGCGCGCCATGATGGATGATAAAGGCAAAAAACTGCAGGAAGCAGTGCCTCCGACGCCGGTAGAAATTCTCGGCTTCAACGGGGTTCCGAATGCCGGGGACACGTTCCAGGTTATGGCTGACGAAAAAGAAGCCCGGTCGATTGCGGTACGAAGAAATGAATTGCAGCGTGAAATAAATATTCAGAAACAAAAACATATTTCGCTTGAAGGTCTTTACACTGAGATTCAGGATGGTAAATTAAAGGACCTTAAATTGATTCTAAAGGGTGATGTTCAGGGTTCTATTGACGCGCTTACGGATGCGTTAGAGAAACTTGGAAATGATAAAGTGAAAATATCAATAATTCACAAAGGCGTCGGCAATGTTAATGAATCGGATGTCATGCTGGCAAGTGCTTCGAATGCGATAATTATAGGTTTCTCGGTAAGTGCCGGTCAACCCATAAATGATCTTGCCAGAAAAGAGAATGTTGATATTAAGTTTTTCAGAATAATATATGAAATAACCGATGCCGTTAAAGCGGCAATGGAAGGCTTACTTGAGCCTATTCTTAAAGAAGTTGTTGTGGGTAAAGCAGAGATTAAGCAGGTCATAAAGATACCTGATGGCTTTATTGCAGGCAGTCATGTTTCTGAAGGTAAAATAACCAGGCAAGGTTTGGCCAGAGTTAAGCGCGGCGTGACTATTATAGGTCAGGGAAAAATTACCTCGCTTAGAAGATTTAAAGACGATGTTAAAGAGGTATTGGCCGGCTATGAATGCGGTATCTCTATAGATGGTTTTACTGATTATAAAGTGGGTGATGTTTTCGAGGTTTACATTATCGAAAAAACCTATGCAAAGTTATAGACTTTTAAAGCAGAGAACTAAGTGGTTAGATTTTTATCCCTGTTGGGATGGTAGTAATTAAGTTAATAATAAATATTCTTCTTTGGAGGGCTGATGCATCTTAGAACAGAAAAACTCGCAAGGCTTTTTCAAAAAGAAGTCAGTCTTATAATTGCGAGAGATCTTACAAATCCGGATATAGGTTTTGTAACTGTTACGGCTGTGCAATTTAATAATGACACCAGCAAAGCCACGGTTTATGTAAGTATCTTTGGTGAGAAGAAGGCCAAGGAAAAAGCCATTATTGCTCTAAACAAAGCTAAAGGCGCGGTCCGCCATTTTCTTGCAGAAAGGGTGATTCTCAGGTATATGCCTGAAATTGAGTTTAAAGAGGATACTCAATATGATCAGATTGAAAAAACTATTTCGATAATGAAAAAGCTGGAGGAGGAGAAAAAGTAAAGTGCGAAATAATTCTCTCAAAGAAATAGTTAAGGCTTTTAAAAAGCATGATGATTATCTCCTTTCAACTCATATAAGCCCCGATGGTGACGGTATTGGCTCTGAGCTTGCGCTTGGATTTGGGCTAAAAAAACTTGGAAAAAAAGTAGCTATTGCCAATAGTGATCCGTTTCCTGCCAATTACGAGTTTCTGCCCTGTAATGGAATCTTAAAGAACCGCGAAGAAATAAAAAACACTTATGGTGTCGCTGTTTCGCTGGAATGTCCGAGCCTGAACAGGGTAGGCAAGCTCAAGAAAAATTTCTTGAAATCCGGAATGATCATGAATCTGGACCACCACATGAGCAATGACTATTTTGGTGACTACAATTATGTAGATGAAGGAGCTGCTGCCGTAGGAGAACAGGTTTTTGATATACTGGTAGGACTTGGCGTTAAACTTGATTTAAATATAGCCACCTGCCTTTATACTTCGCTTTTAACGGACACAGGAAGTTTCTCCTATTCCAATACTACCAGAAGAACTCATGAAATAGTTATTGAACTTATGAAATACGGAGTAAACCCTTCAGATGTTAATCAGAATGTGTATGAAGTTTCATCGCTCGGGAAAATAAAGCTTCTGGGCAAGGCACTAAACTCTTTACAGGTTGACGATAAGTACGGCATCGCCTGGACCGTTCTTACAAAGGAAGCTTTTGCAAAAACCGGTACCACTTATAGTGATTCAGAGGGAGTTATAAATTATGCGCGGTCCATAAAAGGTATTAATGTCGCAATTTCCTTTACCGAAATTAGCGGAGGTAAAGTTAAGATCAGTTTCAGGTCTAAAAGGGATGAAGTAGATGTTAACAAGATTGCTCTTTTTTTTAACGGCGGCGGGCATAAAAGAGCTTCCGGAGCACTTCAGGAAGGTACTCTTAAAGAAGTTAAAGAAAGTGTGCTTATTAAAGCTATCGACGTAATTAAGGGCGTTTCTGCCGGCAAAAAGCTTCTCTCTGAAATTAAATCTTGCGCTGCTTCCGCAAAAATGAAGAGGTGAACTATCTTGGTTAGGTCCGATATTGTAAAAAAAGTGGCAAAAGAAACTGGACTTACGGTAAAGGATGCAGAAAAAATAGTTGATATCATTCTTGAAAGCATTGTTGATTATGTCGAAAAAGGCAGCAAACTGGAACTTAGGGGCTTTGGGACTTTTCTGGTAAAACAAAGAGCCGGGCGTATCGCAAGAAATCTTAAAACAAATCAAAACCTTCCGCTTCCGTCTAGAAGGGTTATATATTTTAAATCCGGAAAAGAATTAAAAAGTATACAATCTTAAGGGGGATATATGGAAAAAACCTTAAAGAAAACAGCATTGGTCATCTCAGTTGTACTGGCGCTACTTCTGGTTATTGCCTACGTCGTTTATGATTACCTGTTGCTGGCCCCGAATATTTCTTTAGCCTATCAGGGCAGCATAGGGCAGCAAAAACTTGATGCTGAGTTTAAAGTAATAGTTGAGCTCGAAAGCCTGGCTTATTTATCAAGAGAGTACATGGTAAATCTTGAAATTGTAAGCGGAACTGAAATAAAAACAACCCTGCCGGCTCAGATAAAAATACTTGAATCTAGAAAAAAACAAACTGCGGAATTTACCTGTATGCTCTCAGAACCTGTGATCCCCGGCTCTTATTCGGCAGTTGTATATATTACCGCTAAAAAATCAATATTCTCCGGAACATATTCGCGTATTGTGGAGCTCCGGCAGGACTTTATTATAGCGGAAAAAATAATAAGCGGAGTTATTAATTTTATTGACATTAAAGGCGGAAAAAAATTAGGGGAAGTTATGGGGATTAATGCTGTAGCCAAAAATACCGGCGAAGCAGCCAAAGTTTTCTCGGTGGAGGGGGAGATTGTTAATCCTAAGGGCGAAACAGCACAATTGCCCGCAATGGATTTTAAACTGAATATTGAGGAATCTAAAATAATGGCCTACGACTATAATATTCCGTTGGAAGCTCCAGGCGGAAAGTATAAAGTGAGGCTTAAACTCTATGTGGGAGAAACAAACGATAAGTCTAGAAAACTTCTGGCGGAACAGGAATTCGAAAAGAATATCTCAGAACGGATTGTTAAAGCAATTGTGGAGACGGTGAAGGTCCGGGGTAAATTAAAATCCGGGGAAGCTGCGGGTTTTGATGTCTTTGTCAAAAATACCGGAGATATCCAGAAGCTTTTCTCTGTTGATGCTTCACTGCTTGATCCTTCCGGTAAAAATATATCTCTTCCTGCAAAAGAAATGCAAATTGCTGTAGGAGAGACCAAAAAGTATCCTTATGAATATTTAATTCCTCAGGAAAACTCTCATGGTTTGTATAAAATTAATATTATAGTTAATGCCGGAGCCTTAAAAGAACCGGGCAGAAAAAAAGTCACAGAAGCGCAACAGGCGTTCAGTGTGGCAGAGAGAATAACCCGGGCTGCTATTTCTAAGATTGCAGTCGCTTCAGTTTCCGGGACTAAAATAAAAGTAGGGGAAGCGGCCGCCATAACAGTCGAAATAAAGAACACAGGAGAAATAGAACATAACTTTCCTGTTGTTGTAATCGTGAGGGGTGGAACCTCTCCTATAAAGCTGAAGGCGAATATGCTTGCCTTGGGTGTCGGTGAAATTAAGCAGATTGTTTTTGAAGCTTTAATTCCGCTTAACGGGAACGGCGGGAACTACGAAGCCAGGATTGGCGTGTACAACAGTCTTGATACTGCCGAAACTCCGGTAGAACTCTATGAAGAGAAAAATTATTCTTTCCCTGTCGCGGGTCCGATTATTTCAGGTTCTGTTAGTCTGACCGGAACGCTCGGTAAATTTGGCTACGGCGATTCTGTAAGTATAAAGGCGAAATTTAGTAATACAGGTGAAGTCTCTCACATTTATTTCATTAAATTAGAGGTGCTTGACCCCGTGAAGAAGGTTTCAACAATTTTAAATGAAAAAGTTGAGTTGAAAAAGATCGGAGAAATTGAGAAGTCAGGTGAGTTTAAAGTTGATCCGGCCGTACTTGACGGCAAATATACAGTGCTTGCCAGTATCTGGGATCGTCTGGGTGATGACGGAAATCCCTCTGGAAAACTCGGGGAAGATTCAAAAGTTTTTGAAATAATAGATACTGAACCGGTCATAAACAATGTTATCGGTGTCGCGCCGGTTATAGGAAGAGCCACCACCATAGTGGCGACCGTTAAAGATGACCGGGAACTCAAGACTGTAATGCTCGTTTACATGGGCCCGGGAATGTCTGAAGTGGCAAAAGAGATCATGATCCGCACTTCAGGCAATAAAAAAGAAGGATCATATAGTGCTCAAACCCGGCGTTTTAATTTTGCAGGTTCCTTGAATTATTATATAGAAGCGACCGACTCAAAAGGGCAAAAGAGTAAATCTCAGGAATACAAAACACAGATAAAATGAGTATAATAGCGGATAATTTAAGAGAAGTTGAAAATATTATTGCGCTGGCGGCAAAAAAATCAGGCAGAAATTTTGAAACAATAAAACTGGTGGCAGTAACAAAGACAGTCGGAACCCCGCGGATAATTGAAGCACTTGAAGCCGGTATATCGGAGATCGGTGAAAATAGGATTCAAGAGGCAAAACTAAAATACGGGGAACTGTCAGAAAGAAAAATTATCCGTCATATGATAGGGCATCTTCAGACAAATAAGGTAAAGGATGCTGTTAAAATATTTGATTATATACATTCTGTTGATAGCATGCGTCTCGCTTTAGAAATAGATAAAGAAGCAAAAAAAATAAACAAAATTATGCCCTGCCTGATAGAAATTAATTCCGGTAACGAAATATCAAAATATGGCATAAAATTCGAAGAAGCAGCTGCGTTTGTAAGAGCTGTTGCTCCGCTGGCTAATCTCCGTTTTGAAGGCTTAATGACGGTAGCTCCGATTTCAAGCAACCCTGAGGATTTAAGGCCTATTTTCAGGAAAATGAAGGAGCTGCTTGATCATTTAATAGAAGAAAACAAGGACTTATACCCAAATTTTAATTTCAAACATCTTTCCATGGGGATGAGCCAGGATTATATGATTGCCATAGAAGAAGGTTCAACAATGGTTCGGGTAGGATCTGCGATATTCGGAAAAAGGAGTTAATAAGGTTCGTAAGGTTAATAAAGTTAATAAGGTCTATAAGGTCCAAGAACAAAAAGTATTTGGAACCTGTAATCCTTACTAACCTTACAGACTTTATAGACTATTTTTTGGGGGAGCTAGTTTATGAAGATTGGTTTTGTCGGTGCGGGAAATATGGCAGAAGGGATAATAAAAGGTCTAATCGTATCTGGCACAGTTAAACCTGCGGATATCATTGTCAGTGATATTAGAAAAGATCGTCTTACAAAACTAAAAAAAATATATGGAGTAAGACTTGCAGTTTCAAATGAGGAATTAGTCAATTCGTCTGAAGTTGTTATTCTTGCGATAAAGCCAAAAGATATTGATTCTGTCTCAATGGCATTAAAAAACCTTAAACCGGACTCAATGATACTTTCTATCCTGGCGGGAATATCTACATCGCATATTGAAAAGCTTGCGGCCGGAGGAATAAAGGGAAAAAAAGTCCCGGTTATAAGAGTGATGCCTAATATGCCCGCAATGATGCTTGCCGGGGTGAGCGGAATTTCAAAAGGTAAATATGCGAAAAAGGGGCATTATAAAAAAGCAGAAGTGATATTCAAGGCCGTAGGAGAGGTCACGAAAGTAGCTGAGCAGCTTATGGATGCTGTTACCGCGATAAGCGGCAGCGGGCCGGCTTATTTGTTTTTGTTTGCAGAGGCCTTTCTTGAGGCTGCAATAAAAATAGGAATGGACGCTAAAACGGCAAAAATACTTGTTTACAATACGCTTTCAGGCGGAGCAAAGTTAATGTCAGCTTCGAAAGATACACCGGCCATGCTCAGGCAAAAGGTTACTTCCCCGAATGGAACGACTGCTGCCGCCCTTGCTGTTTTTGAAAGCAGAGATTTTAAAAAAATAGTATTACACGCGGTAGAAGCCGCAAAAAAAAGATCCGAAGAAATGACCAAGTAATTATTGTAAGCATCTTTACTTACGATAAGGGGGAATAATGAGTGAGCAAATTCTAAAAATAAAACAGGCTGTGAGTAAAATAAGGAGTATTTCCGGAACGGTTCCTGAAGTCGCTATAATCTTGGGTACGGGCCTTGGCGGACTGGTCAATGAAATAAAAAATAAAATAGAGATAAATTACAAGGATATTCCCAATTTTCCGCTTTCTACCGTCGAAGCGCACGCAGGTAAATTAATATTGGGAGAAATGGGAAATAAAAAGATTGTAGCAATGCAGGGGAGATTCCACAGATATGAAGGCTATAGTTATAAACAGGTGACTTTCCCCGTATATGTGATGAAAGAACTTGGCGCTAAAGTCCTAATGGTTTCAAATGCTGCCGGTGGGCTCAATAAAAATTATAAAGCAGGCGAACTTATGCTGATTTCGGATCACAACTCACTTCTTCTCGGCGATAATCCTTTGGCCGGACCGAATGACGACAAACTCGGTCCCCGGTGGCCTGATATGTATCAAACTTATGATACTGAATTATTAAAATTGGCCGGGAGCATAGCAAAAAAATTAAAGATTAAACTTCACAAGGGAGTGTACATCGGGGTTATAGGTCCAAATCTGGAAACTGAGGCAGAGTATAAATTTCTTATTGCTATGGGCGGGGACGCAGTAGGTATGTCGACGGTTCCTGAAGTTATTGTTGCAAGGCATTGCGGGTTAAGAGTTCTTGGTATTTCCGTAGTTACCGATATGTGTATCCCCGGATATCTTGAGGTGGCAAATATTGAAAAGATCATAGGTAATGCTGCCAGAGCCGAGCCGAATCTTACAAAAATAATGAGTGCGGTGGTTAAAGAGGTGAAAATATAATGCTCCCTACCGTTGCCTGGGAAAATAATTCTGTTGTAATGATTGATCAGAGACTTTTGCCCGGAAAAGAGGTATATATCAGATGCAGAAACTACAAGAAGGTAGTTTATTGCATAAAGACCCTTGCGGTTCGAGGGGCTCCGGCCATCGGAGTTTCAGCTGCTTACGGCGTGGCTCTTGCCGTGCTTAAATCCGGGACCGGTGATAAGATGAAATTCTTTCAGGAAGTTGCGTTTGCTATTGAAGAACTGAGGCAAAGCCGGCCTACAGCGGTTAATTTGTTCTGGGCGCTCGACAGGATGACCGCCAGGTTAAACTCTCTTTCTAATCTGCCTGTTTTGGAAATAAAAAAGAAAATAATTGAAGAGGCTCTTCTTATCGAAAAGCAGGATATCCTAATCAACCAAAAAATGGCAAAAAACGGCGCAAAACTTTTTAAAAAAGGTACAACCATTATGACCATATGTAATACCGGGGTCCTGGCAACTGCCGGGGTAGGTACTGCTTTTGGCGTTTTGAATGAGGCTCATAAACAAGGCAAAAAAATAAGTGTTGTTGCCTGCGAAACCAGGCCTTTGCTCCAAGGGTCAAGATTGACGGCCTGGGAATTAAAACGGGCAGGTATTCCTTTCCGGTTAATTACGGATAATATGTCGTGCCATATAATGTCTAAAGGGTTAATACAGAGCGTAATAGCCGGCGCAGATAGAATTACGGCTAACGGCGACACGGCCAATAAGATAGGAACTTATATGCTTGCGGTTCTGGCGAAGCACTTTAAAATACCATTTTACATTTGCGCACCCACCTCTACAATAGATATTACTTTGAAAACAGGTAAATTAATTCCTATCGAAGAAAGGAAAGCCGAAGAAGTTACAAGTCTAAAAGGAGTAAAAACAGCCCCGGACGCGATTAAAGTCTATAACCCAGCTTTTGATGTCACGCCTAATGAATTAATTGCAGGAATAATAACTGAAAAGGGAGTCGTACGGCCTCCTTATATTAAAAACCTTAAGAAACTATTTAAAGAAATTCGTTAGATCGTATTCCGGGCTGATTTCTTTCCGTAAAAACATCGGGCAAATAAATAATATTTCCATGGTAGTTTACTTCTCTATTGTAAATCAGGTATAATGATAACCGTAAAGTATTTATTGCGGATTTAGTCAGGCGAAGGATATTTGAAGCAAACCTGTTGCTGGAGTAGCTCAGTTGGTAGAGCATCGCACTTGTAATGCGAAGGTCGTCAGTTCGATCCTGATCTCCAGCTCCAAAATTTACGCGTGGCGCAAATTTTGAGAGCAATTGACCGATAGTTATTCAGGAAAAAATATTTCTAAATACTTGAGGATCGATGAATAATAGGAAATTCTTAGTTGCTTTAGTGCTTGCGGTGACTTTTCTTGCTTTTTTGCCGTCCTTAAACAACAAGTTCACAAACTGGGACGACGATTATTATGTGCTTAACAACGGGACCATCAAAGAGTTCAGCCTCCAAAACACTGTTAAAATATTTACCGAAAGCTACCTTCCCTTAACCATTTTCTCTTATAATCTTGAATACACTTTTTTCAAGCTAAATCCTTTCTTTTATCATTTGAATAACCTGCTTTTACATCTTTTTAACTGTGCTCTTGTTTTTTATTTTATTTTATTGCTTTGTGAAAAACCAAGAACTGCGTTTATTACTGCCTTACTATTTGGCATTCATCCTATGCATGTAGAGTCTGTGGCCTGGATAGCGG
>CAIYPD010000148.1 GCA_903928075.1 Candidatus Firestoneibacteriota bacterium
AAAGAAGCTATAGACGGAAAAGTTTTAAGACCCATCAAGGGCGGTTTTATAGTGGACATCGGCGTGGAAGTGTTTCTGCCGAATTCCCAGTTTCAGGGCAATGAAGTGGGGGGCGCGGAGAACGCTACCGGTAAAGTCATACCGGTAAAAATAATAAAATACGGCAAGAAAAAAGGCGAGATTATTGTTTCCCATAAGGTTGCCGTGCTCGACAAGAGCCGCAGGCAGAGGAAAGAACTCTGGGACACCGTTGCGGAAGGGGACATTAAAAAAGGTATCGTAAAATCCATCACCTCTTATGGGGCCTTCATCGATGTCGGAGGGGTTACCGGGCTGTTGCATATTTCCGATATGTCCTGGGGAAAAGTCGCTCATCCGGCGGAAGTAATCGCAATAGATTCTGAGATAGATGTGAAAGTAATAAAAGTAGACCGGGAGAAAAAAAGAATTTCCCTTGGACTTAAGCAGTTGAAGGATGATCCCTGGATGAAAATAGAAGAGAAGTATCCTATGGGCTCAATTATTAACGGAAAAATAGTAAATATTGTAGACTACGGGGCTTTCATAAAAATAGACGAAAATATTGAGGGCCTTCTTCATGTTTCCGATATGTCCTGGACGAAAAGAGTAAAAAACCCTTCGGAACTGCTGGCGGTCGGAGAAGCCATAAAGGTTAAGATATTGAATCTGGATAAGAATAACAGGAAGATCCTCTTTGGCCTGAAACAGCTGGAGCACGATCCCTTTGAGGAAATAGAACGGAAATTTTTGCCGAATATGAGCGTTACCGGCGTGGTTACCGGCTACTCCGGTTCCAAGATTTATCTTGAATTTGAGAACAGCATTGAAGGTGTTCTTAACAAAAAAGATCTCTCCTGGACTAAAAAGTTTTCCACACTTAAAGGGGTATTTAGAAAAGGCGAAAAAGTGGAAACGCTTGTTTTAAACATTGATAAGGTCAACCGTAAAGTCAATTTGGGCTTAAAACAGTTCACCCCGGACCCCTGGATATCCGAAATTCCCGAAAAATATAAAATTGGAGCAGTTGTTAAAGGCAAGGTTACCAAGGTTGCCAGTTTTGGCGTGTTGGTTGAGCTGGAGCCGGATTTAGAGGGTTTTATTCATATCTCTGAGCTTGCCGATGAACCAATAGCCAGAATAGAAGATGCAGTAAAGATAAATGATATCAAGGAAGCCCGGGTCATTAAACTTGACAACGAAGCAAGAAAAATTTCCTTGAGCGTTAAGCAGCTGAACTCAGGGCTGCAAGCCGAGGAGCTCAAGAAATACAGCAACAGCAGCGAGGGGAAGGGTACCTTCGGGGATATTATTAAAAATAACCAGGAAGCGCTTTTAGAAGAGCAACCGGTGAAGACAGGGAATACTGAGCCGGAAGGCGGGCAGGGTAAATAAATGGATGCCAGGAATAAGAAAATTTTAAAGTTTGTTCTGATAATAATCGGGATAATAGTCCTTCTTAATATTGCGTATTTCGGTTTTTCAAGCCGGGGTTTCTATGTCAGAAGGAATGGCGTGAATATAATCGGCGGCGGAAAGGTGGCCGTCGTGAATATTGCCGGGCCGCTTTTTAATTCAAAATATATCGCCGAAAGTATTCGAAGGTTCAGTAATGACGCTTCGGTAAAAGCCATAGTTCTCCGTATTGATTCACCGGGAGGCGGAGTTGCTGTCTGTCAGGAAATCAACCGGGAAATTTACAAAGCAAGAGAAGAAAAGAAGGTTGTCGTCGCTTCTTTCGGCAGTGTGGCTGCCTCCGGCGGTTATTATGTCGGCTGTGCTGCGGATTATATATTCACTAATCCGGGTACGGTAACCGGCTCGCTCGGAGTCATCATGAGTTATTTTAATTTCGGGGAGCTTTTTAAAAAAATAGGGTTGGAGCAAATCACAATTAAAGCCGGCAAACATAAGGATATCGGCTCAATGTCCAGGAAAATGACCCCAGAAGAGGAAGCTCTTATGCAGGGCGTGCTTGATGATGTTCATAGCCAGTTCATTGACACCATTGTTAAGAACCGAGGAACCCGAATAATAAAAATACTTAAAGAGCAGCGGGGAGTGGAAAAGCCGGTGACTGCGGATGTAAAAAAATTCATAGTGGAAATAGCGGACGGACGGATCTTCTCCGGAAATCAGGCGCTGGGCCTGGGGCTTGTGGATTTTTTAGGAACCCAGGAGGAGGCGGTAAAGTATGCCGCAGAAAAAGCGGGGCTTAAAGGCGAACCCGTTGTCATTTATGAGAAGAAAAAAATAAGCTTCATCGGATATCTATCAGGTAGCGAAGAGACCGAGGGGCGCTTAAATAAGTTTCTTTTCAAAGGTTTGTGCTTCCTTTACGGGGAATAAAATATGCCTCTCTTTGAATTTACCTGCAAAAAATGCAAGAAAGATTTTGAAGAACTTTTTTGCAGTTACGATACGGCCAAAGTTGTCTGCGTCAATTGCGGCAGCAGCAAAGTAGTTAAAAAAATGTCAGCCTTCGGCGTTAAAGCCGGCGGGAATTGCCGCCCCGCGGGGCATAATTGTGACGGTTGCTGCTCCAGCCGCGAAGCCTGTTCCAAAAGTTCTTTTTCCTAAGGGAGTTGTCTTTGTCAACGACACTGAAAAAAACCATCCTTCTGCTTCTTATCCCGGTACTGCTCTTCCCACTTTCCTACGGAAAGAATAAGGTAAATTATAAACAGCTGGAATGGAAAGAGCTGCTAAGCGGTAATTTTGATATTTACTTTACTTTGAAAGATGAAAACCTGGCGAAAGAGTTCGCCATTGTCTCAGAGGATGCTTACGCCAAGCTGTCCGGCAGCCTTAAAGTATTTCCCGCGGAACCGATAAAGCTATTTATCTATTCTTCAAATATAGATTTCGAACAAACCAATATTACCGCGGGTTTGATAGACGAAGGCGTGGGAGGTTTTACGGAATCTCTGAAAAACAGGATGGTATTGCCGGTCGTAACTTCTCCAAAGCGTATGAAAGAAGTCCTTACGCACGAAATGACCCATGCCCTGCAATTTGAATCTCTCTACGGGGGACAGGTTAAATCCTTTCAGCTTGCAAAAGCTCTCTTTATTCCAATCTGGGTAATGGAGGGTATGGCCGAATACGAGGCTGAGGATTATGACAGTTCTATAACCGATATGCTGCTCAGGGACGGAGTTATTAATAACCGCATAAAAGGTATTGACTATCTGGGGAGCTTTAATTATATAGAAGGCCGGGACATTGTCCTTATGTACAAAGAATCGCAGTATATCTTTGATTATATAGCCAAAACTTACGGCAAAGATAAAGTTGGGCTTATTCTGAGAGAATTCGGTTATCTGGCAAATACACAGGACCTGATCATCGGTAAACTGCTCGGGTTGGAACTGGCTGATTTTGATAAGAAATGGCAATACGACTTAAAAGAGAAATATTTTGCTCAAGCGAAAGGCAAGAAAGAAGCCCGGGATTACGCTTTAAAACTTACTGCCGCCGACGGGCTGCATCCTGCTTATTATACCCGGCCCGTTTTTTCTGCGGACGGGGAAAGAATATATTTTTTCTCGGATGCTCTGGGGTATACCGGACTTAATGAGCTGGTACTTAAGACGGGGGCCGTTAGAGAACTTATAGGCCGTTGGTACGACAGCTTTGCCTCTGCCGGCAATGCGCTTTCTGTTTCGCGCAACGGGAAATATCTGGCTTTTGCTTCAAAAGCGGCAGGTACTCAAAAGATAAGAATTCTGGAACTGGAAGAAAAAAGAGTTGTTTTCGAAAGCGATTTTGGTCTTGATCTTGTCTATTCGCCGAGTTTCAATACCGGGAACGAATTTGTTTTTATAGGTGTTAAAGAAGGAAAGTCTGATATTTATGTCGGTAATATGAAAGGGCAAATTGTAAAGCGTTTGACTGAAGACAGGTACGACGAGACTGAAGCGGTTTTTTCCCCGGACGGCGCGGATGTTTATTTTTCTTCAGAAAGGGAAAATGGGTACAGGAATCTTTACAAAATAAAAGGCTGGGAAACCGGCGGGGAACCCGAACTTCTTCTCGGGGGTAAAGTTAATTATACCGGCACGGTTTGCACGGCGGAAAATAACTTATATTTTAGTGCAGATTATAATGGGATTTATAATCTCTACTTATATGAACAAAAAACAAAGTCGGTAAGCATGCTTACGGATGTAAGAGGCGGAGTCTTCTCTCCCGAGACCTCGAGGGACGGTAAGAAAATTGTATTTTCCTATTTTGAGGAAAGCAGTTATAATCTCTACCTGCTGGACAGCGCGCAAAGGCCGGGTCTTGTGCGGGTGGACCTCCCGCCGGAGGAGGCACCCCTGCCGGTTAAGAAAGACTACAAACTTTCCAACCTTCCGGTGGTTCCTTATCATATCAGTTTTTCTTTGGATCTTATTTATTTTATCGCCGGTTACGATACCGAAAGCGGGCTGCTCGGTGGCGGGTATATTTCGGCCTCGGATCTTTTGGGTGAAAACAGTTTTGAAATATTTGCTGCGGCGGTAAAAGAGGTGCAAACCGGCGGGCAATTCAGTTACAGAAATTACGCCTGGCGGGTAAATTTTGGAGCCACCGTTTACACCTGGAGAAAATACGGTTCTTCTTTGTATGACGACGGTACCTCTGGCAGCTACTACACCGAGGAAAACGGGCTGGCTCTGCCTTTAATCTATCCTTTTGACCGCTACAACAGAATTGAGCTTGCTTTAAGCACCTATGTAAAGGATAATGTTTATTATAAAGGTGTCGGAACCGGCTATAGGAAGATTACCAATTCTATTTCCGTTTCTTTTGTGAACGACCGTCTTTCTTACAATATTGATGAGGCTTGTGCGGGCGGGGCTTTTAATCTCTCTCTTGAAAGAGCTGATTATGTATTGTGGGGAACGGAGAGCTTTTTAAATATCCTGGCGGAAACAACGCAATACATATACATAGACCGGGAAACCACGATAGGCATAAGACTGTTTGGCGGGGCTTCTACGGGCAATAACCCGGGATCTTTTGACCTGGGCGGTGAGATTGTAAGAGGCTATTTTTCCGGGGAGTATAACGGAAGCAATCTTATTTTAACAAATCTGGAATTGCGTTTTCCTCTGGTAGAAAAAGCCGAACTTAATGTCTGGCCTGCCGGCTGGCTTCTGATTAAGAAAATAAAATTCGGGATATTTTCCGACCAGGCTCTGATTTTTAATAATTTTGTGCCCGTAAGGCGCGGAGACTTGAAGAACGGGGTGGGTTTTGGACTTAGAATCCATGGTTTTATCTGGCAAACAATGCCGGTGCTTCTCAGACTGGATGCGGGGTTTCGAACGGACGGCGGCTCAACCCCTGTATATAGTATTGCGTTAGGCCACATTTTCTGAAATAATTATGGGTAATTTTTTGCAAGCTGCTTTAAGGGGAATGAGATGGGAAAAATTGCGTTGTTTGGCGGAACCTTTGACCCGGTGCATTTGGGGCATTTGATTTCTGCCGAGGAAATAAAGAAAAGCTTGCGGTTGGATAAGGTTATCTTTGTTCCTGCGGGTAGACCGCCTCATAAAAAAGAAGCGTTTATAACCGGGGCCGAACACCGGTTGAAAATGCTTAAACTGGCGACCAAAGCTTTTACGGGGTTTGAAATCTCGGACTATGAGCTCAAAAAGACTTCAAAGTCCTACACCATAGATACTATAAGGTATTTTAAAAAAAATATTTATAAAAAAGACAAACTTTATTTTATTGCCGGCTCGGACATTGTCGGACAGATAGAGTCCTGGAAAGAGTGGGAAAAGCTTATTAAAGAAGTGCATCTGCTTATCATGGCCCGGCCGGGTTTTAAGGCCGGGAAAAAAGCTTCAAAGTTCGGAACTCTTATCGGAATAAAAAATATAGATATTTCTTCGAGCGAGATAAGAAGAATGATAAAAAAAGGATTGCCGGTAACCTATTTGGTGCCGGAAACGGTGGAAAAATATATCTATGAGCATAAAATATACGGAAAATGAAATAAAAAAATATCTAAAGCAAAATCTGCCGCCCGGGAAATACCGGCACACCCTCGGCGTTACCGCTATGTCGCTGGATCTCGCAAAGCGCTACGGAGTTGACTTAAAAAAAGCTGTTCTGGCCGGGCTATTGCATGATGCGGGTAAAGATTTAAACAGGAGTAAAAAGTATTTTAAATACATTAAACTTGATCCCTTCGAAAAAAAAATAAGGCCGCTCTGGCATAATAAGCTTGGCGCAGTCATCGCCGTAAAAGTTTTCGGTGTAAAAGACAAAGCGGTGCTGTCTGCCATTAGAAAACATAGTACGGCTGATAATAATATGAGCGCACTGGATAAAATAATTTACATTGCGGATTCTGCAGAGAAAAACAGGAAATTCAAAGGTGTTGACGGGATAAGAAGAGCCGCAAAGAAAGACCTGACCCTGGGTTTTGTGGCTGCCCTGGCAAAAAAAATAAATTATGTGCTTGAGGGCGGAAAAACCATACATCCAAAATCTATTTCCGCATGGAACAGGTATATCAGATGAGATGGATTATTATTATAATCATAGCGCTATTGCTTATTGCGGGGACCGGAACGGGGCTATATCTATATAATAACCGGCTGGAACAGGATGTTAATATCCTGTTAATGGGTACGGATAGCTCTGATGAATATACCCATCATGCTGACACTCTGATAGTTGTGCATTTTTCTGTTATACAAAAGAAGATTACTTTTATTTCCATTCCCAGGGATACCAGGGTAATATACCGAAAAAAAACCAGAAAGATAAATTCCGTTTATGTTATAAACTATAATGCCGGAAGCTATCCCAAGGCGAATAACGAGATGTTGAAAATTGTATCAACGGTGCTGCGGGAAGAGGTAAATTACTACGCGCAGGTGGATTACGACGGGATTAAAGAGATAGTGGATTTTTTCGGAGGGGTCAGAGTAAATATAGAACAGAAGATGTATTACAAGGATGAGGCGGGAGGTTTGCTTATAGATTTTGATCCCGGAGTGCGGCTGTTAAACGGAAGTGATGCGGTTAAATATTTGCGCTTCAGAAAAGACGGGAATGCCGATGTCGGCAGGATGGACCGCCAGCAAAAATTTATGTTCAAACTCGCCGCTATAATAATGGAAAAACTTAATGCCGGTAATATATTGAGTCTTTATGCCCGGGTTTCTAAAAGTATGAATACTAATGTGCCGCCGGACCGCGCCGCCTATCTCTACAGGGTTTTTAGAAGCTATGACCTGCATGACAGCTCGCGTTTTATACTTCCGGGTGTTCCGTTTTACGAAGACAAACAAGCCTACTGGAAAGTTGATTCCGTTAAAACGAAAGAATTATTTGAGAGCAGGAAGTAACCTGCCACATAATTATTAATGGTTGAAAAATGAGAAATATTTTGATATAAAATAAAGATGTATAAAATCTTCCGCAACAGGCTGTATTTATTTCTTGATAGAGTTTCTGCTTTGCCTAAAGGGCGCATTTTTGTCGCCAACATCCTTATTCTTATTTTAATAACATATCTTGATTTTTTGACCGGGATAGAAATTTCAGTTTCAATATTTTATTTCATTCCTATAAGTATCTCAGCCTGGTTGCTGGGCCGAGAGTATTCATTGGCCTTTTCTTTTCTTGGCGTATTGTGCTGGCTCACTTCTGATATAAACGAGAGTTATATTCATAACTGGTTGATTGTTTCCTGGAATGCCCTGTCCAGGATGGGCATTTTCTTGATTATTTCCTTTCTGATAGATAACTTAAAAAAAGGCCTGTTAAGGGAAAAAACGGCGGCAAGAATTGATTCCTTGACCGGAATACCTAATTCCCGGAGTTTTTATGAGGCAGGAAAAAGTGAAATCCAGCGCGCAAATCGGTATAAGAGGGACTTTTCTATTGCTTACCTGGATGTGGATAATTTTAAAGGAGTTAACGATAAGAGTGGACATGCTGCCGGAGACGAACTTCTGAAGAAAATAGGCAAAATAATAGTCAGCAATATAAGAGTTACTGATGTTGCTGCGCGCTTGGGCGGTGATGAATTTGCTGCAATATTCCCGGAGACGGATGCAGAAAAAGTTAAAATAATATTAAAACATGTCAAAGAGAAACTTGATGAAATGGCAAAAGCAAATAATTTATCGGTTTCTTTCAGTATCGGGGTTGTTACCTGTTCCGGAGGTGACTGTACCATTCAGGAACTCATTAAAGAAGCTGATGCTCAAATGTATAAGGTCAAAAAACACGGAAAAAACAGTATTTCCTCCCGCCAGCTCTGAGAATAGGACGCACAGGTAGGCTTATCTCTTTTGTTTTGACAAATTCTCCGGAAAATGGACGACACATTTTCCCGTAACCCGTGTGCTTTAAGCCCGAAGGCGTAGAGTTTAAAAATTAGAAAACTATTATTTAACCCGCAAATATGCTAAAATACAAAAGCAATAAACGGTAATTTAAGTGCCGTAAAGAGACTTTTAGGATTTACTATATAAGTCTTACTTTTTTGGGGGGAGTTATGAAAATCGAAGGAATGAGGCTGGCAGAGCTGGCTGCGGAGTTTGCAAGCGAGAAAAAGGCTTCTAATATTACTATTTTAGACCTTAGGAAACTTGATTATGTTGCGGATTTTTTTGTTATTGCCAGCGCAGATAACTTTGCGCAGGTCGGAGCTATTGCAAATAATATCGAAGATGAGCTTCGTAAGGTCGGAGCCTATCCTTACCATACGGAACTCGATAATAAAAGTAACTGGATGCTGCTTGATTACAGTGATGTAATTGTTCATGTCTTTGAAGAAGGCACCAGAAAATTTTATTCTCTTGAGCGTCTCTGGGGAGATGCTAAGGTTATTCAATTCGGCGAACCGGTTAAGGCGGTAGAAGCATCAAGTGTGCAAACGAGCGACCCGGCAAAAGAAAAGGCTAAGAAAAAAGCAAAGAAGGCCGCTAAAAAACTAAAAACAACAGCCAGAATACTAAAAAAGAGAGTTACAAAAGGAAAAAAGAAAGATGCTGGAGCAGGTAAAGGAAAAACTACAAAAGGAAATAAAAAGAGTTCTCGTAAATAGTGGCGTAGCCGCAGAAGCTATTCCCGAAATAGGTTTTGAGACCCCTAAGCATATAAAGTTCGGAGATCTGTCTTCTAATATTGCCTTAGGGGTGGCCAGAAACTTAAAAAAATCCCCTCGTGAAGTCGCAGAAAATATCCTTGCCGGTCTTACTCTTGATAAAGGGGTTTTTAGCAAAGCTGAACTTGCGGGCCCGGGTTTTATTAACTTTTTTCTTGCCGATGAATATCTTTTTAACCTGATCAAAAAAGCGGCCTTGGGAGTGGATTTTTATTCTTCAACTACCGGACAGGGCAAACGGGTTAACCTTGAATTTGTTTCGGCAAATCCTGTAGGCCCGCTGAATATTGTTAACGCCCGGGCGGCGGCGGCGGGAAATGTAATCGCAAATTTGCTTGAAAATGCGGGTTTCCGGGTCACCAAGGAATTTTATATAAATAATGTAGGTGTCCAGACTAACACCTTTGGAAAATCAATAAGCCTCCGCTACTTAGAGGCGCTCGGTAAAAAAATTGAATTCCCTGCGGATTGCTATGGCGGAGAATATGTAAAAGATATCGCAAAAGTAATTATCGGAAAACAGGGCGACAGGTATCTTGCTCTGCCGGAAGAAGAACGCATAGCCGCTTTTAAGCCCGTCGGGCTTGAAATGATGATAGAAGGGCAGAAGAAAAGCCTGAAGGACTATGGTGTGGAGTTTGATGTCTGGTATCAGGAAAGTCAGCTCCATGAAAAACACGAACTCGACAAAGCCTTTGCGTTGCTTAAAGAGCGGGGGATGATAAAAGAGGAAGAAGGTGCCAAGTGGTTTACTTCCACGGCCGTGCTGAATAAAGAAAACAAACCCATTGATGATAAAGACCGGGTTGTAATTAAAAGTGACGGCGTTCCTACCTATCTTCTTCCTGATATAGCCTATCATTTCAATAAGATTAGCAGGGGTTTTGACAATATTATTGATATTTTGGGGCCGGATCATCACGGTTATATAGGCAGGATTTCCGCGGCAGTAAGCATCGGCGGGCTGCCTCTTGAAAACTTCAGGGTACTTATTGCTCAACAGGTTAACCTGCTTAAAGACGGAAAACCTTATAAGATGAGTAAGAGACAGGGCAATTTCATTTCTATGGATGAGCTGATAACGGAGGTCGGGGCTGATGCGGCCAAGTATTTCTTTTTAAGGCGCTCGCTCGACTCCCATCTTGATTTTGATATAGACTTGGCAAAGAAACAGACCGACGAAAATCCCGTTTTTTATGTGCAGTACGCGCATGCACGAATCTGCAATGTAATCGAATTTGCAAAAACTTCAGGAATAATAGAGCCGGATTTGAATGCGGTTGATTACTCGCTCCTTAAGAGTCCCGAAGAGTCAGAACTTATAAGAAAAGTCTTATGTTTTCCTGATATCTTAAAACATGCGGCTTTGAACTACGATCCTCATCTGGTCCCGAAATATGTAGAGGAACTGGCGCAGCTCTATCATTCTTTTTACGCCAAGCATCGGGTGGTCTCAGAAGATAAAGAACTTTCAGCGGCGCGGTTGGCCCTTTGTCTGGGGACCAGAAATGTTATTCGCGCGGGCTTAAAGATTTTAGGGGTGTCGGCACCTTCGAAAATGTAAGTAATAAAGTAAAGTTCGTAAAGTTTTTAATGTTTATAATGTTTTAAAGTCTAAAATCGTTGAAGGTTATAGAAAAAGAATAAGATAAAGGCTTTAATTCTGTTTTCTTGTCGTCTTGTTATTTTGTATTCTAATTCTAAAGGAGTTGGACTGTGGAAGTTGCGGCGTTTATTTATCTGACCATAATATTTGGCGCGGTACTTCTGGGACTCAGGTTAAAGGTGAGCCTCGGTCTTACTTTAACAGCCGCTTCAATTCTGATGGCAGTTTTCTTTTCGGTCGGATTTTGGAAAGTTATTTCAACTTTTGGTTATACCTTTATAGAAAAAGATTCAAAAGGTAATTTTGTTACCCTGGAATTGATTGCTATTCTTTTTCTCATTGGCATGCTTGAGTTAATTCTTAGGAAAAGCGGCACTTTTGACCGGATGTTCAGGTCAATAGGTTTTATTATTAAAGATTCCAGAAAGGTCGCAGTATTTTTCCCGATCTTCCTCGGGACTCTGCCTTCGGCGGGGGGCGCCAGGTTTTCGGCTCCCTTGACCGGTCAAGCCGCGAAAGACCTCCACCTGCCGGGAGAGAAACTTAGTTTCATAAATTACTGGTTCAGGCACATCTGGGAGCCGGTATTCCCTCTCTATCCCGGAGTTATTCTGATGGCGGTGCTTTCCGGTATTTCGCTAAGCGATATTAACAGGTATCAGGCGGTTTATTCTGTCTTCATGCTGATTATAGGCTGGTTTGTTGCCTTCCGGGGAGTTCCCAAACTTCTTAAAAACGCCGAGAGCGATAAGCATCCTGTTCAGCATTTAGTAGCCCTCTTTGAAGGGATACTGCCGATTGCGATTATAATATTTGCCGTTTTATTTCTCAAGGTTCCGCTAATCTTTTCGCTTCTTATAGTTGTCCTGATTCAGTTGCTGGTTTATCAAACAAAAATACTAAGCCTGATTGCCTACCTTAAAGAGGCCTTCAGTCTAAACATAATTGTGCTGATTTACGGCGTGATGCTCTTTAAAAATATGCTTGAAGTCAGCGGAGCCGTAACCCAGATGGTGAGTTTTCTTGCTATTATGAAACTCCCGCTTCTGGTAGTTCTGTTTGTGCTTCCTTTTATAGTCGGTTTGTTGACCGGGATAGTTCAGGCATACATAGGGGTAACCTTTCCTTTACTAATCCCTCTGATTGTAGCAAGCTCTAACGGCACAGTGGACCTTCCCTTACTGTCTTTTGCCTTCATCTCCGGCTATTGCGGGGTCATGCTTTCACCCGTACACCTTTGCTATTTGCTAACCTGTGAATACTTTGGTACGGATATTAACCGTGTATACAGATATTTATTACTTACGGTTCCGGCCCTGCCGCTGATTGCCTGGATTTTGATAAAGATAAAATAGGATATAAAAATAATCCCCAACCAGACCTTCCCCGGGATATAGGAATGGAACAATAGATAATAGATAGAAGAAAAACAAGATGAATTATGAGAAGTTAAGCATTGCGAAATCCGCCAACGCTTTGTGGCAGAGAAGCTGATGAAAAGGAGAAGAATTATGGAGAAAGTAAAGGTCGGGATTATCGGATGCGGAAATATCAGTGCTATTTATCTTAAAAATCTTAAACTTTTTAAATCGGTTGAACTTGTGGCGGTTTCCGATATTGATCTTAAAAAAGCTGAGGCAAAGGCCGTAGAGTTTGGTATTGCTAAGGCGCTTTCGCCGGAAAAATTCTTTAAATATAAAGAAATAGAAATAGTCGTTAATCTGACCATTCCGAAGGCACACACAAAAGTAGCGCTCCAGGCAATCAAGGCGGAGAAGAGTGTCTATAATGAGAAACCGCTGGCGATTAACCGTGAAGACGGTAAAAAAATAATTGACACCGCAAAGAAGAAAGGCGTTCTGGTCGGCTGCGCCCCTGATACTTTCATGGGGGCGGGTATTCAAACTTGCAGAAAAATAATTGAGGCAGGTGATTTAGGCCGGCCTGTAGCTGCGGCCGCTTTTATGGCCTGTCCGGGGCATGAAGGTTGGCATCCTAGTCCCGAATTTTACTATCAAAAAGGCGGCGGACCGCTCTTTGATATGGGCCCTTATTATATAACTGCTCTGGTAAATCTTCTCGGTCCCGTGAGAAGAGTGACGAGTTCGGCCCGGATTTCTTTTAAAGAGAGATTGATAACCAGCCAGCCGAAAAACGGCAAAATAATAAAAGTGGAAGTTCCCACTCATGTCGCGGGTGTGCTTGATTTTAAAGCCGGGACGGTGGCAACTTTGATTACCTCCTTCGATATTAAGGCCTCGAGCCTTCCGATAATAGAGATTTACTGCGAGAAAGGCACTCTTAGTGTGCCTGACCCTAATGGCTTTAGCGGCCCGGTAAAAATCAAGAGGTTTAAACAGTCAGAATGGGAAGAAGTGCCTCTTTCCTTTGGCTACTTCGAAAATTCCCGGGGCCTCGGGGTGGCAGATATGGCGTGCGCTCTGCTCTCAAAAAGAAAACATAGAGCCAGCGGAGAACTTGCTTTTCATGTCCTCGATGTTATGCAGTCTCTGCACGAAGCGTCAATCAAAGGAAAACATATACTTCTCAAGAGTTCCTGTGCAAAGCCCGCCTTGATGGTGGCCGGACTCAGGGCATTTGAACTGGAGAAATAACAAACTGCAGAAGGTCTATAAAGTACATAAAGGTCCGTAATAGTCTGTAAAGGAAAAAGACAGAAGCGTTAGGTTTTAAACATTTATGGACCATTAGAGACTTTGACAGACATACATAGACTACTTATTTAGTTGAAGTCCATAATGGTCTGTAAAGGAAAAAGATGATGCGCTAGTTTTTTAACCTTTATGGACCGTTAGAGACTTTGACAGACATTTATAGACCTGTTATTTTTTTGGAGGCATAGTTAATTATGGGAAAACTTAAGGGGAAGAGGGTTGTTATTCTGGTTGCCGAGCAGTTTCAGGATATGGAAGTAATGTATCCCTATTACAGGTTCAAAGAAGAAGACGCAGAAGTGATAGTTGCCGGAACGGGGAGCCTGGAGATTTACACCGGAAAATTTGGATACCCCATAAAAGCAACAACCTCTGCAGGCAATCTTTCGGCAGCGGACCTGGATGCGATAATAATCCCGGGCGGCTGGGCGCCTGATTTTCTACGCAGGTATGAGTTTGTTAATAAGCTTGTTGCGGAAGCTTTTAAAAAAGGAAAAATTATTGCGGCAATCTGTCATGGCGGCTCAGTTCTCGTTTCCGCTCATATACTTAAAGGAAAGACTGCAACTGCTTTTAAAGCGATAAAAGATGATATGGTTTATGCGGGCTGTAAATTTGTTGACAAGGATGTTGTAATTGACGGGAATCTTATTACTTCAAGAACCCCGGATGATCTTCCCGTTTTCTGCAAAGCTGTCATTAACGCGCTTCTCAAATGAAAAACCTCAATAAATATTTGAATATAAAGGCTAAAACGACGGTCGTCAATGCGGATTGCTCCGGCGGCGATTGTAAATAAACTTACCAAAAAAAACTACACAAAAACCGCTTCTTTTGATATAATCTAGAGAATATATGCTGTCAATTAAATAGGGGGATTACGGATGTTTATATTTATTCGTCTGCTTGCCGCGCATCTTATTGCGGATTTTTTTCTGCAGACGGACAGAGTTTATCAAATAAAGGTAAGGTACAAATGGGGCGTGCTCCTTCACGGCGGGATTGTGGGTTTAGTAACCGCCTTAGCTCTCCTGCCTTTTTTCCGGTACTGGCTTATCGCAGTGCTTTTTATTTTAGGCTTTGCTCTTCATATTTTTCAGGATAAAGCTAAAATCCTGTATAATCACAGGGCGGTAAATAACAACCTGACGACCTTTCTTCTGGATCAACTACTGCATATCTTTGTTCTCGGCGTAATCAGTTTTGGCGCTCTTAATCTTGAGAACCCCGGATTTCCCGGACCCGTATTTCTTGCTGACCTGTATGCTAATACAGGCATTTTTGTATTTATTATCTGGATTTTGTTCGTATCCTATACCACATCAATAATGCAGGTATATATAAAAAAGGCGATAACCGGGGATAAGATCGAAAAATTACAATGGCCCGGTGCCCCGCAGAAATATATCGAGATGGCCTGGCGTATTACAATAGCGGTCTTTATTTTTCTTGGCGGTTTATGGAATTCGGGCGCGGTGGCTGCGGTTTTAACCGGTTATTACCTCGTAAAGATTAAAAAAATACCAGTGCTTAATTTTCAGATAGGAGCAGCTCTTGCGGTGCTTACCGGATTTCTTATGAAATTTACTATTAGGTAGACCTTTCCAATAGACAGAACACCCTGAATAAATTAATTATATAACGACAATAAAGTCTTATGATTTTCAAAGAGACAAGGAGCCGATATGAGCAGAGATAATCTGTTACTGAAAGAATTGACCGAGGCCCATGGAATATCCGGTTATGAAAAAGAGGTAAGGGATATCCTGATCCGGCATCTTAAATCGGAGACAAAAATAACCTATGACCGTATGGGTTCAGTAATATTTGAAAAAAAAGGCGAGGTTTCCGGTACGGGCTTCCCCAGGATAATGCTCCCGGGGCATATGGATGAGATAGGTTTTATGGTCAGGCACATCACCGAAGAGGGTTTTGTTAAATTTATTCCGATCGGCGGCTGGTATGATCAGGTCATTTTAGCGCAGAAGGTGGTAATAAAGACCGGAAAAGGAGATGTTGTCGGGGTGGTGGGCAGCAAACCGCCGCACATCATGTCAGTAGAAGAACGAGGAAAGGTGGTTGAAAAGAAAGATATGTTCATAGATATTGGTGCCTCCTCAAAAAAAGAAGCCGAAGAGGAGTTTGGCGTCACCCCCGGTGATCCGATTGTTCCGGATTGTCCGTTTACCGTCATGAAAAACAAAAAATACTTGATGGCCAAAGCTTTCGATAACCGTCTGGGCTGCGCGCTTTTTGTGGATGTTATCAAAGCGCTTAAGAAAATAAAGCAT